>NZ_CAMLDV010000042.1 GCF_946478835.1 uncultured Bdellovibrio sp. | reverse complement strand
CGGTCTGTGCCAATCTTCAAACCTGAATGAATTCTTGATATGCTTCCAAAAACAGGAGGCGATTATGTCCGGTCATCACAAGAACAAAGGTTTTAGTCAGACAAGTAAAAAATATGACGGTGAAATCAAAGCTCAGCACCAACAAAGTCGCAACAAACAAATGGATCATCCAAGTCCAAAAAGAGAAGAAACAGACAGCGCTGTTGAACTTGAAAAATTCCGCGGGGCTGGCAAAAAATAAGATTAATCCGCATCTAAGCGCAGCTCTCTGAAGCGAATGCGCATTTTTTCAAAGTTGGATTTTCCTCCGGGGCCGGTGATTTCTGGGTAAGTCGTTTCGGAACGACCAGAGACCACGGCCTTTTTCCCACCTGGCAAATAATCTCGTAGTTCTGAATTAACAGCAGGCGAGGCTATGAGCTCTTTGCGTTGTTCAATGCTTTCTTCCGGTTTTGTCGATGCGTGCGCGACTTCAAGTTGTGAATCCTGGGGCAGAGACGATGGCGGCGGCAGTGGAACTTTAGGCGGAGAGGAGACAGTAGTTGGTGTTGGAGTTGTGGGAGCTATTGGAGCTGTTGAATTAGAGTTTCCGCCGGAAGTTTTAGCGTCAGATTCTTCGTCACATTGTTGTCCTTGCTTCAGCGAATTTGCGAGCGATAGAATGGCAACTCCGGATGACGCTAGCAAAAGCCCATAAGTATGCTGACAAAGTTTTTCTTTGGAATGGATGGTTCTTTTATCAGCCATGCTGGCTTCGAGTTTCACTTGAGAATAGATTTGTTTTTTATAGGTGTTTAATGAGGCGTAAGCGGCAGGGCACGTTGCCGGAATTGGAGATGTGCAGGTCGCTCCGTTGGAAACTAGACCTTTAAGAATTTTTTTAAGACCATTTGCCGCTGCCGCACAGGACATATTGCACTTCTTGCGCAAAAGCCCACAAGCTCCTGTGTAAGCGGTAATCCCTAGTTGCGCTAAGCTCATCGCTTTAGAAAATGTTTTACAAGTATCATTGATCGCAAGACTGTTCACACCAGCAAGAATGATATTTAAGCCGGCCAAAGTTTTCTGTAGATCCGGACTTGTTTCTTCACGGCAAAACGTAGCTGCTCGAACTTGATCTTGAATGCAAGATTCTCGACTGGCTTGATATTCTTGAAAGCCACTTTCCAAGATCGACAGTTCAGGAATCGCCAAAGACCCGGAGGCTACCAAGCCAGAAATTCCTTTCAAAGCCGCCGAAATATTCTGAGGAACTCCTTCCAATCCCTTGGGAACGACCTCATCAGGAGTAAAAGGTTCCGCAGCTGTCGCGGTTAGAGCCTGTGTATGAGAAATACAAAACAATGCCATTAAAAACACGATGACCCGTTTCAAATTTCCCCCTAAGAAACCTTTCGGAAGAAATACGTCGCGGGAAAAGCATTGGAACTGTTTTTCCAACACGACTTGGTAATTTGAAGATTATTTTTGGACCTCAAAGACCTCAGAATCGGACACCGCAAAAATGCGACTTCCGGCGCGGGGTCTTACGGTGTAACCGCCTGTCAGACTACCAAAGGCCGGTACGGTCAGACACTTTCTCTCTAAAACAAAGCAAGGCAATTTTAATCGCAGGGGACCTTCGTGAAGAAGGACTAAGGGATGTGTGTGCCCTTGAATCTGAAAAAGATGTGAGCGGGGATTCTTATGACCATGAGTCATTAGAAACGGTCCCATTTCAATTTCCTCTTCGACCAAATGAAAGGGCAGGCCTTTTAAAATTTCGTGAGCTCCATATTCATGGTTCCCCAAAAGCAGAGTCCAGTGCACGTGCTCGTGGACAGCGAAAAACTCGCGAAAATCCCGGACAACGACTTCGCTAAGACTGAATTTGTTGTGGATCCAATCTCCAAGAACGACGACTTTTTCGATGTGATATTTCTGTATCAAATAACTGATGCGTTCTAAATCCACACGGTGATTTCCTGAAGGAAGGGGAACTCCGGCGGCTTGATAGCTTTCGGCCTTTCCTAAATGCACGTCGGAAATTCCTAAAAGATGTTCTGCCTGCCAAAAAAAGGCTTTTTCAGGCAAAAGTTCAATGTCTTCGTTCGCGACCGTGATCTTCATTTTTCTTTTCCCAAGTTTTCTTAAGTCTGGCGATTTTAGCTTCCAGACTCTCGTTGGAAAGATTTCCCACAGCGATATTTTCCACCACTAAAGGAAATGAAAGCGGTGAGGGCGTTTCCAATTCCACCCAGCGCACTTTCATTTTTCGGAGACGTTGTAAAGTCTTGCGCATACGTCCGCTTTCCAAAGAATTGGCAAGGACTTCGTCAAAACTTTGGCGAATCAATAAATTATTCGGCTCGTGTTTCTTAAAAACTTCATAAAGAAGTGAAGAACTGATCTGCATCTGGCGGCCTGTTTTAGGAGACCCCGGATATCCCGTAAAAACAAGACCTGCGATTTTTGCAATCTCGCGAAACTGACGCTGGCTTAGCTGACCGATCTGTAAGGACTGACCAATCTCTTCAACCAAATTGTCATCTGAAAAAAAGTCGTCATCAAAAAGTTTTTCAAAGTCATAATCCACAGGTCCGGTGATTTCAAAACCATAGTCGTTAACAGCAAAGGAAAACGTTGTCGGTGCTCTTCGCGCAAATCGATAACCCCAGAGCTGGGCAAGTCCTTCATGCACCGAGCGTCCTTCAAATGGATACACAAAAATATGATCTCCTTCTTTGGAATTCCATTTTTCAATAAGAAGAATGTCAGCTCCGGGTAAAACCGAAACTTCTTTTTGCGTCCCTAAAAGGGGAGACAGAAGCCGGTCCAAGCCAGGGTGCTTTTCGGTTAAAACTTCACGAAACGCTTGCCCCAACGTTTCAGAAATCGGAAACCGTCCGCCGTCCCAAGAGGGAACTACGTTTGTGACGGCCTTGCTGGAACGCACATAGGCAGTCATGTCTTTTAAAAGAACAAACTCCAATTTTTTTCCCGCAAATTGAAACACATCGCCTTTTTTTAGTTTGGAAATGAAACTCTCTTCCACAGAGCCGATACGATTTCGATTGGTATAAGAAACCTGCACGGATTCCCGTGACACAATCGTTCCAATACTCATGCGATGCATGTGCGCAATCTTAGATGAGGCCGGTCGATATTTTCCTTCTTCTTCATCGTAAATAAGTTTGTGAAACTGAGGATAAGCTTGCAGTGTTTCACCGCCGCGAGTAAGAAACTGACGGCACCAGTTCAACTCTTCTTGGCTAATATCAGAAAAAGAATAGGTTTCCTTTAAAGAAAGCCAGAGTTCATCCAGACGCAGCCCGGGCCCGCAGGCCAGTGTCATCATATGCTGTAACAGCACATCCATTGGTTTTTTTAACGGTCGGCGAGGCTCAATATGTTTTTCTTTGAGAGCTTTTTTGACGGCTTCAAGTTCCAAGATTTCCCAGGAGTTTGTCGGAACAAACAAGAGCCTGCTTTTTCCTCCAGGACGATGTGCTGAGCGCCCGGCTCTTTGAATCATTCGCGCCACCATTTTAGGACTGCCGATTTGGACGACGCGCTCAACGGGCTGAAAATCAACTCCTAGATCCAAGGAAGAGGTGGCGACGACCCATTTTAAAGATCCATTTTTTACACCTTCTTCAACGGCCTCGCGTTCTTCGCGGTCTAATGAGCTGTGATGAAGCGCCATGACCGGAGCCATGTGCGGTGCCATTTCTAACATCACTTCAAACCATCTTTCCGCTTGGGAGCGTGTGTTTGTAAAAATAAGGGTGGAGACTTCGGGATCAAGTTCTTCAATGAGTTTTTCTTTTAAGGCGAACCCAAGATGTCCTGCCCAGGGAAAACGATCAATTTTTTGAGGTAAAAGACAATCTAGTACTAAATTCCGATCAGAGCTTCCTGATATTATTCGCGGTTCTTGCGAGCGGCCGACGGCGACCTTCGCTGCTTCTTCAATATTTCCAACGGAGGCCGATAACGCCCACGTCTGTAAATCCGGATTTAAAGAACGTAAATAGGAAAGTGAAAGTTCACAAAGACTTCCTCTTTTGCTGGCCATCAACTCATGCCATTCATCTAAGATGACGACTTGAAGATTTTTAAAAATCTCATCGGCTTCATGTTGAGAAATTAAAACGGCGAGAGATTCGGGAGTCGTGAGTAAAAGATCCGCCGGTGAAAACAGCTGGCGTTTTTTTTGCGAGAAAGAAGTGTCCCCGGTTCGAGTATCAATTTTAAGAGGCCATTTCTCTTGTAAAATAGGTTCGTAAATGGCAGTGGCTAAGTCACGGGTTAACGCTCTTAAGGGAGTCAGGTATAATATCTTTAAACCTTTTGAGGGGCGGGCTAAAAGCTTTGCAAATGGACCCATCACAGCCGCATACGTTTTTCCCGCTCCTGTAGGGATGTGTAAGAGTCCTGACTCACCCTCGAGATAGGCTTTCCAAGACTCTTCCTGGAAGGGAAAAGCCTTCCAGCCGCGACGATGAAAAAAAGCATGAATGGGTTTAAGTTCATTCATCTTTTCTGACTCCGTTTAAAAGCTCACTTGCGGTTTCAAGAGTATCGGCATCTTCAGGCTTTTTGTCTTTACGCCAGCGTAAAATTCGCGGAAAGCGAACGGCGATTCCCGATTTATGACGTGTTGAGGGACTGATTCCTTCAAAACCGATTTCAAAAACGTGCAAAGGTTCTACGGCTCGCACCGGACCAAATTTTTCTTTCGTGTGACGGCGAATCCAAGCATCCAACTCGTCAATTTCGGTTTGATTTAATCCAGAATACGCTTTGGCAAAGGGAATCAGCTCTCTATTTTCATTCCACAGAGCAAAAGTGTAATCGGTATAAAGATTCGACCGTCTGCCCGTCCCGGATTGGGCATACAATAAAACAGCATCCAGTGTCAGTGGATCTACTTTATGCTTCCACCAATTTCCGGTCTTGCGACCTACTGAATAAACACCCTCCCAAAGTTTTAACATCAAACCTTCAGCCTCATTTTCACGAGCCGTATGACGGAGTTCTTCAAGGTCCTGCAAAGACTCAACGGAGAGAAGAGAAGAAAAACGCACTTGAGGATGATCCAATTTTTCTATTAAAGACTTTAAAATTTCTTTGCGCTCACGCAGAGATTTTTGACGAATATCTTGGCCTCGATATTCCAGACAATCATAAGCAAAAAAACCTGCAGGGCGTTCACTCATAACAGCCGCTGAGACCTTCTTTCGTCCCAATCTTTTTTGCAATTCCTGAAAAGGTAAAATGGAACCTTCTTTATAAACTAAGATTTCACCGTCAATCACAGTTCCATCTGGCAGACGCATGAATACAGGCGCTAGATCAGGAAAACTTTCTGTGATTTGCTCCTCACCACGGGACCAGATCCAAAGTTGTTTTTCGCGGCGGATAACCTGCGCTCGAATGCCGTCATACTTCCACTCGATGCACCATTTTGCGGGAGTAAAATCTCGTTCGCTGCGCTCGTTCCAGGGATGGGCTAGACAAAATGGATAGGGCTGACTAAAACCAATCTCGGTGACTTCCTTAGAAACTAAATTTTGAAATGCTTCTTTGCCTGTTCGAATGTTTCCGGTCAAGCGGTGGGCGATCTGATCAGTAGGAAGTTCGTAGACCTCCGCCACGGCGCGAATCACAAGTTTTTCACTGACACCAACCCGAAAGGCTCCGGTGATAAGTTTATTGAGAATAAAAACTTCCTGATAAGTGAGATCTCGCCACCATTCTAAAAGGCGCTCAGCTTGTTCGGTTTCATTTTCTATTTGTGCGAGCGCAGGAATTTCTTCCTCCATCCACAAAGCCAAACTTTTATCCTTAGTCCCAGAGATTTCTCGGCATAAGTTTAACGAATGTGCCAACAGACTTAAAGTTTCAGCCGTGTCGCCAACGTGATCATAACTCTCAGCAAAAAGCCAGGGAGGATAATTTGTCGAAGTCAAAAACAAGTGACTTAACGTGCGTGAAGTCAGAACACGTTTACTCAAACGTCCCGTTAACAATAATATCGTCCACATGGAGTCTTCCGGATCGGTTACTGCGAAATACTTTTTGAGAGCGTCCACTTTTTCGTTGGTGGAGGTGGTTGAATCCAGTTCATCAAAAAGTTTTGCAAACGTTTTCATGAAGCTTCCTCTTGAGCTTCATATTCGGTCGTGAAAAGACGAACGGTTTTTCCCTGGTCCGTTAAATATCGTTGCAAGACATCCGTCCTTCCGTGGGTGAGAAAGACCGTTGTGGCTCCTGTTGCTTTAATGGTTTGATTGAGTTCGTTCCAATCCGCGTGATCTGACAAAGCGAAGCCTTTTTCATATCCTTTGCGGCGGCGAGTTCCGCGGACCTGCATCCAGCCAGATGCAAAAGCCGTTTGCGGTTCCTTAAACCGCTTCATCCACGGAGAGCGATGGGCCGAAGGAGGTGCTAGGATTAACTCTCCTTTGAAGGGAAAATTCTTTTCATGATCAAAAATAGAACGTGTTTCGGCCATGACCACTCCGGCATCTTTATAGACTTTCGTAATTGCCTCCATGGCACCGTGAATATAAATCGGCCGATCTGTCAGATTTTTAAGCTCGGCTAAAACACGTTGAGCTTTGCCAAGAGCGTAACAGAATAAAAGAGAAGGCCGAGTTGGATCTTCTTGCCACCAATCGAATATTTTCTGTGCAGTCACTTCTCCAGCGTCCCACTTGTAAACTGGAAGTGCAAAGGTGGCTTCGGAAATAAAACTGTCGCAGGGAACAACTTCAAAAGCATCGCAGGTGGGATCCGGTGTTCTTTTGTAATCGCCGGAAGCCACCCAGATTTTATTTTTATATTCAATACGAATCTGCGCTGAGCCGAGAATATGTCCTGCCGGGTGAAAGCTCACCCATGTGTTTCCGATTTTAAATTTTTCATTCCATTTCTTTTCGACGATCGGTAAGGCCTCTCCTAAACGAAGGCGTAAAAGAGGGGCGCATTTTTCTGTGGAATAATAGAGGTGACATCCCCAATGAGCGTGATCTGAATGAGCATGCGTGATCACGGCTTGGCGCACGGGGCGCCAAGGGTCGATAAAAAAGTCACCAGGTTCGCAATAAAGACCTTCCTCGGTGGCGCGAATAAGATCCATTTTTTATCCCGGTTTAATGTGAATGTGATGCCATTTTTCTGCAGCTCTCCGCACATTCACGGCAGATTTCAATGCACTCTTTCATCATATAATCGCCACCATCAATTCTTTCGCAGTCATCGGCGCAGGCGTCACAGACTTTAGCACACACTGCACAGGTGTCTTCGTGAAATTCCGACTCTGCAAGCATAAATCTTACTGAGGTTTCGCAAATCGCGGCACAGATAGAAAGAAGATTAATATGTTCTGCCCCCGCATGTTCACCCCCCAGATGCAGGCAATGAGGAATCAAGCGAGTGCACACCTGAAAACATTCGGCACAATTGGCAATACACTCTTCCATTCCTGCATGGCTTTTAAAGAATTCGGATGTTTGGCTATCTGATCTAAAGGATGATGTTCGTTCCATAGAAGCCTCCCGTTTTTCCTTCTTTCATGCTGAGCCGAGTATATGAAAGAGGACAGTTTTATTTTAACACCAGTCCGCCGACGGTCTGGTGTAGACGCACAAAATTTTTAAAAGAAGTGGGTTCCTGAGGGTTTCGGACTTAAAATCGAAGCAGTAAGGAGGATTTTATGGCTACTCAAAAAGGTGATAAAGAAAGTTGGTCGCGCAAATTGGGCGATAAAATCGAGAAAGTCGGGGACAAGGTTTCCAATAAAGCTCCAAAGACCGGAAGAGTTATCCACGACGCCGGAGACAAAATTGAACACTGGAGCGATAAAAAAGACAAACCTGGCAATCCTGGATCGATCTAAATTTAAAATTAAAAGCGGCAAGATCTCATAGAGTCTTGCCGCTCTTCTGTTAACGGATACCGCAGACAAGAGTGAACTTTTCCCAATTTCCAATCTTAGTAGCGTCGGTATGAATCACATCAGTAATGCGCCCACCGCCACCGACGGCCGTCACATAATTTCCTGTAGCCGTTTGAATGGCATAGACATCACCGCCAAGAGGAATAAAAGTAAATTTTTCCCACGCTTGTAGCTGAGTGGCATCAGAGTGAATGACATCTGTAATACGCCCGCCACCTCCGACGGCTGTGAGATAGTGGCCGTTGTAAGTTTTAATACCATAGTGGATCGGTGTGCCTTCGCAAGAATCTTCCAAAATAAATTTTTCCCAATTGCGAAGCCTTGTGGCATCTGTATGAATCACATCAGTAATACGTCCTCCGCCGCCCACGGCGGTGACATAGTTTCCGGTGTAAGTTTTTATCGCACACTTAATCGGCCCGTTACACGCATAAGCGCCTGAAGTAAAACCAACCATGGAAAATAAAGCAGCTAACAAAATCATCGTTTTCATAAAAATCTCCTTGGGCTTAAAGATTCCAAAACTCACGACGACTTTGAAGATGTAAAAACACAGCACTTGCAATTTATCGCCACGGATTGACTCGGAAACTTTTCGGACCAGAATGGCTGAAATATTTTTTGAAAGGAAATTTATGAAGTCTCTATTTTTAGCTGCAGTGGTAGCTCTAAGTGCTCCGGTTTTCGCCAATGCTGCAAGTATTATCAAATTTGAAACTATGTACGGTGTTGACGGTCCTTTTGTGGGAGGAACACAAATCCGTAATGTGCTGGGTGATGAACTGCCTTGGGTGATTAAAAGTGCCAAAGGTTCATTGTCTACCGACGGTATGCTTGACATCAAAGTGAGAGGTTTGGTTTTTAGTAATGATGAAATAGTTCCGCCAGACAAGCGCGGCATTAATGATGAGAAAGAATTTCGCGGTTTGGTGAGCTGTTTATCAGAAACTCACGACGGTAAAGTGACAACTGTCAATGTGGTAACAAAGGGATTTCCAGCGACGACAAGCGGAAATTCCCGCATCCGAGCAAAGATCAAACTTCCTAAGGCGTGTGTCGCACCGATCATCTTTGTCTTGGCCGGATCCGAAAACAAATGGTTCTCAGTCACTGGTTTTGAAGCGGAATAAGAAAAAAAAGAGCGGGTGTTCAACCCGCTCTTTCTAAATCAATGAAAGATAACGGGAGGTTCTTCATGAGGACGTTTACGTTCATAGCGTTCTTGAATTTCCTCTTGCTCCGTACTCATTAAGACACCGACTTTATGAACACCAATCATCTTCCATCCATAAAATCCTGCTCCTAAAAGAGTCAAAGAGCCAATTCCTGTTAAGATCAATGACACTCCTAAATTCACCGGAGGCTCATTCCAAGTTCCGCTGATTATCGAAGCATTCACGGCAAACAAAGCGAGTGTAATAAGATTCAGTGACATGTGAATTAAGCCATCTGTTTTTGCCTCGGTTTTATTAGGAATACCCAGAGCCCAGTCAATGAATCCAGGGATCGCTGCTAAAACAGCCAATCCTACTGCAGCCATATTCGAAAAATATCCGAGCTTAAACCAAAAAATATCGGCACTCGTATAATAATAAACGGCAAAAGCAATAAAAGTGACGAGATAAAGTGTGATGGGAAATGCGACCAGCATAGGATGGATCGGATGTCCTTTAATGGAAGCCTTGCTATACATAAATCCTCCTTTGAATCGTTTTTTATTATAATAAGTGAGGCGCAGATTAAAACAGGGCCAGTGCGAAATTGCATCCGCTAGGGGAATAGGCCATAATTGTTCATGTATCTTTTATGGTCGAAGGTCTTTGAAGGCGGGAAGCTCTTATGTTTTCAAAAAGCAGTGTTGTGGTGATAATTTTTGCGGCTCTGTCATTTGTAGGATGTGGTCTTAAGGTCATTAACCCTAACGACAAAAATCCCAATGAAGGCACCTTGGCTCTGGACACATCCAACGGCGTAAAACTGGTTGCGACATACACATGCAAAGTGGAGTCGATGGGAAATCGTTACTCTGCCATGGCAAAAAGCGAAGAGGAGGCTCGCAGGGAAGTTCTTTATAAATGTAAAAGCAACACCTTGATTTCTTCCTGCGATCCCCAAAAAGTGAAGTGCGTAAAAAACTAAAAAATAAATTCAAGCTGGTCGGACACGGCGCTTTTGTTTAAATTTATAAAAGCGGAAGGTGTCAAAAAACTGATATCAAGGCCCCGCTGCAAACCTTTGTGACAGCCGCCAGCGGGACTTGAGATTTCAAAGTCGCCAAAGGCTTTCATCTGACTGACTAATTCCGGTTTCATTTTAATTGTAAACGGGGAAAGGCGCCACTCTTGGCCTTTCTTATCGTGATAAAGAGCTTTTCCAACTTCGAGCTCTAAAAGATCTCCGTTCCAGGAACCCATGCGAACGTCTTTGATATGAAGGGAGCTTTCAGCAACAGGGGCTTCAACCTTTGCATGCATTTTGACGATCAAACAGCGTTGACGAATTAAAGGATGATATTCATGACTGACAGCCCGGGAATTTCCGCTTTTAGCAGTTAGTAAATTTGTTTTTCCATTCAGGCCATTATAAAGAACTACGTCTTTACCAGAAACACCCCAATCATCAAACGGCGTGTGTCCAAGCATTGTCTCCTGCCCTGGGGAGTCAACCACCGAGAAGTTCGTCAAAGAGGATTTTTTTAATTTCAATCTGGCCGTGTGATCGTCAGACTCGTGACGGTGACCGAGTCCTTCATGCAGAAGAAAGCCAAACGCTGAAGGGGTTAAAGTCAAAGTGTTGACATCCAAAGTGGTTTGCAAAAGAGGTTTTTTAAAATAAGAAAAGTGTTCCTTCAAAAGCTTAACAAAATTCCCTTCGTTAAACTGTGCAAGAGGCGCAACAAAGTAAAAACCTTGGTTTCCGGGAATTTCGATATAAATACTTTCTTTGTATTGTTGAAACTTTTTGGCAGTCTTCACCGTGCGCAGATCCGCGCGTAAGGTGACACGATAGTTAGAAAGACCTTGCCGTTTTAATAAACGCAAAGCCTCTTTCAAAACAGCATGCAAGTGAAGCTGTCTTGTTTCATTTAACTGAAGTGTCAAGGACCCATGGCTGACATTGGGTCCCTCTTTGTGCCAGAATCCCGCCGTAGAATAAACTCTTTGATAAAGTTTTTTTCCAGCGGAGAAGCGGACGTCGATTTCAAATCTTTGGTGTTCGCGTTTTATTTTCATAAAGAATCACTTTGGCAGTGCCAGCAGTGCGGGTCACGGTGATAGGAGTGATGACGCCATTCCAACGTCAACGCATTGACGGAGATTTCAGTGTCAAGACTGCGCAATTCACCAAGACCCGTGAAGTATTTAATCACTTCCAAGCTTCCTACAGTAGAAACCAAGGCATTCAAAGGTCCAAAGGACGGTGCCTGATAGCGATCATCAAAAAGATTTTGAATTTCTGCGCTCGAGTGATCTGTTGTCTTCTCCTCCGAAGTTTGACTTTTAAAGCACTGATAGCACGAAGTCCTTCCTGGCACAGTCATCGGTCCTACGACGCCTTCTCCATCACGATATCCGATATTAAGATAAGGAATTTGCAATGCCTGGCAGGCCTCGTCCACCCAATCATGAATTTTTTCAGGGCGATCTGCCGAAAGAATAACGAAGTCCATGCCCTTTAGAACTTTTTTTAGTTCTTTGACAGAGGTTACTTTCATTTCGACAGGACGAACTTTTGTTTGTGTATTTTTCTTTTGTAGAGCCTTTGCAGCGACTTCTGTTTTAAGTTTTCCCAGATCTTTTTCGTCAAATAAAACCTGGCGAGTCAGATTTGTTAACTCAACTCGGTCAAAGTCAATAATACGGATTTCTTTAAATCCTGCACCAATCAAATTGAGTCCCACCCAGTTGCCAATACCACCGGCGCCGATCAAAGCCACTTTCTTTTGCGATAAAATTTTCTGCGCCTCAAGTCCATTTAAATCACCGAGTTGATAGAATAAAGAATGGCGGTCATAGCGTTCAAATTTTTTGGAACGCTTAGGAACTTCCACCAGGAGCTTTGCTGTTTTAAGTCCTTCAAGAACTTCTTGGGTTTTAGCTTCACTCCAGGTGAAATTCTTTTTTGCGGCATTTGCCGTTTTTGCTTGAAGGAAAAACTTAAGAACCTCCATGGCCTCTGAATCCAGCTGAACTTTTTTTGAAAGGTGGTCTGAAAAGCCAACGTTCAGAACGTAAGAATTTTTCTTTGTACGTTGAACATCTTGAATGCCTAAATAGCGGGGAACTTGATATTTCATAAAATAACTCTCTTTTTTCTTTGATTGATGAAAGATCCAACAACGATAAGAACAACCAGCCCAACGGAAATAAATCCGAAGTATTTAAAAAGGGGAACCAGGGAGGGCGCACTTTGCTGAGCTGGCACGAGCTGCCCGATGACATAAAGAGCTCCCACCATTCCCAGCCTTGAAATCAAACTCAAACTGCTCAAGATGGAGGCGCGGGAACTTGAATCAATATTTTCATTCATGCGCACACCCAAGGACGTTCGTGCAATGGACAACGTTCCTTGAAGAAGGCAGAAAACAACCACGGCAAAAAGCCATGGGCTTTCTAAACCCAGCAGACAGTAGAGAGCCGAAAATACAGCAAATAAAACAATCGTGATTTTTGGTGAACGGAGGAACGGTTTTGCCGAATACTTTGCATAAATAGCTCCAAACAAAGCGGACGTTGCGCAATAGGCAGCAAAGATCAAACCCTGCTTTTCAGTTCCAAGCTGCGCATTTAAACTTTGAAAGTAAGGTTGCCAGTAGTGAAGTAAAGGCTGCACTGTGAACTGAATTAAAATATTTGCGATAAAAAAGGGCATTAAAGCCGGATGCAAGAGTCCTTGAGTGAAAGTGGCTTTAAGGTGCTTCTTAATATTTTTAAACCAAGGAACATATTCGGAAGAACCCGTTTGAATTTTCGCTGTCTCAGGGATGGACCATAAAAGAGCACCCATAAAAATATAAGAGCCAATGGCAGCTAAATAGGGAAGAGCTAAGCCTAAGTGGCCGAGGAATCCTCCGAGAAGACCAAAAACCAAAACAGTGACGCTATTTAAAGACTGATTTGAGTGAAAAAATCTGTCGATTTCTCCTGGAGTCTCTTCAAGCTTTGCCTCATCAATGGCGAAAGCTTCGAAGGCACCAGACCAAAAACAAAGTGAAAGTGCCGTGAGAATCTCGGCGATAACAAAGAAATTAAATCCTTCGCCCCAGTAGTAAAGAGCAAAGCCCAGAACCGCAAAAAGACTTGAGGCAAGAAGGCTTTTTTTATGTCCCATGCTGTCGGCCAAAACTCCCGTAGGAACCTCACCTAAAAGCACCGTCATTGCTTGAACGGATTTAAGAAACGCGATTTGTGACAGACTCAAACCAGAATGAAGAAGATAAGTGACAGAGGTCGCACCAACAAACATGCGGCCGCCTTCAAAGAGAGCATCAATCGTAAGCATTTGATTAAAGCGTGAAACGTATTTCATAAAAGATCCTTAAAAAAAGGGGCGCGGTGTGCGCCCCTTAAAATTAGTTGCGTACGCGAATGGCGTTACGAACTTTAATAGCATTACGCACTTTGATCGCATTACGTTTTGTCGTCTTTTTAGTAGCTGTTGCTTTTACTTTGATAAGCATTTTCTGCTCCTTCTGCCCGAGGGCGGTTTGTTGTGCCTGTCCGAAAGAGCAATGGCAGTGCCGCCGATTTTTGAACGTCAACTGCGTTTAAAATCGATTTGGCGGGATTTTGTCCTGATTTTGATAAGGCAGTCTAGGAAAGAGGATTTGAGGACTCTTGAATAAAGAGCCCTCGTTGAAAGGGGGGGATTGGAAATTAATGAGCGATCAAACTGCGATCGATTTTGGCGGTGGTATTGGCGGAAGAAAACTTACTACTGACAAAAGCAACGACGATTCCGGCGATGGAGATACTCAGCGCAGTCCAACTTGTTGTTGAAAGGCCACCGTGATCTATAGCCACTCCTCCGGCCCAAGCTCCCAGAGCATTTCCCAAATTGAAAGCTGCGATGTTCAACGCAGAAGCAAGAGTCGGGGCCTCTGCCGCGTGTTCAAGAGCGCGCATTTGAAGAGGCGGGACTGTTGCGAATCCCGTGAATCCAAGAAGTGCGACTAAAAGTAAAGCGATGTATTTGTATTCCATCAAAGTTCCGAAGCCGACAAGAACCATAGACAGTGCGATAAGACTTCCGATCAAGGCCACGTTCAAACTTTTATCGGCCCATTTTCCTCCGACAATATTGCCTGCAATAAGACCTGCTCCGAACAAAAGTAAAATCGGAGAAACGGCTTTTTCTGAAAAGCCCGTGATCTCAGTGAGAATCGGAGCAATGTAAGTAAACACTGCAAATACTCCGGCAAATCCAAGGACAGTCAAAAGTAAACTTACAAGAACTTGCGGTTTTAAGACGACTTGAATTTCATGGGCCATGGAGGATTGTGTTGCTTCGTCTTTTTTCTGAGGTACGAAGAAAATCAAAGCGGCCATGGCAAGAGGCCCTACGGCTGTGACAGCCCAAAATGTCGAATGCCATCCATAAACTTGTCCAAGCCAAGTTCCAAAAGGAACACCGAGCACATTTGCTAGAGTGAGCCCCGTGAACATCATCGCAATGGCACTGGCTTTTTGATTGGGTTTAACCAAACTTGTAGCAAGGACTGATCCGATACCAAAAAACGTTCCGTGGGCAAACGAAGTCAAAACACGAGCCACCATTAAGATGGTGTAGTTAGGTGCAAGCGCACAAAGAAGATTCCCTAAAGTGAAAACACCCATAAGGATCACAAGTGATCTTTTCTTTGGCCAACGGGAAGAAAGCAGAGACAAAATCGGTGCGCCAATTGCAACACCCAATGCGTATCCGCTCACAAGAAGTCCCGCCGATGAAAGGCTTACGCCGAGGTCTTTGGCCATTTGTGGTAAAAGTCCCATAATAACAAATTCAGTCGTTCCGATTCCAAATGCTCCGATCATCAGAGCGTATATTGCTAAAGGCATTTGCGCCTCCTTATATGATCTTAAAGTAGCACTTTTGCTGTTGAGTATTTAGTCATGAATCAGCAAAATATATTTGAATTGGAGTCAATAATGAAAACAACCTTAGAAGAGCTGCAAGCCTTTATCGCGATCGTTGACAACGGAACTATCAGTGGGGCGGCTGAGGAGCTAAATCAAACACCCTCGGGAATTAGCAGAACACTTGCGCGCCTTGAACAAAAACTCAAAGTGACTTTGCTTCGCAGGACAACGCGCAGGTTAGATCTCACGGCAGAAGGCGAAAGGTTTTTAACAAGTGCAAGAGATGTCATTCAAGCCTTGGAATCGGCGGAAGAAGCTGTGGGTTCGAAGAACACGCCTTCAGGTGTTTTGCGCGTGGATTCGGCCTCTCCATTCGTATTACATTCTGTTGTTCCGTATATGACAGAGTTCAGCCGTTTATATCCAGAGATTCAAATTGAACTTTATAGTAGCGAAAGAAATATTGATCTTTTAGAGAATCGTATCGACGTTGCGATTCGTATCGGCACTCTTGCAGATTCTTCTTTGCATGCGGTGAATTTGGGATCAAGCAAACGTCGTATTTTAGCGAGTCCCGAGTACTTGAAGGAGTATGGAACTCCTAAGACTGTTGAAGATTTGCAAAAACATCAGCTCATCGGATTTACGGATCCTCGCGAGTTGAATCACTGGCCACTCAAATATGGCGGCGGAAATAAATATATCGCAAAGCCCAAGTTTTGTGCTTCCAGCGGAGAAACGCTTTTGCAGCTTGCAAGAAGTGGGGCGGGGATTGTGTGCCTGGGGGATTTCATGACCAATCCAGATCGTCAAAGCGGACGTTTGGTGCAAGTTCTAGCCGGTGCAACAGTGGATCAACGAGAACAAATCCATGCAATTTATTATAAAAACACGCAGCTCTCACTGCGTGCGGATGTGTTTATCAAGTTTTTAAAAGGAAAACTAAAGTCGGCACTTTGACAGGTTTTTAGAATACGATCTGGCGTTGTTCGAACATTTGAAGACCCTTCATGATCATCTTCATTTGATCACTAAAGACCGTTGAAGGCGCATCGCTTAAGTTCTGGGCTTTGCAAGACGGAAGACCCATGGCTGATTTTAATTTGCTGCATTTCACGACAGTCTGGCAGTCGATATTATTGCACGCAACGGCGGGACCGGAATAGAAACTGAGAGTAGGATTTTTTTGAAAGGCTCCGCTATCGATAGCCTGAGAACAGGCGTCGCGAAGTTTGCTGCTCTTATCTGAGGGACACATCCAATCCTTAACCACGGCGAGAATGTCTTTGCGTGAGGATTGTGCCGTCAATGGCGTGACGGAAGGAACTAATAAAGTGTAGTGAATCAAAGCCGCCGGGACTTTGTCTGTATTCGTAGAGAAAACTTTGTAAAAACCCAGTCCTTTTCCAAAGCGTCCAACGGCTCCGTCATAAGGAACATTTGCAGGTTTTAAACGAAGGCATTCGCGATTGCCACATTTGATGTTTTCGCGAACAATGCTGCTGGTAGAACCAATGCGGGAAAGATTTTCTGGATAAAGACCCGCATCATGGAAATACCATTTTCCATCGGACATAAGCTCTTGAAAATCATCGGAAGTGAAAGCGCCAAAAGTAGGACGTTTCCAAATTTTTGCTGCCGCTGGTGCCATGACCCATCCCGAACTGCAAGAGTGAAAAACAGCAATAGCATTGGGTGCCAAGAATTTTTTGATTTCCGCAAACTCAGGGTCATCAGAAGAAAGTCGGGCAGATCCTTTTAACTCCATGCCGACTCGAGGATTTGAGTGGGCAAAAAACTGCAAAGAAGAGATGGGCGCTTGAAGACGACCCAATAATGCCAAAAGATTTTCTTTGCTCAATTTTTCGCCGTCCAATTTTCTGAGAGAAAATCCCGCTTTAGTAAGAAGAGCGCCTTCATCATAAACAGAATCAGTAACAGCACTAATGACAACTCTTTGTCTTTGTGGAAAACGGTCTTTGGAAACTTGAGCGGCTAAGGCTGCGGATTTCAAAAACAGGTCTCCTTGCTCGTTGCCGTCGCCTGCTACAAAAACATCTGTCGGAACACCTGCACGCAATGAGGCCGGCTCTGTGGCCACTAAAAAGGCGTGGCTGGATTCAGATAATGTGACTCCTGAGATGATCAACGCAGACAAAAGGGCTTTTAACTTCATAATTTCTTTCCTGTTTATTTTGATGTCTATACAGAAAGGTTTGGAAGTTTTAAAGGGCTTCTCTTTGATTTGTAAAAAAACACTCATAGTTTCGGGTGATATTTTATTTAAAAATATTCGATAAAAATAAACGAACACAATGTCGTCTGTCCCTTCGGGCTTTTGTATTTTGGTATTTTCAAGATTGAAAGTTAAAAGAGCTTTCTGCCTTACAGTACAGTGGTCTTCTATGCAAAAAGAACGACGCGACTTCTTTAAGTCAACGGCCTCTTTGGGAGTGGGACTTCTTGCTTTTACTCCCGGTGTCTCGGCGTGGGCGAAAGAAGAAAAAGAGAAAAATGTCACGGCTGTTGAAGACCTTATGCGCGAGCACGGGGCTTTGAACAGAATTCTGTTAATTTATGATGAGATCAGTCTGCGCCTTGATAAAAAGAAAGAATTTGATCCTGAGCAATTAAAAAAATCAGCGTCGATCATTCAGAATTTTATTCAAGGCTATCACGAAAAGTTGGAAGAGGATTTTGTCTTTCCAAGACTTATGAAGGCCAATCAACTCACGGATCTTGTTCCGATCCTAAAATCACAACACGAGGCTGGAAGAACTTTGACTTCGTCGATTCTTTCTTATTCAAACACGAAGTCTTTAAAGAATAACGACGAAAGAGATAAATTAAAAACGGCGCTCCAATCCTTTGTCAAAATGTATCGTGCCCACGAAGCGCGAGAGGACACAGTCCTTTTTCCGGCGTTTAAAAATGTGGTCGGAGAGAAAGAATACCATCAACTCGGCGAAAATTTTGAAGAGCGTGAGCGTCAGCTTTTTGGCAAAAATGGATTTGAAAATATCGTCGGTCGGATTGAAGAGGTTGAAAAAGACTTAGGAATTTTTGACCTAAAACAGTACAGCCCTCGTCTGTAGCCGTCGTTTATAAACTAAGGATCGAAAACTTGTTCCCAGAAAGGAATTGCTCCAAGAGTGGTGCTTTGGCCTCCGTACACCATCAAGTGTCCATTCTTTAAAAGAGTCGCGGTGTGACCGATGCGAGCGTCCTTTAATGATTGTCCGAGAGTCCACTGACCGGTGAGGTAGTTATAGATCCGAACACCATTTTCTCCGTCAAAAATACTTGCTGGGGTGCCGCCCGTAAGAACGACTTCTCCTGAAGGAAGAAGATTGATCGTGGCATAAGAAAGAGGAGTATCTAAAGGAGCACCTGCAGACCAAGTGTTGGTTGCGGGGTCGTAAATCTCAGTGCTGGCAACGGACTGACCATCCAGAACAGAAATTCCTCCTGTCACCAAAACTTTTCCATTCGGGAGCAGAGTCGCGGCGTGGAAAGCTCGTTGGACACTCATGGAAGCAGCCGCCGTCCATGTGTCTGTCGTCGGTTGATAAGTGTTATTTCCAAAAGCGCCGACAAACAAGTAGTTCCCGTTTTTTAACGGCACAACGACATCGTAAAGTCCATTGGGTCGATCCGCAGAAGCCTGACAAGTGCCTGCCTCAGGATCACAGATCTCATTCTTTGTTGTGATATCCGTATTTCCAGCTCCACCGGAAAGCAAAACTTTTCCTCCGGGTACTTCAATAGCGGCGTGAGCGGCGCGCGCGGTTAAGAGCGGCATCGTAGAAACCGTGTTTGTGTTAGGGTCAAAGATGTCGGCGGTTTGATTAATGTCAGAACCTGCTCCTCCTCCGGCACCACCTGCGATAAAGACTTTGCCCGAAGCAAGAAGAGTTGCGGTGTGATTGTAGCGAGCAACCGAGAGGTTCGGTCCGGCTGTCCATTGATTTGTGGACGGATTATAAATCGCCGTGCTTGATAGAGGTCTAGCACCGTCACCTCCGCCGGCGACAAGAACTCGGCCATCTTTAAGCAATGTCGAAGTATGATTCGTTCTACCTTTGAGGATATCAGGAGCCTGCCATTGAGAAGAAGGGGAGGTCTCTTGTCCATAGGATTCGACCGTCATCACAGATTTCACTGGATCTGCGCCGCCAAGAACAAGAATTCTGTCTGACAGTGTGAAGGTGGTAAATCCGCCACGTGCCGTGTTTAAGAAGCGACTCGCTTTACTCCAGCTATTTGCAACCGGATCATAAATTTCAGAACTTGAAGTCGCAAGGATGCTTGTGACTTGTCCGCCTATCACCAAAATTTTTCCGTCGGGCAAAGTCGCGACCCCCGCAGAGCTGCGAGCCATGGACATAGCGGGACCTGGTTGCCACGTGTTTGCTGCAACATCATAGATTTCAGTGGAATTTAAAAAACCGCCTGTGTTGGAACCACCAGCGACGAGAATCTTTCCGCCGATAGGCGCAGCAATATGTCCCAGTCGACCTACTGTTGCCGAGGTTCCGGAGGTCCATGTGTTGGAGGCGATATCATAGATTTGGACGGCTTGCGAGTAATTCGGAGTCGCTAATCCCCCGATAACGACAACTTTTCCTGAGATAATTGTCGCTGACGGATAGTAACAAGGAACTGGCATAGTGCCACCTGAACTCCAAGTGTTTGTGCTTGGATCGTAGACTTCGGCTTCACCAATTAAAAGTGAACCGCCGAAATCTCCTGTTCCTCCGATCACAAGAACTTTTCCATTCGGCAAGAGGACGGCTACATGTCCTGATCGAGGATGACTTAATGAGGGGCCTGCACTCCAGCTATCAGAGTTTGGATCATAGAGAATCGTAGTGCCCAAGATGTTTGCGTCATCTTGACCTCCAACAACAAGCACTTTGCCATTGGGTAAAGTGGTGGACGTGCTTCGAGCGCGGGGAGCTGGAATGGGTGCAGCAGCACTCCAGTTGCCAGTTGCAGGGTCGAAGATATCGGATGAAGTAGGATAATTCAGAGTGGGCTCTGTTGAAACGCCACCGCTAACGAAGACTTTGCCATTGTTTAATAAAGCTGCGGCAGGAATAAATCGGCTTGCCGACATATTGCCTTCAGATTTCCAAATGAATGTGGAGATATTTAATTTCTCGGGTGTGTTTACTGGGAAAAGGTAGGTGGTTTCTGAAAGTCCGCCAAGAACTACCAAATATTGTCCTGCGATATTGGCCGTGTGAAGATAACGCGGGCCACTTTTTAAATCTGCAAATGTCTGCCATTGATTTATGGATGGGTCGTAAATCACAGTGTCTTTAAAGGCCGTCGATGTGGTGCTACCGCCAATGACAAAAACTCTGTCACCGATTAGAGTTGCTGTATGAGATTTACGTGCGATAGCGAGGGATGCGCCGTTTGAAAATGCTCCTGAAGCACCGGAGGATGGATCGTACAGGGTCGTGTCGCTTAAGATGACTCCTGTATCATCAACGCCGCCAATGATAACGACTTTTCCTTCTGGTAAAAGAGTTGCCGTGTGATCTTTTCTAGATTTTGTTAACGACGGGCCTGCCGCCCAAGAGTTTGCTGAAGGGTTGTAGAGAGCAGTGGTTAAAAGGCCCGAAGTGTTTCGTCCGCCGACGACAAAGATTTTGTTGCTCTTAAGTAAAACGGCACTATGGTATCCACGACTTGCGGTCATGCTTGCAGCCGCGGTCCATGTGTTGGTTGCCGGATTATAAATTTCAGCGCTGCTAAGATAGTTTGAAATTCCGAGGGCAACAGAATTTTCAGTTCTTCCGCCGATGACCATGACACGTCCATCGGAAAGAAGGGTTGCGCTATGATAACAACGACCCGTCGCTAAAGAAGCGGCAGCACTCCAAGTGTTCGAAGCGGGATCGTAAAGAGCCGAGGTGTTCAGGCAAGTCGTTGAGGCACCGTTATTAATGGCGCCTCCAACGATCAAGACTTTTCCGTCCTGAAGTGCTGTGGCTGTGTGATTGAGTCTTCCTTGGGAAAGTGAAGCCGCTTGGGACCAGGTTCCTAGTTCAGGATCATAAATTTCAGCAGAAGATAAAGCGACTGTGGTGAGGGAGTTGTTCGCGTCCGTAGCACCACCAGCTAAAAGAATTTTTCCGTTTTGCAAAGTAGTGGCTGTGTTTAAAACACGTACTGTTTGCGGATATTGCGCTCGAATAAGTTTTGAAGAGTTCAGAGTGTTATCTTCGAGGCTCGGAGATTCAAGAAGATCTGTCAGGTTCGTTGGATCAATAGCGACTTCCAAAGAGCAACCGCTCAGGAGAGGTGAGATAATTAATAAGAAAGCCCAAAGGACAGTCCGGTGTACGTTCCTCATATATATGAGATAACTTATCGGATCCTCGACCTTTTTCTTTTAGATATCAGAAGCTAATTCGATTTTTATCTGTTCCGCGTTCGAGAATTCTCAAAGTGAGATGATTATTTCTTGATTTGAACGCGTAGGGAGCGGAGCGCTCCCTGCAAATTAAGACACGTATTAGAAATTGCTTTCGTCAGCGCACATGATCGCGATGAAGCGACGACCATCAACAAAGGTACCTGGAACTCCTTCTGGATAAGGTTTCAAGTCACCATTTGTTACGTGAATTTGAAGCTCTGGAGAGACATCGGCTCTTTTAAGCTCCACTTTTTTTCCAGTTTGAGTTTCAGTCAATGACACCTGGCCGCTTTTAGAAACAGACACAGTGTAAAGTTCGTCGTGAGAAGATTGGCCTAGCTTGATTTTTTCAACATTGCCGAGGACAACGGATTCACCTTTAAATAAATGTCCAATGCCTGCCGTGTAGTGAGCAGCACACGCTTGCGCTGCGAGACTTTGTGTAGATGCAAGAGTTGTCAAAAGTCCTGCAATAAGAAGTACAAATTTTTTCATAGGGTCTCCTTTTCATTTTAGTTATTTTTTCGAGTACGTTTTGCGGTGCAAAGCATGTTCCTGAACGAACAACGCTTTAAATGATCTAGAGCCTGTTTAGTGTAAAGTTCCTAGTCATTGATGGCGTTTTACGGTCCACTCTCAAGAGTGAGTTTCACAATAAGCATCTGAAAATACCGGTATTTTCATGGTTTTTGCTGACGCCTTGACTATTCAAGTAATCTATTGAATACTTGAATTTATGAAAGAAACCAGCACGCAAGAAGTTCGCAGTGGAGTTTACGAAACAATCAGTCAGATTGTTTCAGCATTTGCTTCACCAGCGCGTTTAAAAATCATCCAAATTTTGGCGCAAGCGGAATGCAGTGTTGAGGAGTTGGCGCAAGAAACGGGAGAATCCGTTGCCAATGTCTCGCAACATCTTCAGCGTCTGGCGCGCATGAGAATCGTTAGCTGTGAGCGACGCGGATTGAGCCGTATTTATAAAATTCAAAATCCAATGGTGTTGCAATTGTGGGAAGGGTTTCAGAATCTTGCTCACGAGGTGGATGAAGACCTCAACCATAAAGAAGATATTCTCATCGATGCTTCTTTGGTGGCAGAGGAAACTCCGGAAGAAGTTCTTAAGTTGGTTGAAAAAGGAAAAGCAACTCTGCTGGATGTGCGAACGTCGAAAGAGACGGCGATGACGAAAGTTCCAGGAGCTATTGCAGTTCCGATGGAAGATCTTGCTGGTTTTGCAAACTATAAATCTCTGGGCTTGGTGAAATCAAAAACAGTGTATGTGTATTGTCGGGGTCGTTACTGTGGGAAAGCTTCAAATGCTGTAAAGCATCTGCGTAAGCTGGGATATGAGGCTTATCGTCTAAGAGAAAGTCCATTTCAATTGCAACTCATTCAGGGAGACAAGCAATGACATTTACTTGGTTAGGTCTGTTTGCGGCGGGGCTTGGGACATTTATTTCTCCATGTGTTCTTCCTATGGTTCCTATTGTCGCAGCAAACTACATTATGGCAGACGGTCCCTCACGCTTTTCTCGCGTGCGTGCGACGTTGTTGTTCTCGTTGGGATTTTTATTCACTTTCACACTTATGGGAATGAGTCTGCCATTCGTGACAGATTTTTTGGGAGAGTCAAAAGTTTATCTTTTGATGATTTCTGGAATCATCGTTCTGCTTTATGGAACTAAGATGTCGGGAATGATGCCAAAGAAAAGTGGCGAGTCGAAAGTATTCGCATGGATGACTCGCTCGGCGTACTTGCCTGACTTTAAAAAATATTTTCCGAAGTCACTTCATGGATTTATTTTTGGCGCCACTTTTGGTTTGGCGTGGACACCTTGTGTGGGTCCGATTCTTGGTGGAGTTCTTGCTTATATTGCAACGAAAGACAGATCGCTTCAAGAAAGTGCGCTGATGATGCTGACATTCGGTGCGGGAGTCGTTGCACCTTTCATTGGCTTAGCTTTCGGTGGTGAGTTTGTTTCTGAGAAATTAAAACTTCTTAGAAAATATCTTCCAAAAATCGAAGAGGCGACAGGATATGGTTTGATGGTTCTTGGTGTCTTTATTTTGACACAAAGTAATTTACCGGCGGTTTTTGATCAAGAGCAAGGTGTGACAGAAATAGAATTTGTCACAACAGCTGGAGAGAAAGTGACTTTGAATGATTCAAAACTGGCCCCACACAAACTTTTATTCTTTCACACGGATACTTGC
>NZ_CAMLDV010000041.1 GCF_946478835.1 uncultured Bdellovibrio sp. | reverse complement strand
TGGCGATGTTGCTGGCAATGGTATTCATGCGCATTCTTTGCGCCGCCATACCACTACTGCTTACTCTCATCCCTGTTAAGAAATCAGCCATTGATTACTCCTAACGCCCTTCGGTCGCAGCGTATTTTAGAGCCGCCATTTTTTTATTAATCAATTGAAGTGCTGCTTTGTACATGATCGCGTTCTCTGACAAAGCGGACATTTCTTTTTCCACGTCAACGGTGTTGCCGTCGTTGTTCACTGCGCCTTCTGGATCATCATAAATATCAGGGCGAGTTTTGCTAACGGAAACTCCGCCGACTCCAAAGTGTTGTTGGTCGCTGGTGCTCAGAGCATTGCCGCCATCCAAATCCAGAGCTCTTTGCAAAGCTCCTTCAAAATCCATTTTCTTTGCGTGATAACCCGGAGTCTCTGCATTCGCGATATTCGACGACGTGACATTGTGACGAAGCTGTCTCATCGACAATGACGTGGCGAGAGCGTTGGTTGTTTTATCGAAGAGTCCACTACTCATAAAACACCTTCCTCCTTGTATTCGTTGAGTTTATTTCTCAATGTTCTAATACTAATGCCTAACATCTGTGCTGCGCGCGTCCGGTTCTGTGCCGTCAGCTCCAAGGTCTGTATAATAAGACGCTTCTCGACCTCAGAAAGGGACATGCCGGGAGCAAAATCCAAGGCCATATCTTCAACAACGGCCTCAAATTGAATGGATTCAGGCCCAATGAGTGAAGATTTTGCAAGAACCACGGCTCTTTCCAGCACGTTTTCAAGCTCGCGGATGTTGCCAGGCCAGTTCCAAGAGTTCAAACGGTCAAAAGCCTCCGCGGTCAAACGAAGGCCGCTTTTCCCGTGCATGATCTGCGCAACTTCCAGAATAAAATTCACGATATTTTGAAAATCCGTCGTGCGATCTTCCAGGCGCGGAATTTCAAGGTGAACCACCGCCAATTTATAAAATAAATCCTGACGGAATTGTTCTTGTTTAACCAACGAACGAAGATCGCGACGAGATGTCGAAATAAATCTGGGACGAGAACCATCGGTTCTTTCCACAAGTTTCATCAAATCGTTTTGCAATGCGGAACTTGCGCAATCCAAATCTTCAATCAACAATGTGCCGCCGTCGACTTTTGAAAAATCAAAACCACCGGCATTTTTGCAATCAAGGCAATACAGGCGCGGTGAACGGCTTTTCGTGTACGTGTAACGGGCCAAACTCGTTTTGCCCACACCTGCTTCACCCACAATCAATAAACTTGCTTGTGTAGCGGCCAATTGCAAACTGAGCTGCTTTACTTCATGCATTCTTCTGTCTTCAATGTGTAAAGCATCAAAATCAAAGTACGACATCAAAACTCCTATTTGCCTTGCTCGTTCTCAGACATCGCTGGAATTCTTTTGATATATTTCTTATAACCATCGCGCCATTCGGAATTCTTAAGCTGCTCTTGCGCCAAGTTTTTCCAGAACGCACTTTTTTCACCTTTAAATTCATTCCAAACTTCCGCGGCCTTTTGAATTTCGCCCCGTTTGAAATAAATCTGTCCTAGCTTGTAACGAATGGAAGAAAGAGGACGGCTTTCTTCATACTGTTCAAGAAGCTTGTCATAAGAAGCAATCGCTTGTTCTTGCTGGCTCTTTTCCAAATGAATATCGCCCATCATTTCCAATGCTTTGGCATGAACTGACGGAGCGACTTTGTCAGAGTCTTTTTCTAGCTTATCCACCATTTCCAGGGCTTGAAGAGCTTCTGGAGAGCGGCCTTGTTTCAATTGCAGTTCCGCGAGTTTCAAATAAGGTTCTGCCACCAATTCAGGTTGACCTTTCCACGTACGAAGAAGTTCACCCAAGTAACGAATCGCCGATTCGTTATCACCGCGCTTTTCCAACAAACGAACGGCGATATTCACGCGTTCAATTTGTGCGTCTTCTTTAAGCTTCTCTGGAGTTTTGATGTTTTTCAAAAACTCATAGGCTTGATTGTATTTGTGTTCTTGAGCGAACACGGCTGCCAAACGCAGATTCAATTCATCTTCAGACGGAATTTCTTCTTTCACTTGAATTTCTTTGGCTTCCGGAGTTCCACGAATAGCATAAACGCGATTCAAAACATCTTTATAATATTTTTCAGCCTCAACAGGTACGCCACCCATTTCAAAAGCGCGACCGACATTGTATTTCGTGTCTAAGCGCTTTGAATTTTTAAGCCAGCTATCTGCATACTGCGTGTGTGTTTTTAAAGCCGTAATAAAATCACCGTGATCGATTTCCGACTGAAGTTTATCGTTGATGTTCGCAACGATGCGGTTTGTGATCAATGGCACGTCCACAGAAGTTGGATGTTCTTTGTAGTACTTCGACAGAAGATCAATCGCTTTTTGATTTTCATCACGGCGAGTGTAACCGTCAGCCACCATCACCGTTGAGAACTGCTCGATATTTGGAAGATCAATCTTTTTAGCCAAAGACATGATTTCTTCCACG
This sequence comes from uncultured Bdellovibrio sp., assembly GCF_946478835.1. Next base: position 21,360 of record NZ_CAMLDV010000041.1, on the reverse strand, counting down.
GCATTGTTCACTTCTTTGGGTTTCATGCCCTTCATGCGGGCACTGAGCAAACGCAAGCGGGCGATGACAGCACTTGGACTTTCTCCGTAACGGAAATAAGTTTCCAAGTACGCCCCCATCACGCGGGATTTATCCACGCCGAAGATTTCTAAAAGCTCACCCATACGAGTCATCGCAAAAGCAGCATGATCGCTGCTTGGGAATTTTTTTACAAATTCACGATAAGCATCCAAGCTTTGGTTGTAGTTCTTCATCCAGAACAAAGACTCTGCTTGGTTGTAGTAAGCATTCGGATAGTAGTTCTGACCTTCTGGATATTTCTTTAAAGCATTTTTATAGTCTTCAACTGCTTTCGCGTAGTCTTTTGCACGCACCCACACGTCACCACGACGGAAAGCGGCTTCCACTTTCAAATCACGATTTGAAGAATTTTTTTCTACATCATCAAACTGAGCAACAGCGTCTTTCCACTTATTCAGTTTCATGAACGCAAGACCTGTTCCTAAACGAGCTAGATCTTTCGAGAGGGAATTTTTATCTGCAAAGTTTTTATTATCGATATGCTCTTTGAGCAGACGAAGCGCACTGAGGTAGTCACCTTTATCCAAAGCAAGATAACCGATTTTTAAGGACGTTCTTTCCGCCAAAGGAGATTGCGGATACTTTGCAATGGCCTCTTTGTATCTTTGAATCGCTTCGTCGTAATCTTTGGGACGACCATTTTCTTCCCACAAAGCCAAATGCACATCGGCCGTCATATAATCGACGACTTCGTTGTATTCTGACTGTGGATATTTATCTTTAAACCACTCTTGGGTTTTCAAATAAACCGCATATCTTTTCTTTTCAAAAAGAGTCAAAAGAAGACGCGCTTGTTTGTTTTCTTCCGTAGATTTTGGCGACACTTGATAGAACGTCGGAGTCACTTTCATCTTTTCCCAATAACCCACCGGAGTTTCCAGCATAGGGAATGGGATATAATAGTTATCCTTGGCGCGAATCATCGCCTCTTCTTTAATTTCGTAATCCTTCACGGAAAAACGACCGTAATCAGGATCACCACCATCAAAGATACCAGACTTAACGGATTCATCATTTTGTGCAACCGCAACACCTTGACCGGCAATGGCCAAGGTATCTGCTGTTGCAGGCTTTCTGTTCTTACCAGCTTTATCAGTTTTTGCTTTTGCTACTGGTTTAGCGCCTTTAGCAGGAAGCTCCGTTGGCAGAGTTTCTTCTTTTTTCGCCACAGGCTTTGCTGCTTTTTTAACTTTAGTATTTGGATTCAAATAAAAATCCATGATCAAACGTGACGGTTGATCTGTCAGATAATCAAACGTATCGATATCATCACCAGAAAGCGTGAATTGAATGACGTGTTTACCATCCGGACCTTTTTGATCAACAGTCACACCTTTAACAAAATCACTTTTAAATGTAGAAAGAGATTGAATTGTAGAGTCGTCCAAAGCAGGCACTGTCATTTGCACGACAGTCTGACCTTTGTTCTCAAGGCGTTTGACGTCATAGTCCCAATTTTGCTGACCCATCAATTCCATGTGAACAGTGTCACCTTGAAAATTGATCACGCCATTGACCTTCCCAGCTTGCGCTGGAGCTAGACCAAAGAACAGGCATCCTGCCACAACTAATAATCGCAAAGTGTTCACTCCTTGAACCCCTTCTTTTCCCTTCTTTGTGCTGTTGCACATACGGTGCCAGGTCTTTCCAAGGTCCATTGGCAAATAAGTTCAAGATGGGCAAAAAGTTTCATAGAATTTCTGGCGGGGCCGACAAACTCATGACAGAGACCTTGGTCCTGATTTGATGGATCAAGACTGAATTTTCCCTCAGAAGATTCCGATAGATAGGTGCTATGAGAAACCACTTCATTGTTTGCATCATGAGTTTACTTCTTGGAAGTTGCGTGTCGGTACAACTCCCCGGCGGCAAAGTCACGTCCGCTAAGGATGTCGGCTTTTCTGCACCTGGATCACCGTTCAAAGATATGAGCGGAGGAAATTCCGATAAAGCCTGGATCAGCGAAAGAACAGGCAATACGATTTCCTATCTTTCCGAATGCGGCAGCAGCAGCGAGCCGACACTGCAACAACTTGAAACGGATTCTCTTGGGGCCCTTTCCGATTTGCATATTCTCAAGAGCGATGAAGTTTCTTTCAATGGGCGCGCTGCTCGTGAAAGTATTTCTCAGGGAAAAATCGATGGCGTTCCCGTGCAAGTTGCGTTGGTCGTTTTTAAAAAGAACGGCTGCAGCTACACACTCAGCTACGGCGGAGTTGAAAAACAGTTTTCTTCAGAACAAAAATACTTTGAAAACTTTAAACAGAACTTCAAGGCGCCTTAATGAGTAACATCGGCTTGCCCTTTACTGAATTCATGATCGAAACCCTCCGATTCATCGGCGGCGTTGGTCTTCTGTTCAGAGATGTTTGCAAAGAACTTTTCCGTGGAAAGTTTTATTGGAAACTTGTGGCAGAGCAGATTTATCAAATCGGTTTAAGATCCATGCCTTTGATCGTTATCACCGCCGTGAGTATCGGAATGGTGATGTCTTTGCAATTCGGCCTGGGGCTGGAAAAATTTGGCGGAAAACTCTACGTTCCAAAACTTTTGGCCGTCACGATCTTACGGGAAATGGGTCCGGTGTTCACCAGTCTCATGCTGGCAGCGCGTGTCGGTGCCGGTATTGCGAGTGAAATCGGCAGTATGGTTGTAACCCAACAAATTGATGCAATTCGTGCTTTGGGAACTTCACCAATTAAAAAGATCGTGATTCCAAGAGTTCTTGCGGCTCTTGTCACTCTGCCGATTCTTGTTTCCATGGCCAACATCGTGGGTAATGCCGGTGGTTTGATCGTTGGCGCAGTTGAATTGAATCTCGATCCTAACTTTTATCTTTTGAAAGTTATGACGACTTCAAGCATTCAAGACTATCTTTCCGGTTTTGGTAAAACTTTTTTCTTCGCTCTTTTTATCGCCGTTCCGTCTTGTTATTTTGGTTTGACGGTGAAGGCGGGAACCAAAGAAGTCGGTATTGCGACAACTAAAGCCGTCGTTGTCTCTTCCATTTTGATTGTGGTGGGAGATTTCTTTTTGTCTAAACTCTTTTGGATCTTCGAGAAAATGATATGAGTGAAAAAAGAGAAGGCGTCATCGAAGTTATTGATTTTCACAAATCCTTTGAGAACAAAAAAGTTCATCAGGGAGTGAGTTTTTATGTGCGAAAAGGGGAATGCCTTGGCTTGATCGGCGGCTCAGGAACTGGCAAGAGCGTTCTTTTGCGCAGTCTTGTCGGACTTGAAAAACCTGATCGCGGGCAAATTCTTATTAACGGTGTTGATATTTCACCGATGGGTGAAAATGAACTTATCGAAATCCGCAAAAAAGTGGCCTACGCCTTTCAAGGCGGTGCTTTGTTTGACTCCATGACCGTGTTTGAAAATCTCGCTTATCCCCTTCGCGAACATTTCAAACTGAGTGAAAACGAAATCACAACGAAGATTCTCGAACAGCTTCAAGAGTTCGGTCTTGAGGGCTCTGAAAAACTTCTTCCCGGAAGTTTATCTGGCGGTATGCAAAAGCGTGTCGGACTTGCGCGAGCGATGATGATGCATCCCGAAGTCGTTTTGTATGATGAACCCACGGCGGGTCTTGATCCTTACAACACGAAACGCATCCAAGAATCTATTTTAAGTTTAAAATCCAAAGGAGTGACTTCTATTCTTGTCACTCACGATATGCCGACTGTGTATGCCGTTTGCGACAAGGTCGCTTTGCTTCTCAACGGTCGCATCGGTGAACAATACACAATTGAAAAACTCAAGCAGGAGCCTGCCGGAGCCATGAGTCAGTTTATCAACGGAGAAAGTGCCTAATGGAATCACACACAAGCACACAACTCAAAGTCGGAATCTTTCTTGCCATTGGGATTGTTGTGATCTTAAGTTCGATCTTTTTCTTAGGAGCCGACAAAGCTCTTTTCACATCTTATGTGCGAGTGCATGCTCACTTTGAACAAGTGCAAGGTCTTTCTGCAGGCAGCGTTGTTTCCCTATCCGGTGTGACGGTGGGTAACGTTGAAGAAATCACTTTCTTGCCAGAGATCAACTCACTCGACGTAAAAATGCGTATCAATGAAAATTACATCGGCCGTATTCGTCAGGGCTCTCAGGTGGAGATTCGCACACAAGGTGCTTTGGGCGATAAATTCGTCTTTATTATTCCCGGGGACCCTCGCGGTGCTGTTGTCAAAGAAGGTGATATACTTGACGTAGCGAAAGCCACAGATCTTTTTGGAATTATTTCTGAGCGCGGAAATGAAGCCAATAAAATTTTTGATATCATCACGGAGCTTCAAAAGATCACTCACACAATCAACTCTGAAAATCGCTTGGGTCGCATTATGGGAAATCTTGAAACAGCGACAACACATTTAACCCAGACAAGTAAGGACGCGCAAAAATTCATGTCCGAAGCTTCAAGTCACGGTGGCGGAGAGAAGTTTGCAAAATCCATCGACAAACTCGATGCGATTCTTACGAAAATCGACAAGGGCCAGGGCACTCTGGGGGCTCTTATCAATGATCCTTCCTTGCACAACCAGTTAAAGTCCGTGCTAGGCGGAGCGACTCGTAAAAACAATATCAAAAATCTTCTGCGCACGTCGATTGAAAAAGAGGAACAGTAGCATCTGCTGTCTCGCGATGAGACAGCATTAAATATTCCTCAGATTATTTTAAAATCCTTCGGACGACTTAACAAGATGCCGATAAGAATTCATGACCTGGAACGTCGTCGGCTTCTTTCTTTTATTCAGTGTCCCTTCATGGGCGATTAACACTTTGACTGAAGGTTACCATTTGGGTGCGAGCTCAAAGGTCTCCGTGCAAGGTCATGGCACATGTCGGACGTTTTCAAACTCGAGTGGCGCAAAGAATTTTTTCCTTCCAACAAAAACATCGACGGCCTACTCCACGTTCATATCGAACAAACCCTCTCCGGTGACATACGATACTTGCCAATCCTGTTATGAAATCAAAACCAACAGCGGCGATTACCTCGGTAATAACGTGTATGATATTGACCCCGACGGCGCTGGCGGAGCAGCTCCTATTAAAACATATTGTGATATGACTACACAAGGTGGCGGATGGACGCTGGTGTGGTCGAACACGCGCAATGGAACTAATAAGCCTGCCTCGGGTTTGACTTACGACCAAACTGTCACTTCGGTGCCTCGTTGTTCAACAGCCAATAGCAGCACGAGCGACTATAGCGGTAACTGCTCAATGATCAGCTCTAACAAAGAGGCTTTCAATTACTTTCTGGGATTGGACAATTGGAATAAAATTGGTCGAAACAAACGCTATATGGAACTCATGTATCAATGGAGCAGTGACAACGGCGCTGGCACTCAGCAAGAAGCGCGCATGAGTGTGCAGAATTTGGATCCTCTTTGGTCCTACACATTAAATCTCAAAAACTTAAATCAAACGGTAGGGTCTCAAGCGCCAGGTCTTATGGTTCTCCATAACGGTTACGCGCTCACGACAATGGATCGCGACAATGACACTCATGCCAGCTACAACTGCGCCGGCTATTTTAATAATTCTCCTTTCTGGTTTGCAGCTTGTTGGAGCGGCTTTCTCTACGGCGGTGCCGAAACAAGTGTCGGCGGATATTATAACGGCGCTTACTGGAGTGGAAGTTTGAAACAATGGGGTGATGCTACAGGAAACGGCGCCGGTAACGGATGGATGTATGTGCGCGAGTACCCGTACTATGCAAGTTGTCTTGAGTTAAAAAATCTCGGTGGTATTAGTACCTCAGGATACTACCAAATTGACTCTGACGGACCCGGCGGAAATGCCCCTTACCAAGTTTACTGTGATATGACCAACGACGGCGGGGGCTGGACAAGAATCTTTCGCCACAACGTCTCCGCAGGATATTTTTCCACTGTGACAGAAGCGCAGTCTTTCAACGAGGGCACTCCCTCTTCAACAAAATATTCGATTTTGAATAAAATCAAAGATTTCAAAACTTATGATCGCTATGTCTTTCGTATCGATTGGCCAAGCGTTCCCGCTCAAAAAAATATTTGGGTGCAGGCAACGGATCCCAACGATGACGTGAACGTCACTAATTATTTAGGAATAAATATTTCTTCCACCACCAATGCGTGGGGCGGTCTTGAGTTAGGTAACGGCACACACGGCCCTGTGAACGGCAACAAGAGCTATCTTGACGGCTCCGTTAATATTGGAAACTACTATTATGCGATCGGCTTAACGGCTCCTTGGGGAACTCCTGGAGGATATCCTGCGGCAGACGCTGTTGCGGGTTCGGGAGTGAGTGTCCCTGAAGTGGAACTTTGGATTAAAGAAGCTTCGATGCCTTCGACAATTCCGAAAAGCTGTAAACAGTATCGTGATCTTGGCTACAATTATGGCAGCGGCACTTATGTGATTGATCCTGACGGTGCCGGAACTGGAAATCCTCCTTTCCGTGTTTTCTGCGAAATGGTTGTTGATGGAGGAGGTTGGACGCTCGTGGCCTGGAACTACGGAAACACAAGTGCCACAGGAATGGCAGCCACCTTCCTCACAACGCCTGTGAACCCTTCCAATATTCATCGCCATGCCGAGTTTTCAGGAGGAGGACTTGCTTCGATTAACGTGGAATCTTTTTCTTCTTTAGTGAATTCCACAGACGCGATGCTGATTGCGCCCGCCTACACAGGGTCGCCGTTCATCGACAACGGCTTGGGACAATGGAACTACAATTCCACTCGATGTGCGGGAACCCTTCGCCACACAAGTCGCACAGCCGGATGTGCGGGACAAACTGCAAATGACAACTATAATTCTTCCGATCAATTCAATATCTCTGTTAACTCCGGGAACGAGGGTATTGTTCCCGGTTACATCGCAACAGAGCTTTGCTATAGCGGCAAAGGCTGGTGTAACTTTGGTTTCTATTTAAGGTAAAAAAGCTGGCCCAAAATCCTTTTTCCGAGTCCCGCAGATTTTGTTTTCGTAAGATTCTTGCACATGGTCTTGAAGAGAAGGAAACGTGAGTAGTGAAAGCCCTCACGCGTCACTATTGTTGGATTCATGGAAAAGATCATTCAAACAACAGTCGTCGTCATCACTTTGTTATTAACCCTTCAAGCCACTTGCTTCGCGGCGGATTTTCAATACGTGGTGCCGTTTAAGGAAGTCGGTTTAGATCAACTGAGCACAGAGGTCGTCTATCACGATCGACTGCAAACCAAGACGGACAGCAAAGAAATTCAAGTTGTTTGGAAAGACAAACTTCATAAGCTCTTTAAGCCCTGCCACCTTTCCAGCCGCTTGGCCTACGAAAACACCGAAGAGGCTTGGCAAAAACAAATGAAACTTTCAACGGAAGTGGTTTGGGCTTTTTAAGCCGCCAAGAATAGGCACTATCAAACTTTTTGACAGTTCACTTCCAAGATAAAAGCTCTTGGCCTAGTTGCGATTTTGCAGGCAAGCATCGCATGAGAAATTTGCTTGTTCTTGCTCTCTTATTGTTAAGTGCCTGTGAAGGATCCAATTCCCGCAATATGGTTCTTTCCGCAGATAAATCGGACTCTATCGTTGGAGGCCGTGAAGTTCCCTATGCCGATCCTATCACGCAAAAAGTTCTCAATTTTAAAGTTCTCTATGACAGACAAGAAGTCACAACGGAAAACACCATTGAAATCACTTGGAAAGCGTTTCAGTGCACGGCAGCCGCGATTGCTCCGCGAATTGTTCTGACAGCGGCTCATTGCCTTTCTGAAGTCGCAGATATCAATCGCATCGAACTTCCAACCGCAGACGGAAAAACGGAGTATTTTAAAGTTATAAAAGTTGTTCCCCATCCTGACTACGCGAAAGACAAAACTTCTGATCTTGCACTTTTGCATTTGGAATTGGCTCTTCCAGAACAAGTTGAAATTTTAGCCCTGCCAAGCAAAGAAAATCCGTTGAATCTCACGACAATCAAAGCCGCTGGATTCGGTCGCACTTCGGGAAGAAAAGACGTTGCAGCCGATGGCGGAACTCTGCGCACTGTGGATTTGAATGTTGTAAATTTTAAAGCCAGTGAGCAAACCTTTTACGTCGATCAAACAGCCGGTAAAGGTGTTTGCCAAGGAGACTCCGGCGGACCGGCTATGTTGGATATCGGCGTCAGCACTTACCTTGTGGGCGTGGTTTCAAAGACCCGTTTTATTCCCGACGCCAACGGAAACGCTCCTGACATCTGTAATTACCGTGGCGAGTACGTGAACGTTCAACATTATTTGGATTGGATCGTGCCCGAAATGGAGAAACTTTCTCTAGAGTAAACACTCTGTGTTTTTGCTCACTTGGGCGCAAAATGACTGGCACAAATTTAGCTCACATTTTCCAGACTGCTTTCAATTTCGTTTTTGGAGACGTTAGAAACAGATTTGAAGAGGTTTTAGGTGAAACGGTCCGCTGTTCTTGTAACAATTTTGGGATTGTTGGGTTCATTTTGCGCCCACGCCTTGACGTCGACAAACGTTCTTCCTGAGGGAATCAACAGTCCTTCTTTCCGTTTCGGTATGATTGACGGGATTGATCAGAAGTACACTGAAAACGGAACTCTGATGAATCTCGGAGATTATAAGTCTGTCATCTTCGACGCTCCCCACTTAGCAAAGTTCAATCAAGACGCCAAAAAACTCATTGAAGCTTTGAACCGTTTTGGCTCGCACAGCTTAGGCGATAACTTCAACTTGGGAGTTTTGCGTGTAGAGACCATGCCGAAAGTAAAATACTTCGCTCCGGTCTTTGCCCGTGGCGTGACTTCAAAGTGGACTCTGGGAGTGGGACTTCCCATCGTCAGTTATGAAAATAAAATTTCTTTGTCTCAGCAATTTTCAAATATCGAATATTATCGCGCACAGTTTTCAGGTCTCAGTCCGGAGCTTGATGAAGCGTTAAATACAAATCTAGGACAAGCCACCAACCAAACTTTGAAACAAAAAGGTTACAAAGCTCTCACCAATCGCAGTGAATCTTTTTTGGGCGACGTGCAAGTCGCAAGTGTATACAAATTTTATGAAGACAAATCCCAAGCAATTATTTACCAAGCGCAGCTGAGTATTCCGACAGGACCTCAATATGATCCAGACGACCTCGCGGCGTTAAATATTTTTGGTCGAACAAATGTGAACAACACCATTGCGTATTCGAAACAGTTGACCTCGCGAATTTCAGTTGTCCCTTACCTCTCTTATATTCTAAATATCCCCGATCAGATCACCGCCCGTGTTCCGACGAATGAAGATGACACACTTCCTGACACCAACTCCAAGGAAGACGTGAAAAGACAACTCGGCAACACAGCGACTTTGGGTGGAAATCTGTTTTATGAACTCAATGACAGTTGGACTTTTGGTGGCGGCTACGAATACGCCACAAAGGATGAAGATCATTTTAGCGGTTCAAAAAATTCTCGCTATGATCTTTTGGCACTTAATACGGATATGAAAGCGCAACGAGTGAAGGCGGAAGTGTCTTATAGTTCCGTGAAGTCTTATTTTAAGAAGACCGCTTTGATTCCGATGATCGTTTCAATTGAAGTGTCTGATGTGATCGCCGGAATGAACGTGGAAAGACAGCTGGTTCAAGAACTTAATTTAATGATGTTCTTCTAGAGGGGTTGAAGAGTGAAAAGGTACATCAAAATTTTAATATCAACGACAGTTCTGATAAGTGCCTGCGCACCCAAGGTCGAAGAACGTCGTTTTGATGCGCCTACCACATCGTTTGGCCCACGCTCGGCAGATGCCGATGTTTCGTCGGGTTTAAAAACCTTTGATGCCTCCCCTGCTCAGCTTTCTTGGCAGGCTTCGGTTCCGACGGCGGTTTATTTTCAACAAGCCGAAAATCTCGTGGCCCTTGGAAAACTTACGCACAATGAGGCTTTAACCAACAAAGGTCTTCAGTGGATTAAAAATTTCTATCAACAACCGCAAACTACCAACTATGTGGATTTAGCACAAAGTCCTTTTGCTGCTCTGGCGGCAGCACAGACGCAGGAAGAAGTGCAAAAAACTTTAAATGAAGTTTCAACGGAATTGGAAAGATCCCGTAAAGTTTTAAGAGAAAATATTTTGGCTTTGGGAAAAAGCTATTTATGGCCACAAAAACCCGAAAGTCTTGCAAGTGTTCTTCATCATGCGGAAACCTTCACAAGTATTGTGCTAGATAATTTAAATAACATGGATTTGCCACAGATGATTTCTGAAGGCGTCCATGACGAGTTGATCGCGCAAACACAGCCTCTTTTCAAAGAGGTGCGCGCTCTTTTAGCTGAACTTGATAAAACAAAAACGCTGACTCAGTCCTTAAACCTCGTGGAAAACGGGATTAGCAAATTTGAAGTCGAGTTAACGCCTGAATTAAGCCAAAGTCTTAAACAAGGGCGTCAGATCGCACAGGGACTTGATGCTATTAGCGACGAACCTCAGACAGGTCTTACTGTTCTTGTGGATATCTGGAGAATTCTCACTCCCGAAGAACAGGCTCTCTATTTTAAACCTGTGAATGAGGATCTCTATGATTTTCTGACGAAGCAAGATGCTAAAGAGTTAGACTGCCTTCGTCGCGATGGTTGCTCCGGCGGAATTTTTAAGGGTATTGCAAAGAAACTCTTCATTCTTCCAAAAATTAAAAAGTACGGCTTAGACCAACTGCGAGCCCAGATGAATGAAAAAACGCGCGGTTACGTGATTGAACAAATCCAAGCCTTTGCTCAGACTTTCGCAACCGAAATTCCCCAAACCTTTGCTGATAAGATTGATGCGGGACTTGTGAGCAAAGCGGGCGAGCTTCTTTCCGTGCAAAAAAACTACGCGGATTATATCAAAACGCTTTTGGCTAAATGGGGGCAAAAAGTTTTGCCAACCTTTAAAGGTCAAGTTTCTGGTTTCGAAGTATCCACCGTCAAAGTTGATATCTCTGCTAAAAATAAAATGTCTTTGCAAGGTGTCGGTACACTCACAGATCTTAAAGCCAATACCGCTGGAACATCAATGATGGCCAACACTCTCTTGCTTGAGCATAGCTCCCCTGCAGAGGCCTTGAGTCTGCAGTCAGCTCTTTCACAAGTGAATAAATTAATTAGCATTGGTGGCTATCGTGACGATCAAAACAAATTAATTCCAGCCTTGCTGTCACCTGTGGAGCATGAAAAGAAGCCTTTGGACTTAATGAATCTGACAGCGTCTTTGATCTCTTATCGCATCCCGGACAAAATCCGTATGCAAGACGCCTTTCACGCAGATGAAAAAATGGTTTATGACAAAAACTTTTCTGCCGCGTCTTATGCGGAACAAATCAAAGGTCTTAGCCACATGCTTCGTCTGACGGCCGACTGGAAGGAATCTAGCTTTGATCATATCTTAGGAAAAATCAAAGCTCAGGAACTGACGGAAGAAATTCAGTCAGAAGCTTTAAATCGTTCTTTATTTCCAAAAGATATGCTCTTTGCCTTAAATATTGGTGACGTGGCGGTTCTGCTTCAGGATATCACGAAGAAAGCGACGCCCGTGTTCTTACTGACTTTGAACAACGATGTTCTATGGGCCGATCAATACTCGACAAGCGCAGAAACTGCAATCATGGCCGGAATCGTGGATATTAAAGACGGTCGCAAGTCGAATGTTGTTCAATCTCAAGATGTCGCAAGATTTTTATTATCCATTGGCGACTTCCTTAATGCGACTGAAGGAGTTGAGAATACCAAGTCCTCCATCTTGCTAGAAAAGGACGCTCAAGGACTGGCTCCTCTCGACGCTCTTCTTGAGGGACGTCGCGATTTGAAACTGCTGATTGTCGCATTGGCGAATTTTATTTCCAACCAACTGATGACAAAAAAGTCTTTGCTCCAAGCGCACTATTATTTGAACGAAAAAGAGCGCTCGAACAATCCAGAGTTTTTGGTGGAAGAACAGATTTACGGAATCCGCGCCCTTCTCAAAGCCCGGGAGATCACAAAACTAGACGCTTATCTTTGGTCGGCTCAAGAAATTTACTTTGCGATGAATAAAGAGCTTTATAACTCGAAAGAGCGCTTTTACATCAACGGCGACGGTTCAAAGCTCGACTTCCCTCAAAAGGTGAATGCGCTTTTAGCCCTTATGGAGCTAAAGCCTCACCTGCCGAAAGCCAGCCAAGTTCAACTTGAGAAGATTTCAACTCCTTGGTTGAAAGCCTTAGAGGACCTACAATAAAAAAGGAGAAGTCTCCTTCTCCTTTTTCAATTCTCAATTTTGAAAATCAAATTACTTCACTGTGCAAGTCACTGCCACGTCAGTGATGTTGCCCACTGGTTTTGCCAAACGCAAAGTACCCAAGTTCAAAGTCGCTCCCACAACAGAAGAAGCTTCGTTTGTGTTTGAGTAGTAACCGTAACGGTATGTTTGACCATCTTGAACAACATCTTCAGTTTGAGAAGCTATCGCCGAAAGAGTCACTTGGTTGCCAGAAAGATCTTTATCAGCATAAATGCGCACAGAAGTTTTAGCGACTTCAGAAGAAACTACGTAAGCCGTTGCTGCGCAGTTTTTCAAAGAAGGTTCATCCCAGTGTTCATCTTCAAAGGCCGTCAAAGCACCTGCGGCTTGCACGACTTTGCCCTCTTGAGAAAGATAAGTCGCTTGACAAGAAAGAGTGAGTTTTTCGCAAACATCAGCAGCTACAGCAAAAGAAGAAACAGAAGACATTGCTACAAGGGCAATAAGAGAACGGATCATAAGGACCTCGCAAAATAAGTTAATGTGCGAGAGGATATAAGGCATTAAAGCCGAATTGGCGAGTTTTGAATTTTTAAGATTTTGCCAAGATGAAAATCCTTCAGATCGTTCCGAAATAGGCCTAGTCGTTGTCGCCCTCTGGAGCGATTTTTTGGATCATCTCTTTAAAACTCTCTTGATCTGAGTTCGGAACTTCGCGGCGGTCCAAGGTGAACTTGATATATTTTACAAAATTTTTCTCAAATTTCTGATTGATGGTGTCGCGGATGTGATTCCCCATAAAGCTCATTTGCTGCATCCACGTGGAGTTACGCACCCAAACGAACAATACGCCTCTTTGAAAGCCCACAGGCTCGGCGTTTTTAGCGATGGTGGGCCCCACAACCTCTTCCCATTTTGCCCATAATTTCCAGCGCATAAACTGCTCGGACAATGGCGACTTGCCATTTTCGAAAAGACTCTGTAGTACTTCCGAGCCGATAGATAATTTGCCTTTGGGTTTCTGATTGGAATCCATTAAGAAAAGGTCTACCACAAAGATGACAAATTTCACTCAAAATCAAAAAATTACAGTCGTTGGCGCGGGGCTCGCGGGCTCAGAATGCGCTTTACAACTTGCTGACATGGGTTATCAGGTCGTCCTTTACGAAATGCGCGATAAAACTATGACTCCAGCGCATAAGACAAATAAGTTTGCAGAACTCGTGTGCTCGAATTCTTTTGGCAGCCTTGGTGAGCATTCAGCTCCAGGACAACTGAAATGGGAAGCACAGAAACTGGGTTCTCACATCCTTAAGGCTGCCTTTGAAGCGCAGGTTCCCGCAGGACAAGCCTTAGGCATGGACCGTGAAGTTTTCTCTGCGGTCGTGACAGAGAAAGTTAAAAATCATCCGCGCATTGAAGTTCGCAATGACGTTGTGAAGTCATTGGATGAAATTCCTCGCCCGGCCGTGATCGCAACAGGTCCTTTGACTCACGATGATTTAGCAGAAAGCATGCGCAAACATTTTGGCGATGAGTTCTTGTATTTCTTTGATGCCATTGCGCCGATCATTGATGCGGATTCAATCAATACAGAAATTGCGTGGAAGGCCGATCGCTATGACAAGGGCACGGGTGATTACTACAACTGCCCGATGAACAAAGAAGAATACAATCGCTTCATTGAAGAAATTAAAAACGCACGCAAGATTGAGCCCAAAGATTTCGAAAAAACAGACTTCTTTGAAGGCTGCATGCCGATTGAAGTGATGGTGGATCGTGGCCCTCAGACATTGCGCTTTGGCCCAATGAAACCGATTGGCTTGGATGACCCTCGCACCGGCCGCTATCCTTGGGCTGTCGTGCAACTTCGTCAAGACAACAAAGAAGGCACAGCTTACAACATGGTGGGCTTTCAAACGCGCATGGCTTACGGAGAACAGGTGCGTGTCTTCCGCATGATCCCGGGTCTTGAGAACGCAGAGTTTTTAAAACTAGGAAGCATTCACAGAAATCTTTTTATTAATTCCCCAAAGAGATTGAACAAAGATCTTTCCAGTAAAAATGATCCTTGGCTGTTCTTCGCAGGACAAATCACAGGCGTGGAAGGATATTTTGAATCTACTTGCACGGGGTTGATGGTTTCTCGCTTCTTGCATCAGAAATTGCAAGATCGTCCGTTCTCGCCGCCTCCGCGCGCGAGTGCCTTTGGATCTTTGCTTGAAGCCATCACAGATCCCACAAGAGCCGAGCACTTCCAACCAACGAATATCAACTTTGCTCTTCTGCCTCCCCTTGCGGAAAAAGAAAGAGACAAAGAGCTTCGTAAGAAAAAACAAATTGGTTTGGCCAGAGAAGCACTGGAAAGTTGGCAAGCATAAAAAAAGCCCGGGTCCTCCGGGCTTTTTCTTTTTAACGAATCGACATCAAAAACTCAGACGTCTTTTTAATCCACGGCAGATAGGCATCCACGCGAGAGTAAATGGAATTGTTAGGGCATTTTGCCGTGATTCCTAAATCCAAAGCGTCTCCGCGACTGACAACAGCTGCTAAATACAACTTCCCATCTTTTTGAATGTACGCAGGTCCGCCGGAATCTCCTTGGCAAACACCCTTGCGAGTCGACTGCGCCATCATCAATTCCGTTTTTCCAAACTGAGCTGCTTTGATTGTTAGATTTGTGGTGCGAAGAACTCCTGATTTATTCCCAATCCATGCTGAGCTTACACCGTATCCGGCAACGACAGTCTCGGTACCCGCTTGAAGATTTTTAAAATCACCATATAGCGGAGCAGGAGCATAACCCGCAGGCAAGTCGCCTGTAATCCGCACTAACGCGATATCGGCTCTGTCTTGCTTTTTACTATTATCGAAGTCCTCATGTTGCAAAGCCTTCAATGCATAACGAGAGTTATAGGCGTTCATGTCATTAAAATCTTGAGTGAAAAATACCAACAAATCGTGAGAACCCGGAACCACACAATGAGCGGCGGTTAGAATCAACTGCGAAGAAATCAAAGTGCCTGTGCAAAGAGATCCTGTCATTTCATCAAAAAGCCCCACCGTCGAGCGCGCAATCGGAGAAACCATGTTCACCTTCTCACCGCCCACGACGCCGCTTTGAGAATCTTGCGAAAGAATTTCGGAGGAATTCTGTCCCGCGCACGCCGACATCATCGCCGCTGCCATCAAAGCCATCGAGAGTTTTTTGATCATAGATCACCTCAATTGAGTGACCTAGTTTTAGCAGTTTTTCAGAGGGAAAGGGGGAAAAAGATGGAAAGTGACAGACTTTGTTTCTGTCGAAAACTTCGTCACCACCAGAGGGAACTATTGCGTTTTAAGAAGATGATTTTCAGAGGAGAAGCGTTTCTTTCATTCGAAGAAACACTTCCATCAAAAGACTAAGCAAGATCTGCTTCGCGTTTCAATTTCCAATCGAGAGTCGGCATATCCACTTCAGGTTTGAAGTGCTGACGGCAACGAGCTTCATAAGCATCGTGAGTTCCCACAAGAACTTGGCCATCTCCGCCGGAAGTACGTTGCGTGCGGCTTGCGGTATTTCCGCAAACAACACAAACAGCGTGTTGCTTTGTCACGCTTTCTGCAATCGCCATCAATGTCGGCATGGGTTCAAAAGGTTTTCCCTGCCAGTCTGTATCAAGGCCCGCAATGATCACGCGAAGACCACGGTCTGCAAGATCTTGCGCTACTGTCACAAGATTTTGCGAAAAGAATTGTCCTTCATCAATGCCCACCACTTTGGTGCCGGGCTTCAGATGATTCCAAATTTCATCCGCATCGTTGATCGGTAAAGAATCAATCGTTGTCAGATCGTGAGATGTGACCGCCATCTCGTTATAGCGTTTATCAATGATCGGTTTGAAAACTTGAATTTGCTGACGCGCGAACTCGGCACGACGCAAACGACGGATCAGCTCTTCGGTTTTTCCACTGAACATGGAACCTACAACTACCTCGATCCAACCTCTGGCATGAACATAAGAAAATTCAGACACGTTAACCCCTCAGTTCGTTGTCTTCATCGAAATCACGATCAAACAAACCGTCCGGAGAGTCAATCAGGGAGGGCTTTCTGCCTATTTTTTAGAATAACCTCGCGCATTAAGGCATCAGATTTGAGCTTTCGTTTTGATAACGATTCTGAATTTTCAGCCAAATGTTTGAGTGTGGACCGGTAATGCCATCAGGTCCGCTGGCTCCATTGGGATAACGGCGATCATTTTGGCCACCAGGCAAAAACTTTTGCAACTCTTGTGAAGACGCGGAGTTCCCGCCCACGCGTTGAGCTCCATTCGCGTTGGCCACAGTCCCAGAGCCGGAGCCATTTCCGTAGGCGCCGTAACTGCCGCCTCCACCACCGTAGAAGCCACCAAGAACACCGTGCTCATTGCCATCTCCGGCATTCGCGACACCACGACCGGAAGCAGAGCCGCCGTTACCACTTCCGCCGCCGGAACCTCCAAGCGCTTCTCCACCTTGACGGCCTTCCGCGACAGTTCCCGGTCCCCCTGAGTTCGGTTTTCCTTGAGTGATCGAGGGAGTTCCAAACATATCTCCGCCGCCGCCACCAGAAGCTTGCGAAGGCAAACGGCCGGAAGGATCTGAGCTTGCGGCAACAGATTCTCCTCCCTCTTTTTGTTCGGCTAAAGTGCACGTGCGATCATTGGGATTTTTCTGACAGATGCACACGCGATTTTCGACAGCGGCTGTTGGGTCTGAGCAATCAATGGGATTGGCGCGACTGCAACCTGGATAAGAAGGTGTGGCTTTACAAAATTCAGGAGCATTGGCAGCAAGACCGCCGTAAGTATCTTCGCGACATCCGGCAGACACAGTCAGAGCATTTCCGTATTCTTTAATCGCTTTTTCCGCTTCAGTAATTTTGGTATCGAGAGCTTCACACTTGGTTCTATTTCCAGAAACGTTGTTTTGATATTGCGACATCGCTTCTGAAACTTGTTGCGACGTTAAGTGCGGAAAACATGTCGATGATCTTTCAGAGATAAACGTGTTCACTCGCGCACAGCTATCAAAACAAGAATTTTGAGCCGCTTTACATCTAGTACGGAAGGTCGCCACGGTCGCATTCGCAGCTTGGCTGACCTTTGCCATCTCCGTGCAAGATTGCGTGATACTTGCTGCGGCGGTTGCACCTAAACGAATCGCCAAATCATTCGTGGAATTTGAAAACGAAGCGAGATCCGAATCATTTTCGCTATCACAGTTTGAAACGGCGATCTGACTTTCAGCCTCGCATTTTTGATAAGCTTCGGCGAACTCCGCTTGGCACGCGCGAGACTCTGGCGTGTTGGGATCTTCTTGCGGAGTTGGAGTGGTGTCATCCACGGAAGGCGTACTCGCCGTCGTTGTTGGAGAAGTCACAGGCGGACGTGAAGTTCGAGGCGTTGACGCTGTCGAAGTCCCCGCACCATTCATACAGGCGTCAAACGCTTTGGTTCCAATAATCAGACCTTGCGCTTGGCACTTTTTAAACTGCGGGTTGTCCGGGTGATAACGCTGAGTCATGCTTCCGTCGCTGCGCTCAAGAACACCCCCGGTGGTCTTCAGGCAGGTTTCGTATTCCTGACCGCATTGGGTTTTGTCTTTACTCTTTTTCAGGCAGGCGTTCAAACTGGGTTCGCAATACTTCACCCCGACAAACGGAGCAGCATTGGCTTCCAACGAAAGGCCGATCGCAAAGGCTAACGAGACAATAGCGAGCCACGATTTCATAAGACCATTCCCCTGAAAATATAGACGAACTGCCATTTACTTTTCGGAATCTTTGCTTCTAAACATGATCTTTTTTAGGGTCTGCGTCAGATTTGTGAGTTCTGTCTCAGTTTGTGACGCCTGCCTGTAACTCCCCACCAGGGTTGAAGATTTTTCCAAAGAGGTGCCGATTTTCTGCAGGAACCGTCGATTTTTCATATTTTTAAGGGTCTCCAAAGCTCTTAATCCTTGCCCCTGCTCCGCACCATCAGGTAGCTAGGCCGAACGTTATGGGTAGGATTTTAAGATTTCGACAGAAATTAACCCGCGCGTTCCTTGTAGGAGCGTTGGGTGTCACCACCATCGCCATGAATGGCTGCGATGCCATGTATTGGGATGAACAGGATAGCCTTGCTAAGGTTCAGTCCAAAGGTGAAGTCGTTGTCCTTACCACGCAAAGTCCTCTTATATATAGTAAGCCCAAACGTGGCGACGCCTTCGGGATCGATCACGACCTCATGGAAAGTTTCTCGCGCCACTATAATATTAAAATACGCTATGTTGTTTTACCGGATGAAGAGTCGGTGGTCCGCGCGCTCTCTAAGGGCGAAGGCGACGTGGCAGCGGCTCGATTGAGGACTCCTCATAATAGTATAGGCTTTTTAACAAGCCCGGCCTTTGAAGAAACTTATTTAAGTCTTTACTGTCACAAGAAGTCGCAAGTTCAAAATATCAAAGACTTGAACGGCAAAAAAATCGCTCTCCTTAATAAAGATAACTACTTAGGACTTTCCGAACGTCTTCGCCAGCTTTCTCCGCAAGTTCAACTGGAGATCCTTGAAAACACCAAAACTCAAGATTTGATCGCGACACTTCCGCAAGGAAAGAGTGATTGCGTGATCGCAGAAAACTTCAGCGGAGATTTCTACACTCGTTATCATACGCAAGTCGAAAAAATCGCAGCGTTAACGGAGTCTTACTCTTTGAGTTGGCTTTTGACTCCGGACAATCAGGATCTTTTGCGCTTGATGCAGTCTTGGTATCAACAGGCTTCACGTGAAGATGAAGTGATGCGTGTGCTGGATCGTTATAAAACTTATCTTGCGCAGTTAAATAAACGCGACATTGCGAAGTTCTTTAAAAAAATTCGCTCGACGTTGCCGATCTATAAAGACGCCTTTAAAGAAGCGGCTGAGGAACATCATCTTCCTTGGCAGTTGGTGGCTTCGGTTGCTTATCAAGAATCTCATTGGAATCCAGATGCTCGCAGTTTCACAGGCGTTCGTGGTTTGATGCAATTAACAACGGACACAGCCGATCACGTGGGTATTGAAGATCGCACCGATCCTTTGCAAAGTATTTGGGGCGGATCAAAATATTTGCGTTATCTCTTAGATAAGACGCCTACGAATTTAAATCCTAAAGATCGTTTGGCATTGGCACTGGCGGCTTACAATATTGGTCTTGCTCACTTAAAAGATGCTCAGAAGTTGGCTGAGAAAATGGGTCGCAATCCTTATTCTTGGCGCCACCTGCGTGAGGTGTTGCCGCTCCTTGCAGATCCTGAATACGCGGCGGAGCTAGAATACGGCCCCGCACGTGGTTACGAGACTGTGGATTTTGTGGAACGTGTGAAATCGTTCTACAATCTTATGAATTCCGCCGGCTAATAAAGTACACGACAGTCGTCACAATAAAAACAAACGCTCCCAAAAAATAAACTTCCTTCTTAAAGAAGAATAAAAAAACTATTGAAACTAAAGCCGCCATTCCTGTCAGCACAGGAAATTTTCCAATTGAAAATGGCACTTTGAAAGAGCGTTCTTTTTCAGGCTCGACAAATCGCAAATGAATAAGAGCTAAGTTAATCACTGAAAACGCAAACATCGTCGCAAATGAAGAAGCACTGGCCACAACCTCAATGCCTCCAACCGGCAACAAAGTGAGTGCCAAAACAAAAACCGTCACGGAAGCCATCCAAGGTGTTGATCTTTTCGCAGAAAATTTCGCAAACATCTGGGGCAGATCTTTTTCCCGGGCCATACTAAAGATCACCCGACTTGTTGAGAGCATTGAAATAAGAACTGTGTTGGCGGTCGAAAACATGGCGATTCCACCCAAAGCTTTGGCAATAGAAGGACTTGTTTTTCCTGCAATATCACTTAAAGGAGCATCGCTTGTAGCTAGCTCTTGCGGCGAGCCCAAGGCCAGAGCCGCTAAACTCACCAACAGATATAGAACCGTCGAGACCGCGACGCTTATTAATATTCCCTTAGGAAGTTCTTGAGGCTCGCGACTTTCTTCAACAAGGTTCACAATGTTTTCAAAACCGAAGTACGCAAAAATAACAAGCGCGGCTCCTGAAAAAACAGCTCCATTTAATGTTGGTGTCGACAGCACTTTTCCAAAGTTTTCCGATTGCATTCCCAGCGTGATAAATAAAATCAATCCGGAAATTTCGATAAGTGTGAAGACAATATTCATCCAACTGGATTCTTTGATGCCGATGATATTTATAACCGTGAACAGAAATAGAATTGCTATCGTCGTGACGGTTGTCGGTAAGGAAACAAACTGTTGCATGTATCCGGCAAACGCCATAGCCACGGTCGCTGCTGTTGAAATCCCCGCAAACACCATCATCGAACCACAAAGCAGAGACAAATATGGCAAAGTAGGAAAAATATTTTTCAGATAAATATATTCACCGCCCGTTTGTGGGTAAAGAGTGGCGAGTTCTGCGTAAGAAAGAGCAGTCAGAGCGGCGCAAAAGGCCGCGAGCAAAAAACTCACCCATAAACCTTCTTGAGCAACGCCGGCCGCTTTTCCGATGATGGAATAAATTCCGGCACCAAGAATCATTCCTATGCCGTAAAAAACAAGATGGGGAAGACTGAGTGCCTTTTTCATTGGCATATAACAACCTCCACGAATAGAACGAAGATCTTTAACAAATTAAAAAGCCCTCTTCATCAGAGGGCTTTTTAATCTTTTTTATTCAACTGTCACTGATTTTGCGAGATTGCGTGGCTGATCCACATCGTATCCCAAGCTGCACGCCAAGTGATATGACATCAACTGAAGCGGAATCACTGTCAGGATGGAGTTCACCGTCCAGTGTGCTTTTGGAATCGCCAGGTAGTATTCACTGATCGCGCGCAATTTTTCGTTTTCACCTGTTCCGATGGAAATCACTTTTCCACCGCGAGCACGGGCTTCTTCCAAATTGCTGATTGTCTTTTCGTAAAGATGGTCTGTTGGAGCCACCATCACGATCGCCATACGCTCGTCAATCAACGCCAAAGGACCGTGCTTCATTTCGCCAG
>NZ_CAMLDV010000040.1 GCF_946478835.1 uncultured Bdellovibrio sp. | reverse complement strand
TGCGATCATGACAATTCCACTGATCATCCTGGCGATCCTTTCTGTGTTCGCGGGTTGGATTGGTGTTCCTCACGCAATTGGCGAGCATCTGGGTCACATGCCAAACTTCTGGGAGCACTGGCTGCATCCGATGATTTCCCCGATTCCTGGCTGGACAGCACTTGATCACACAACCGAATGGATTCTGATGGGTTGTTCCGTGGGTCTTGCGACTGTGTCTGCGATCGTGGCTTATCAGTTCTATGTGAAGTCTCCAGAGACTCCGAAGAAAATCGCGGAAAGCATCAAGCCCGTGTACAACCTTGTGTACAACAAATACTTTGTGGACGAGGCGTACTTCGGCGGAATCATTAATCCTTTGATAAACCTAAGTAAGAACACCTGGTATTATATTGATGTGAACTTCATCGATAAAATGACCTTCTGGGCTGGAGACCTTGTGCGTGGCATGGGTTCTTTTGCTCGCTCTGTTCAAACTGGAAACATGCAGCAGTACGCGATGTATATCGGCATCGGCGTGGTTGTGGCCCTTTCATTTGTGATCATGAGGTAATGTATGATCCTGAGTAGCATTGTTTTTCTACCTCTTTTGTTCGCTCTGATCGTAGCAGTATGGCCTAAATCCAATACGATTCGTCACTTGGCTTTGGGTCTTTCTGTGATCGAATTCCTTGTAAGCTTGGTTCTTCTGCAAAGATTCAATCCAAGCTCTGCGGGACTTCAAATGGTTGAGAAGTTCATGTGGATCGAAAGATTCGGCATTCAATACTTCATGGGTATTGACGGAATTTCTTTGTGGCTTGTTCTTCTGACGACGTTCTTAACTCCGATTATTATCCTCGCGAGTTGGACAGCGATCACTGAACGCGTAAAAGGTTTCCACGTTGCTTTGTTCATCTTGCAAACAGCGATGCTTGGAACTTTCCTGGCGATGGACGCGATCTTCTTCTACGTCTTCTGGGAACTTTCACTTGTTCCAATGTACTTCATGGTAGGTATTTGGGGTGGAGCTCGCAGACTTTATGCGACGGTTAAGTTCTTCATCTATACGATGGCGGGTTCTGTGTTGATGCTCGTTGCGATCATCTACATGATGTACCTCACTCAAGAAGCGACTGGTCACATGAGTGCAAGTCTTTTGGACTTCTATCAATTGAAAATCCCATTTGTAGGCGGAACATTCTTCAGCCTTCAAACTTTGTTGTTCTTTGCGTTTGCTCTGGCGTTCTCTGTGAAAGTTCCGGTATTCCCGCTTCACACTTGGTTGCCTGATGCCCACGTGGAAGCACCAACTCCTGGCTCTGTGATTCTTGCCGGTGTGATGCTGAAGATGGGTACTTACGGTTTCATGCGCTGGGTTCTTCCTTTGTTCCCAGAAGCGGCTGAATACTGGGCATGGTTGTTCATGTTGATCGGTGTTGTCGGTATCATTTACGGAGCTTTGGTTGCGATGGTTCAACCAGATGTGAAAAAACTTGTGGCGTACTCTTCTGTATCGCACATGGGTTACATCTTGTTGGGTCTTTTTGCTTTCAACGCTTACGGTATGGCTGGTGGTTTATACCAAATGTTGAATCACGGTATTTCAACGGGGGCGCTATTCATCTTGATCGGTATGATCTATGAAAGAACTCACTCTCGTGAAATTTCTAAGTACGGTGGTTTGGCAAGTGTATTGCCTCTTTTCACGATCTTCTTCTTTATCGTAACGCTTTCGTCGATTGCAGTTCCATTGACGAACGGATTCGTGGGAGAGTTCTTCATCCTTCTTGGAACTTACCAAGCTCAGCCAGTGTTCGCGTACTTCGCGGTATCGGGCGTGGTTCTTGGTGCGGTTTACATGTTGTGGATGTTTAAACGTGTGTTCTTCGGTGAAAAAGGGGAGCTTGTTAAAGACGAGCATCATCCGCTTCATGATTTGAACGCGCGCGAAATCGCGGTTCTTGTTCCGATGGTTATTATGGTGTTCTGGATGGGTCTATTCCCGAACCACTTCTTGAATTACTCCAAGGCTAGTATTGATTACTTGGTGAACAACAGAAGTAACTACAACCTGACAATTGTTCAGCCTGGCGATGCTTCGACTCAGCATGCGCAAGGAGGTAACTAATGAATACAGCTATTGGTCTTAGTGACATTCTTCTGATCTCGCCAATGATTGCATTGTTCTTGGCGAGTATCATTCCAATCACAGCGAAAGTTTTGCGTGGAAACCGCGAACAACATCCCGTGATCACTTTGTCTCAAGGTTTGATTGGTATCGTGGTTGCGATTGGTTTGCTTGTTGTCTTTGGTGGCGCAGGTAAAACGGCTTTCAACGGCGGATTGATCTTTGACGGTGTGACTCAGTGGATGGGTGTCATCGCTTTGGGTGCTGCTGGTGCTGCGATGATCATGATGTACGAAAATCCATCAACGACAGGAAAACAGTTCTCTGAACTTGTGTTCTTGGCTTTAAGCTCTGCGATCGGGATGTTGATCCTTGTTTCAGCAGTGGATCTTTTGATGGTGTTCATCGGTCTTGAGTTGATGTCATTGGCGCTCTACTTAATGATCGCGATGAGCCACGAAGAAAAACTTTCTAAAGAAGCGGCGTTGAAATACTTCGTTCTTGGATCTTTTGCTTCAGCAGTTTTCTTGTACGGTGTGGCTTTCATCTTTGGATCTACGGGTGGAACAAACATCCTTGGCTTCATGGAAAATGCAGCGGAACTTGTGCAAACTTCTCGTTTGTTCTTGTTCGGTATCACGTTTGTGATCTTGGGCTTCTGCTTTAAGGTTTCAATCGCTCCATTCCATGCTTGGACTCCGGACGTTTACCAAGGAGCTCCAACTCCGCACTCTGCTTTCATGGCGACAGCGGTGAAGACAGTTTCTTTCGCGGCGTTCTTGCGTGTGATCGCAACGAAGTCTTTGACGGGTTCTGATCACTTGTTTGATATCTTGCAATGGCTCGCTGTGATCACAATGATCGTGGGTAATACGGCAGCGATCATTCAAAATAACTTTAAACGTATGATTGCTTACTCTTCTGTAGCGCACTCTGGATACCTTTTGATTGGTATCATCACTGCGGGTGTGAGCGACAACGGTGCGTTTGGTGCTTCCGGCGTGATCTTCTATTTGTTGAGCTACGCATTGATGACTTTGGGTGCGTTTGCAATTGCAAGCATGCTTGAAAAATCAGAGAACCACATCGTGAACATCGATGATCTAGCAGGTTTCGCGAAACAAAGACCGATGTTGGCTCTTTGTTTGACCGTGTTCTTGTTGTCACTTGCGGGTATTCCACCAACTCTTGGATTCTTCGGTAAGTTTTACTTGTTTAACGCAGCCGTCGGCGAAGGTCTATTGTGGCTCGCTGTATGGGGTATGTTGAGCTCTGTGATCGGTGTTTACTACTACCTGAGACCAATCGTTGTGATGTACATGAAAGAGGGCAATGCAGAAGTTGCTGGCCACTCTTTGAATGCGACAACTGTGACTGCAGTTGTGATGGCTCTAGCGATTGTATTGATGGGCTTTGTATCTGGTCCGATCTTTACTGCGGTAGAGAAAAGTTTGTTCTAATTATTTTTTAGTCAGTTACTAAAAATAAAAAGCCCCAGATTAATTCATCTGGGGCTTTTTATTTTCAAAATCAATATCGATCTATACTTATAATTTCATTCCTAAGTGCCTGTAAGGGAGGTGAGTTTTTATTTACCTCATCGGTTATCCACTGTCGGTTTAGATAAATTAAAATAGCCAAGACGAATAAAATTATAAAGATTATACTAATTATAAATCTTGTTCGTTTAGACACCTGGCGATCTCCCCCATGTATAGTCCGGTAAACCATTTCCGGGTCTGAATGGAGTTAGTCTTACATTCGGTTCTTTCTCTTGAGGAATTGGACATTGTCTGACAGTTCCGTTTGAGCCACTGTCAAATGCTCCCGTTCCAAACAAAATTTCCTTCGTATAAATGGATCGCTCCAATTGTCCGAGAGAGGCGCCGTGTCCGCCGCCGCCGCCAGTAGCTTGATCCAAAAGAACCCAAAACATCGTCTTAACATATCCAGTGCGAGACTCACCGGTATAATCAACATAGTTTATTGGATCATTCATTACATAGCCATACAAATTTGTATCGTCTCCGCTAAAAAGGATCGGGTCCTTTCTTGTCCAGCGTCCTGTTTCAGGGTCGTAGTCCCTAGCCCCAAATCTAACAAGGCCGGCATCCTTATCCCAAACTCCGCCAGCGAACCCAAATGGCTGAAAACAGCTATTAGTATCAATCAGTATTCTTCCCCAGACATCGTATTCCATTCGTTGTGCAACTGTTCCATCAGACGCATTTACGACGAGAACTGGAGATCCGAGGTGATCGGTTATGATCCTAAAAGTTTCGTTTCCTTGAATAAAGAAATCCGGAGTATTCACCTTGGTGGCATACATAAATACTTTTTGCGTAATACCAGAACCATTTAATTCAGCGGCAATTCTCAGATTGTTTTCATATAGAAATCTTCTTTGAGGGTTCCCGTTTTTTAGTAAAGCTACACGACGGTTTAATCCGTCATGTAAATTCTGATAAGTTGTTCCATCACTGTTTGAAACCTCAGTTAAGTTTCCTAAGGTACTGTACGAGAAATTTTTGTATGAACCATCCAAAAAGGTGATTTTACTAAGATCGCCGTTTTGATCGTATGTAAAATTTTTTGAGCCAAACCTCTGAAGCCGATCTTGTGAATCGTATGTTGCTGTCACGGTATATGTCGGATAAGTTGAGCTAACTCTATTACCGTTGTTATCATATGAAAATGTGGCTGCTTGGCTGCCATTTTTCGTAACGCCAGTTAGACGACCGGAGCTATCATAGGTATAAGTGTAATTAGAAGTTGTACCAAGAATGGTTTCTGTTTTTTCGACGATACTACTCATGCTATCCCGGACAAGAGAATACGAATACACTTCAGTAGGAAAGAACAGCCCATATGTTGCAGAGTAACCGATTAAATTTCCGTAAGTATCGTAGGTTCGCTCATCTGAAACCGAACCGACTTGTGTTTTTGTAAGCCTTCCCGATAGAGATGAGTACTCCAAATACATGTCGCTTCCAATATATTTTGGCTTTTCATCTTGGTTTAAAGTTATATTCGTTGTGTGAGAAGCTCCTGCTGAATCTGTAACAGTTCTCGAGCTTACTCTGAGCGATGAATCAAATCCAAAACTTACACTGCCAATTTTAAAATTATCAGAAGCTCTTCTTTGCTCATCTTCGGAAATCCAGGGGCCATAGTATGAGAAATTATTCTTCACACCTTGCGGTGATTGGATTGAGGTTAAAAGATCTGGAATTGTTGATGAATATATTCGGGTGTAGGTACCTTCCAGTGTTGAAATTGTATTTAGGAGGCCTGAGCCAGTACCATATGAGAAAGTGGCGTACTGACCATTTGGCTTTGATATTTGAGTGAGTTGACCGTCCAAGTTGTAGGAATAGGTCGTGTCCTTGGGCGTTACGCCAGAAACAGAGGGTGGCAAATACTTTGAAATCAGGTTTTGTAAATTGAACTCATACGCATGGGAGATTCCAGCTGGAGTTGTAATACTAGTTACATTTCCATTGGCATCATAGGTAAATGATACAGTTTTTCCACCCGATGTTTTAGAGGCAATTCGTCCAGCTAAATCGTACGTAAAACTTGTAGTTTCTGAGCGTGCGTTTGTTATAGTTTGAAGATATCCACTTCCATTGTATACGTATGTATAACTGTTATGACCGCCTTGACTTATACTTTGAATTTTTCCATTTGAATTATAGGTCAAATTAACTTTTACGTCATTTCCCGTTTGGATTTCAAAAGGTCTTTCATGAGAATCTAACTTTACTGATAACGTTACGCCCTCGGGAGAAGTAGTGGTCCATGTCGAAGAAGATTTATTAAAAATAGAAACTGTGTCATGAGAGTTTTTAGAAGCGGTTAGGGTATAAGAAATGTAGTCAAAGAACCCAGTGCCGCCTCCCGGATCAAACTGAGTCTGATATATTACGGAACTGTGATTTCCTGATACTGAATATCGAGACATTGCAGGTCGGGCGTAAAGAGATCCAAATCTTTCGTCATCAGTCACATAGTTTGCTGTTTCTCCACGAACGTCATTTGTGACGTACGTTCCATCGAGATACTCGACTGAGTTTACAGTTAAGCCCGCAGGTGTGGTAATTGTAGTCGAATAGTTCCCATTTGCTTGATAACTTTTCTGATAAACTGTTTGCCTAGTTAGAGCTGATTTTTTTGTAATATCACCGGAGTTTGGATCTACATCCAAGCTCCAAAAATTACCAGCTTGTCCTTGATCCTTAGTAAGTCGACCGTTTACATCATATGTGAAAGTATTTGTTTGTCCTCCCGGTTTTTGGAAAGACTCTAACAAGCTGGTTCCTGGCTTATACGTTAAAACGTAAGACTCTCCTTTCGGGTTTGTTACAACCGATATTTTTCCTGCAGAAGTGCTTACAGTTGTCAGCTGCCCCCTAGGTGCTTGAATTGAAGAAATTATTCCTGAGGATCTATTTAAAATCGTTTGATTTCCAAAAGCATCTTGGATTGATGTTAAATCATCATTGGAGTCATACGCGAAAGTATATTTCACGACTCCGGTTAAGAAAGTCAGAGTTTTTAGATGTTTTCCGTATTGATCAAAAATGTAGATTTCTTCGCCGTTGGAATCGACGACTAGTAATGTTCCGTCAGCTTGCACAATATGTTCTTTATATAAGACTGTGCCGTTTCCGAGATAGAGACGCTTCTGTTGTGGCTCATAATAATGCTGAGATGAAATTGTCCAGGCTTCTTTATTAAATGAGTTTTGTGGCTGCAGAGGATCAGTTCCGGGATCCAGAACGTAGTCGGGAGAAAATCTACTTGAGTAAAATAGTGAGAATTCTGAACCGACAATTGGAATAACTTCACCGAGTGATTGGCTATCTATCCTTATGATAGATCCTCGTTCGCATTTTTCTGTTTTAGGAGGTCGTGCTAGGGCAATGCCATTTAGATTCCATGTAGTAGAGCCTGAAACAGTTGTTTCGTTTCCTAGTGCGTCCTCAGTTATCTCTGTCCAATCAACTATAACTGAACCAGATTTTATTCCTGCTGAGTTCGGTTTAAATCCAAGTTGATAACTACACGCGCCCGTACCAGAAAATACCGAAGTGCACGTATTATGGAGATAAATAAAGTCTGAGGCTCCGCTTTTTGTGAAAGTAAAAACGATCGACTTTACATTACTCCAGGTGTGGGTCATACCAGGGCCTTGAATTTGAACTCCAATATCAGCACTGCCGAAATTCCAACTATTTAAAATATGTTCTTTCGCTAAAGGCGAAGACAGATCCAAATTTTGAATCGGAGGCTTAGAAAGCGCTTGTTGTGAAAATAAAAGAAATAAAAACAAAATTTTAAAATGTAACTTTGTAAGCGCTATATATAGATTCTTCATAAACTATCCTCAACCAAAGAAGATGGAGTAATTTTTCAAACAAGACGCGTTTATTTTTTTGCAACCGCTTTTGTCGATAGCAGTTTTTCAAGGTGCGCCAATCTTTTCTCCAGATCGTCATTCCTTTTTTGAAGTGTATTGATCTTTCCGATCAACTCTTGGTTCGATTGAGAGCTTAAATTCCATCCGCTTGCTAGAGTTTTACAATTGGTTCCATTGCGATCACATATTTTTTCAACACGAAGAGTGCCGGCGACATCAAGGAGAGAGCCTGGTGTTTTTGTTCCGATTCCGATTTTAGCGTTTGTTACAGGAGATGAGCTGTCCGCATTTGTTCCATAAATTGCGTTGCCAATGGCAAGTATATTACTTCCTTCATATACTGCAGGTCCCAAATTGTATCCGATAATAATGTTGTTAGAAGAAGAAGTTGTTAGATTTTCTGTTGTGGTTCCAAGAATAATATTTCCCGAGCCGGTAGTTAAGTAGTAGCCCGAAGAGTGACCTATCGCTATATTGTTGTTTCCATGGGAAGCAACCAGAGAATCCTGTCCTATTGCAATATTTTGGGTTCCGGCGCCATTATAAAATCCCGCGTTAGTACCAATGGCAATTATACTTCCAGTAGTACTCGCCGATGCTGCTTCTTTTCCAATGGCAATTACGTCTCCAGTTTTATTTGCGTTGGCAGCCCTGTAACCAATTGCAATAGATTTACCTGATGTAGTCCATCTGGAGGCATTGCTTCCAATCGCCACAACACTTCCTGAGCTCGTTGCGGATATTCCAGTATATGGACCGATATAAACATTTTCACTTGCAGTGCTGTCTTTGCCGGCACCTGACCCAATTGCTACATTATTTACGCTAGTTGTTGCGGCACTCAAAGCTAAGTCACCTACTGCGACATTATCGGATGCGTAAGTGCTCATTTTCAAAGCCTGATTACCGATGGCTACGTTACGTTGTGCGGGTGTCGCTACAGTAAGCATTGCGTTCATACCTATCGCAATATTATTTGAACCATTGGTTAAGGATTGCAATGGTCCTAAACCGATAGCAATATTACCAGTTCCTTGAGCTGACGGACCGAAAGACTGATTTCCAATTTGGATACCAATCGGCAGAATTGCGCCGATGGAACTGCCTCCTCCGCCACCCGAAGCGGCCGTCGTTTGTACTGAGCCGTCCGGAAATTTAAATCCACCTGATGTTGACTCAATCGTGCCCGAAACCGTGAGTGGACTTGTAGGTGTTGAGGTCCCGATGCCCACGTTGCCGGCGGAACGATAAATATTACTTCCGCTGGAAGTCCAAAGAGCTGATGTGACTGACGATGGCAGATCTAACTCTGAGAGAGTTCTAAATGTGGCTGTGCCAGAACTATTGGATGGCGAAGCAAGAACAAGGTTTTGCGCTTGAGAGCCAAACGCGCTTGGAATGATTACGATATCGCTACACGCCCACATGCCGGTGGGCGATGTGAATGTTAGGGTTTGATTCACGCCGCAACTTGCAGGCATATTTGAAGCGTCGAGTTTATTGCTTAGCTGTGTAGATAAGTTTGAAATGTCTGATATTGAAATAGACTTATTTGTCCAAGAAGTTCCATTGTAGCCGAGGTACTGCCCTGACGTTGCCGTCAGAATAGATACAGAACTTCCGCTAATTTTAGATGCATTAATGTCAGTTAAATTTGCTCCGTTTATAGCAGGCAGTTGTGCAGTACTGTTTAGCTGAACTATTTTATTTGCGGTGGTTCCAACATCAACGGAAATTGTTCCAGAGGTAGTTATCGTTCCGCCCACGAGACCGGTCCCTGTTGCAATGGAAGTAACAGTCCCCGAGCCACTACCGCCTCCTCCGCCAGATCCCCATCCTGTAGAAATGACTTTGCAGTTTGTGCCGTTACGATCACAGATTTGATCAGCTCTGATAACCCCAGCAACATCTAACTCGGAACTGGGAGTCGTAGTGCCGATACCGACATTCCCGCCAAAATAATTTAATCCACCTTTTGAATATACAGCGAAATTAGTGTTCGCTGCC
Source organism: uncultured Bdellovibrio sp. (assembly GCF_946478835.1). Next base: position 14,937 of record NZ_CAMLDV010000040.1, on the reverse strand, counting down.
GTCGGAGTATCTACATAAACTCCGTAAAAATTCTCAACTGTACCCCCACCAGTATTAAGCGGGGCGAGTATTGTAAGACCATACGCATTTGTTATTGTGCCTGTCGAAACATTGCTTAATGAAGATTGAAGCCCGGTAGCGTTAGTAAGACTACCAATCCCACTGTGTTTAATAACTCCAGATACACCTGTTACCGAGTTAATAACACCTTCTTGGGCTGGGCCTGTGACAATGTGTCCGATTACGCTGGAAATCGTTCCTGAATAATTTGAATTTACATTTATAGAAGCGGTCGATTGGTTTGCGACAAAATGATCCGCAGAGTCTCCAGTAGGAATCCCATACGCTACATCAAGTCTCGCAAGTGGATTAAGGACTCCAATACCGACATGGCCGTCCATCACTGTTAGTGACGGGCCTCCAGTTGGATTGGTTATATTTACGGGCATTCCAAATTCATAGCTGTTACACATCAAGGGAGTCGCACTGGAGATGTTTAGAGGACAATCAGCGAAAGCTATGGAAGCAATAGATAACTGAATGACTAAGGCAAACCGAACCCTTTTAGACACTAAACTTAATACGGTATTTCTGCTTTTCACCAGGCCTCCAGGGTGTTAAAAACTAAATTTTGATTATAAATTTATCGTGTTTATATTTATTGAGGCAAAAATGTTAATCAAAACAAAAAACGATTAATAGACCTTGGTCAGGCGCCGCCGTCAAAACATTGGTTCAATATTCAAAGCCCACGTATCGTTAAGATCTATGAATCAAAAGTTTCACGAACTCATCTCTGAAGCGTCGAAAGTTGTCCTGGATAAGAATGTGGAAATCCGTTTGGCAATCACTTGTTTGCTCGCAGGCGGACATCTTTTGATTGAAGACTTGCCCGGAGTGGGAAAGACCACTTTGGTGCAAGTTCTTGGAAAACTTTTAGGTCTTAAAACTCGTCGCATTCAATTTACAATTGATCTTCTTCCGGCCGATGTAATCGGCGGGCAAGTATTTCATCCGCAAGAGCATAAGTTTGTTTTTCATGAAGGACCTCTGTTTTCACAACTTGTGATGGCTGATGAACTCAATCGCGCAAGCCCCCGCACGCAGAGTGCTTTGCTTCAGGCAATGGAAGAGGGCGAAGTTTCTGTGGATGGAAATACGTGGGCTCTTCCTCGTCCTTTCTATGTGATTGCGACACAGAATCCGCATCAGCAGATGGGAACTTTTCCCTTACCTGAAAGTCAGCTCGATCGATTTTTGATGAGCTTGGAATTGCATCACGCTTCGAAGGAAACGGAAGTGCGCATTCTGCAAGGTGAAGATCCACGTCATCTTTTGCAAAACGTGAAATCTATTTTCTCTGAGAATGAAATCTCGGAAGCTCTTTCTCAAGTCGAAAAGGTGCTAGTATCACAAGCCGTCGCAAATTATATCGCGGATCTTTTAGAGAAATCTCGTCGTGCAGGATTTGAAGGAACACCTCTTTCGACTCGTGCGGGAATGGCTCTCGCAAAAGCGGCGAAGGCGTGGGCCTTCATGGAAGGTCGAAGCTATGTGCGCCCTGAAGATGTGCAACAAATTTTAGTTCCTGTATTAGGTCACCGTCTGGGAGGAAATCATGGCATCAAGCGAGGCCGTGAATGGGCAGGGGCTTTACAAAAAAGCACGCCAGTTCCTGTCTAGGAAAAGAACAAGAACATATATTGTTCCAAGTGCTTTCGGTTTCGCTTTTGGAGCGATGGCGCTGGTATTGTTTTTCTTCGCGGTCGGTTATGCGAATAATCTTATTTATATCTTTGTTTTCTTTTTAATTTCTGTGGCTCTTACCAGTGTTCTTATTACGAATAAGAATGTGGATGGCGTCGAGGCAGAAAATATTTATGCCGAAAATGTTTTCGCGGAAGAAAGAAATGTTTTAGTTGTACACCTCAAAAATTATTTTACAGCTCCGGCATGGAGCCTCGTTGTCTTCTTTGAAAAAACAGACGAACGATCAGAGTTATCTTCTTTAAATCCTTCTTCTGAAGAAAATGTATCCGTTTACTGGAAAGCAAATAAACGAGGACGCGTAATTCTTCCGCGCCTGATTCTGCAAAGCACATTTCCTTTTGGCCTTCTGCGTGCGTGGAAGGTTTTTAAAAAGCCTCGGGAAGTTTTAGTTTACCCCGCAAGAAAAGGGGATTCGCAATTTCCACAAAAATCCTATGGCTCTGAAGAATTAAAAAATTCAGGACTATTTCGTGATCACAGGGAATACCAAAGCTCGGACTCAATGATGCGTATTGATTGGCGAGCGAGTGCAAGAAGGCAAGAGCTGCTAGTAAAAAACTTTGAAGAGATGGAAAAACCTTCTCTGCGGTTTTCCTGGGAGCAAACATCTCATCTTTCTGATTTTGAAGCACGCGTTTCCCAACTTTGTCTCTGGATAGATGAGGCAGAAAAAAGAGGGCACGCTTATTCTCTCGAATTGAACAATAAAAAGACACCTCTTGAAAGAGGTTCCGCTCATTGGAAAATGTGTCTTGAAACTCTGGCTCTTTTATCTGCTGGAGATGTGTCGTGACCAGAAAGTTTTATTCGCAGAAAGCCTTAGCGATTTCATTTGTGACGGCGATGGCAATGGTGGCTCTCGAAGTTTCCACATGGATTGCGGTATTTAGTTTTGCGATGCTTTTTTGGAAGTGGGGCGTAGAAAACCTAAACTGGAAACCGCTTTCTAGAAAAGTGACGGGCGCCCTTAGTATTCTGCTCCTTGTGCAAACATTGATTCAGTTTCGGACGCTCATTGGACAAGAACCCTCTTATACATTTCTCTTGGCTCTTTCTGCATTAAGAATCATGGACTACGAAACGGAACGGGATCATAAGTTCGTTGTGCTTTTAGGCTTCGTTCTGATTTCCGTAAAGTCTCTTTTCACTCTCGATATCTATTGGATTCTTCCCTCGGCTCTTTCTTTTGGAGGACTGTGGTATTCACTTCTTCCGTCAGGGCTTCCAGCAAGATCAAAAGCGTTACTCAAAATATTTGTCCTTTCCATTCCGGCGGCCGTTATTTTGTTCTTCGCGTTTCCGCGCTTTGTTTTGCCGTGGGCGATGTCGCGTGGAGGATCACAGTATGGAGAAATCGGATTTACTGATGAAATCAACCCAGGCAGAGTTGCTGAGCTTGCGGCAAATCCTGCGATTGCTTTTCGTGCGAAGATTTCAGATTTGCCTTTAAAAAAATCATCAGATCTTTATTGGCGCGGGTCTGTTTTAACATCATCACGTGGTTTAAGCTGGCGACCGGGAAGACCGATTCTTCAGACGCATGAAGAAAGAAAGTCTGAGAAAGAATACACGTATGAGGTCGCGATGGAACCTACATCGCAGACGTTCTTATTCGTTTTGGATGGAACTCAAAGAGTGCAACTCGAATCCAATACGGTTCTGCCTCTTCATCAATCTATCTTTAGAGCTTCACGTCCTATTTCAAAGCCATCGGTCTATCGCGCAATTTGGACAGAAGCAGGAATAAATAAAGAAGTACCCGACGAAGAATTTTTAAAAGCTCCGCCCGTACAAGGCCGTGTCTTTGAATGGGTTGAAAATATAAAAAAGAAAAACTTAAGCGAAGAAGACCGCCTTAAAGAAATTCAAAAACTTTTTGCCGAGGGCGGATTTGTTTACACATTAAGTCCCGGAATTTACGGACCCAATGATTTAGAAAAATTCCTCTTCGAAAGAAAACAAGGATTCTGTGAACACTTTGCTGGAGCCTACGCAACTCTCGCGAGGTCCCTCGGTATTCCTTCACGAGTTGTCGTGGGTTATCAGGGTGGAAGATACAATCCACTTGGGGATTTTTGGAAGATCGCTCAAAAAGACGCCCACGCATGGGTTGAAGTTTACACCGGTAAATCTTGGAAGCGAATTGATCCCACGATGTGGGTCGCTCCATTACGAATCATCATCGGAGCTGAAGAATTTTTCGGTCTTTCAGAAGAAGATCAAAGAGCCTTCGCGAGATCCGTCGATTGGCGTCCTCCAGCCAAAGAACAATTCCTTTTGTGGGATGAAATGAGTTTTTGGGTTGAGAACCTCAACTACCGATGGACTTATTTCCTCATCGACTTCGATAAATCTTCTCAACAAAGTCTTTGGAAAAGTTTTACCGAATATAAAGCGGGTTTGTCGTTCGCTCTCGCAATCATTCTTGTTCTCTTTGTTTTTATTTTCCGCAGTCTTTTTAAACAGAAAGGTTTACTGACGGAAGAACAAGTTTTGATTCATGCGGTAGAGACATGGGCGCAGAATCAAAGACTCCCGCGAGAGCTTTCTGAACCGCCTTTAAGTTTTCTTGAGAGACTGCAAAAAGAGTTTCCTCAAGATAAGGATATCCTCAACCGAATCGGTCGTTTCTATGATCAAAAAATATATGCACGAATGAATCCGGAAGAAGACGCAAAAAAAATATTGGCGTTTTGGCGGGAAAGTCATCGCTAATTTTGCGCGCTGTAGCCAGAAAAAAGAAGCAGGCACCTTTTAGATGTCGAACTGGCGGAGGGCGTTGATGCCTGATTTAAATCCGATACGCACGATGCGCGCTAGGATTTCGGGATTTAAGCTAAAGTGATCAACGAAGAACATTTCGTAGTTCTGTGGGCGTGGAGAGATATAGATGTAATCCACTTCGGGGCGGTAGTTTACGCGATTGCGAATGATTTCAAGGAGTTTATCACGATGCTCTGGAGGCAAGTTCATCTGTTTGAAGTAGCCATCCACCGCATTGTAGATTCCGCGAATATCGTTTTTGTATTGAATATGACGAGTGATCTTTTGCTGAACCACTTGGTAAAGAGCTTGGTTGGCAATGAGCGGAATTCCATAGTCATGGAGTGAACCCATCTCTTTCGTGTAGTGGTAAGGCTGAATCGAGTAAGAAGAAATAACTAAATCAGCTCCGTAGTCAGCGGCCACGTGGGTTGAAAGAGTGTCGCGGATTTCTCCGTCATAATAGAAAATCTCTTTTCCATCGGGACGAGTGATTCCGTAAGGAGCAAAAACCGGCGGCAAAGAAGTTGAGCAAGCCACTGCATCGCTGATGGTCGCATAGTTGATGTACTTCGTGCTTTCGTTTTTATAAGACTCCGGGAAATTTCCGAAGATGGCTTTACGGGTATGATTCAATTGTGTGCCGATGATAAAAAGGCCCACGCCCAAACGAGCAAAGTCGTTATCCAGCAGGACCTCTTTACGCAGATAACTTTCGATTCCCTTGGTTGAGAAAAGACCGTTCAGTTTCAAACCGTTTTTTAAAAGCGATTCCAGACCTCCGGTGACCAAAGCTTTTTCCATCAAAGTTCTAGGAATGAACTTCAAAAGACCGCTTGAGTTGAGGTTGAAAATATCGCGATAAGAAATCGGCTTTAAATAACGAAGATCCGATTTATCAAAAGTCGGTGTGGTCCCTGATCCGATTTGGAAAGCGTTGATCAAAGATTCAACGGAGTAGCCGGCAGCAAGAATCGAAGCGACAAAAGCTCCAGCGCTGGAACCCACGTACAAACGGATCGTAAAAGGATCATCGTCCTTAAAGTTCTGACGCACCATCTCTTTGGTTCCGCCAGCAAACTTGAATCCTTTTTCTTGTAAAGCTAAGCAAACCCCAATGTGAAAAGCCGCAGCTTTAATGCCGCCACCGCTCAATACTAGGGCCACTTTTTTCTTATCACGAATCCGCATATTGATTCCTTTAGTATCGGACTTTCCTCCAAAAGGAGCAAAGAATTCTTTCAACCCTAAGAAAATCCATGACTTAGGGTTGCGTAGTCAGACCAAGGTCTAGTGGATAGGCAGCATTTGACACATGATTAACCAGATCAAGGTCCTGAATTTTCTTGAATTTGAATAACTACTCACACAAACTTTGACAGACCGAAGTCGTGTGATAATGTTGGATACGCAGGCTGAGTAGGGCTGACCACCTTCCCGAAATGCTTGAATGGGGAATTTAATGAACGTAGAGCAAGTTGGTTCTTGGTTACCGCTAACGGACTATTCCACTAAGTACAAAATTAGTGTGAGTACACTCCGCCGTAGAATCAAAGCTGACGACATTAAATTCCGATTTGAAGACGGCAAGTACTTCATCATGGACGAACCGATGGGTACCCATCAACGAGTACATCGCCCCTCCCAAGAAAGCGAAAGCGCCTTGGTGGGTGCTCATCATGGAATGATGAAAGGTAGTGACACTATGTCAGCTTCTTCAAAAGACGAAATGAAGGCTCAGGACCTAGACAAAGCCATGAAGGCAAATAAGGATGAGCCCATTTTGACTGCCGCCAACAAACTTCTTAACGAACTCAAAAAAGCCTACACACAAATCCTTCAGGAAAAAGAAGAGCAAATCTTCCAACTGAAGGATGAAGTCACGGACCTAAAAACATTGGTCCGTGTTCTTGAATCCGAAAACGAACGTCTTAAGGGCTTCAAACAGTAAATACCGTTTAAATATTAGCCTCTCTTTGTGACTCGCTGGATTTAGCACTGCCACTGGCTTGTCTGAAGTTATAGATTTCAAAAGCCGTTTCTTGTGGAGGACCCGAGAAACCACCTTTAACTCCACCAGTTAGTTTTGGCATCAAAGTTTCATTTTTAAATTTTTCCCAGGACTCTTTGGAATCATGCACGACCGAAACGGTCCAACCGTCTTTTGTAGGGCCGGCGATATGAACAAGCTGTCCTTTTGGGAGTGAGTTTTTATCGGGATGGACTAATGCTAGAGTCGCATCGTATTGTTCTTTGGTTCCATTAGGAAAGAAGTGAATAATTCCGTACGCCATGGGAACGCTCTCCTTTTTTTAGATGTTTGGTCTTCAGTTTAGATCAGATATTCTAACGAACAATTTCCATGAAAACGTTTCTTTGAAATTACATTTCAGGACAGCGCGTTTCTTACGATATCTTCATTGCCAAAAGTTAATGCAACCGATATTTGACCCCTGACATGAAGGGGGTTTCAGTCATGAAATCATTTGCAGCAGCGATTTTCCTGGTTTTCGCCACGGCGTTTTCAGCTCACGCTCAAACTCAAGCAGTGGATTCATCCGACAACGTGATGGATGAACTCAATCCTTTTGATCCAAACATCGAACAGACTTTGGAAAACTTGGATAAAATCTATCAAGAAGAAACGGGATCTTCTCCGTTCATCGAAAACCTTTTGCAGCCTTTCGGTAAAGGTTGTTTCCGCGCCGAGTGCCCAGTGTGGGTGCAAGTTTCCAGATCAAGACAAGAGCTTTACCTTCACTTGAATGGCGTTCATTCAGCGACATGGAAAGTTTCAACAGGCGCTCCAGGTCACGGAACTCCTGACTTTGATACGAATCCAAACGGTCGTATTTACGATAAATACACTTCAACAAAATATCCCGGTGGAGACTATAAAGGTTTGGGTAACATGCCTTACGCGGTTTTCATTAGCGGTGGATTTGCCATTCACGGAACGGCAGAGAGCAATTGGAAAAAATTAGGCTCCCGCGCTTCTCATGGTTGCATTCGCGTTCATCCTGATAATGCTTACTACTTCAATCGCCTTGTAAGACAACAGGGTATCTACAATGTGTGGATCACAGTTCACGAATAAAAGCGGGGAGCGTAAGCTCCCTTTTTTATACGATAATCACGTCGTCGTTTCGGACCTTCGGTTTTAAAAATTTCGATATCTTCACCAGAAAACCAATCGAATAATTTCCAGTCTCGTTCGTAATCGCTTGTGCGAGTTGAGCTTTCACCATGTCAATATTTGGGCGAGCTTCGCCCATGCGCACCTGAGTTCGAGTGTCCAAATCCCAACAAAGACGAACCAGCATTGCGGCTTCTGTAAGTTTGTCGGAGCGAGGCTTGTTGGGAAAACCTTTTTGATCAACGCGCTCGTGACTTTGCAGAATAATATCTTTGATGCTTTCCGTAAGAGGAAGTTTTCGCGAAAGACACTGATTCAAACTGTAGATGGGGTGTTTTTGGTATTCCATCTGTTCTTCGGCGTTCATTTCTTGATAATGATTCTCGCGAATTTTTTGTGTCGTCGACGGACTCAAATCCAAGTAACCAACGTCAGAGAGCAAAGCGCCAATCATGATCTCTTTGGCGTTACCTGTTTTAGACTCTGAACTTAGAAGGCCCGCATAGGCGGCAATGGAAGGAGCCCGTTCGACGGAGCCAAAATCCCCAATTGCGGAACTGCTGATAACAAGCCACGGGTCTTTGATGTGAATGAGTGACTCTAAAAGATCGGCTGCGAATTTTTGGCAAATATCGTAAAGATCCTTTCCCTGGGCAAATGAAGCACTAGAACTCTGATCTGTCACAAGCAGCACAAGGTTCAAGAAAGATTGATTCAGCTGCAAAAATTTAAGTCGGCATTTTCGGATTAAACTATCGCTGTCTTCCGCGCTAAAACTATTTGTGTATTCAACCCAGGCATCAAGATCTGTGCGCCGCAAGTAGAGTTCGCCGATCTCTTTGTACTTCTCCAAAAAATCGCGACGAATGGTGTTTCCTGGTTTTCCGACTTTCAAAAATTTCTTATTGATTGGCATAAGATAAAATAACGGAAATGTGGGCTCAGTTCCCTCGATCAAGTCGACGGTTTTAACTGGAATGTAAGCGGAGCGAATGACTTGGCTTAAAATAAATTCCAGCTTGCTTGAAGCAATATATTCATTTTCCATCATCACTAGCGAAGCACCGGATGTTTTTATAACTCGCGCATCTTCGGGCTGAAGTTTGGAACTTGCGATAGCCAGAATATAACTATCAGGAGCGCCTTGCCGAGCGACCTGCACAAGACCTGCGATCTCGTTGGGTTTTGTTAGGTGACTACAATCCAGTAAAACACAGGTGATAACTTTGTAGGTTTCAGACTTGGTGAAAAAATCGTCATCACTTTCAAAAGACTGAAATTCGAAATCAAAAATGCGAGCACTATTTTCCGCACGTTTACGAAACTTTTCCTGAGGAGACACAATAGCTAAATCTAAATTTCGCATAGATCAACACCTCAGCATTGATCGTACTCTTCAAGATTTGGTCAAAGTAAGGCCAGCTAATCATGATAACTAACACTTAATTTTTCTAAATAGATATATGTGGAATGTACTATGACGAAAGTATTGAGGGTTTTTTAAAAAAGAAAAAGGACCAGATTTCTCTAGTCCTTTTTCGTTTCATCGTTTTGGGAGGGGCGATGGGCTTGGGCTACGGATTAAGCAGCCAAGCTCTTTGATTTTTTCGGATCTTTTTTCGCAGCAGGCTTTTTGTCCTGGGCCTTTGCACTCTTATCGAATGCCACCGCGAAGACTTCATCAAGGTTTTCAGCCAAGATGAAGTTGATTTTGTCTTTGAAGATCTTAGGGATGTCAGCAAGATCCTTTTGGCAAGCCAATGGGATAATGATGTTTGTAATTCCTAAGTTCAAAGCCGCTAAACACTTCTCACGGATACCGCCGACAGGAAGCACGCGACCTTGGAGAGTCACTTCACCTGTCATCGCGATATCGTGACGAACAGGAGTTCCAGTCATCAAACTTACAAGAGCGGTCGTAAGCGTGATACCAGCAGAAGGACCATCCTTAGGGATTGCACCCGCAGGCAAGTGAACGTGAACATCATACTTTTCAAAGAAGTCCTCAGGGATACCAAGTTCTTCCTGGTGCGCACGAGCGTAAGACATCGCAGCGTGAGCAGACTCTTTCATCACATCGCCAAGTTGACCTGTGAGTGCAAGATGTCCTTTACCTTTCATTTTCAAAGCTTCGATAGTGAGAACTTCACCACCAGCTTGTGTCCACGCAAGACCTTGAACAACACCGACTTGAGAGTCAGCGATCTTGTCATCGCGTTGGAATCTTGGAGGACCGAGCAATTCAGGAACTGTTGTTGGAGTTACCTCAACAAAGTTTGCTTCGCCCATCACAACCATTTTAGCCACTTTACGGCAAACTGAACCTACTTCACGCTCAAGGTTACGAAGACCTGCTTCACGAGTGTAGCCTGCGATCAAGTACTTGATACCTTCATCAGTAAACTTGATGTTTTCTTCAGTGATACCGTTGGCTTCAATTTGTCTTCTGATCAAATGTTTTTTCGTGATCAAAAGTTTATCGTTTTCTGTGTAACCAGGAATATTCAAGATTTCCATACGGTCACGCAATGCTGGTGGAATATTTTCCAACACGTTGGCAGTTGCGATGAACAACACATTTGAAAGATCGAAATCGACGTTCAAGTAGTTGTCGCGGAAAGTTGAATTTTGTTCCGGATCCAAAACCTCAAGCATGGCTGCTGAAGGGTCACCGCGGAAATCAGAACCCAATTTATCAACCTCATCGAGAACGATAACTGGATTGTTTGTTTTCGCTTGGCGAAGAGCTTGGATAATTTTACCAGGCATCGCGCCGACATACGTACGACGGTGACCACGGATTTCCGCTTCATCCTTCACGCCGCCCAAAGCGATACGGAAGTATTCACGGCCCATCGCGCGAGCGATAGATTTACCCAAAGATGTTTTACCTACACCTGGAGGACCACCGAAGCAAAGGATTGGACCTTTAAGATTTGGCTTAAGTTTACGTACAGCCAAGAACTCCATGATACGGTCTTTTGCTTTTTCAAGTTCGTAGTGATCTTCATCCAAAATTTCTTTAGAGCGCTTAAGATCAATATGATCTTCAGATTTTTTGCTCCAAGGAAGATCCGCCATCCAGTCAAGGTATGTGCGAACCATTGTTGCTTCAGAAGCATCTGGATGCATACGCTCCAAACGTCCAAGCTGTTTCAACGCTTCGGCTTCAACATTTGGTGGCATGCCGGCGTTAACTAGTTTCTCGCGAAGTTCATCCATCTCTTCAGATTTAGAGTCACCTTCACCGAGTTCATTCTTTATAGCTTTCATTTGCTCGCGCAAGAAGTATTCGCGTTGTGACTTCGACATATCTTCTTTGCCGCCAGCGCGATTCTTTTGTTGAGCTTGCATCACTTCAAGTTCAGCAGCCAAGATTTCGTTAACTAGACGAAGTCTTTCTGTTGCATCTGAAGTCTCAAGAACTTTTTGAGCGTCTTGAACTTTGATACCCAAGTTAGAAGCAATCAAATCAGCGATACGACCTGGATCAGAAACATCGTCCAACACCAACAAGATGTCTGGAGAAAGAGGGCGACCTAGAGCGATGATACGCTCGATGTGCTCTTTGGCTGTTCTGATCAAAGCCTCATTTTCAACAACAGTTTTTTGTGTTGGGATGTCTTCGATTTTTTCTACGGCCACTTCAAAAGAAGGAGCTGTCTTTGTGAAATTTTTCACGCGGCCTTTTGCTACACCTTGGATAAGGATTTTTACACGGCCGTCAGAAAGTTTTCTCATTCTCATGATCATCGCCACAGTACCTACTGTGTAGATGTTGTCAGGAGATGGATTTTCTTCCGTGATATCTTTTTGTGAAGCCAAGAAGATCAGGCGATTCTTTGCTAGTGCTTCTTCAACTGAGCGGATCGAAGCATCACGCCCTACGAACAATGGAATAATCATGTAGGGGAATACTACGATGTCTCTCACAGGTAACATTGGCAATGTCTGTGGGATTTCTAGAACTTTATCGTCAAAACTCATACCGCTCCTCCGCGTAATGCGGGAATATTTGTTTTCTCGTATGAGTCTTCTCGGCGTGAGACAGTGGGAGCTTAAATCAAAATTTAAAAATTGGACTGACATCCATGTCAGTAGACCTCATCCAATGAGATTTACTGAGCATTATTGGAAAAGATTAGAATGGCTCTCTTGTTCTTCCATGCAATCAATACAAAGGGCTGTGAATGGACGAGCCTGAAGTCTGCGTGCGCTGATAATTTCACCGCAAGCTTCGCACTGGCCATAAGTCCCATCAGCAATTTTAGAAAGAGCTCTTTCGATTGCATAGAGCGCTGTACGATCTCTTTCATGAAGATGAATGGAAATATTATTAGAGATATCCAGAGATGCAACCTCAGCTTCATCTGCGACAGATGTGATGCTAGATTGCTCTGCTTTGAATTCATGTGTCTTGTTCAGAATCGAACTCTTTTGGAAGAGCAAAGATTCTTTCAAGTTTTTTAATTCTGTTTCTGACAGTTCGGTTACGTTCATCTCACCCCCCGATATGATGATCCTGGCCGAAATTGGTTTCCTTATTACGGGGGAATGAATGACTGTCACGAAAAAAGCGGCGCGTGATTATTTAGCGTGCAAACTTACGACCAACCGCTTCTCGAAGTTCTGCACCCTCGATACTGAGGCGTGTCCAAGGAATTGCTAACAATCTATCAGCCTCAATCATTTCTTCCGTCTCTTCACAGATTCCGAAAGTTCCTTGCTCGATGCGTGCTAAGGCCATTTCAATTTCTACCAATTGATTTCTCATGCGCTCTTGGGACACCAAGAATGAATGTTCAGCAATGTGTGCGACCGATTGATCCGCCTCGTCGCCACCTTTTTCCACATGGACTAGTTCGCGCTGGGCTGTTCTGAAGCGATTCAAAACATCCTGTTTTGCAATTAGAAGTTTCTTTCTGCACTCCATCACTAAGTTTTCAGAGATACGACTTGTCATAACAACCCCCTTCTTTAGATTTTGCGACTCTCATCGTCGCTGGTGTTCCTTAGACAGGACACCCAAAGTCGGGGGTTAAAAAATCGTCATAAAAAATACTTATGGGAGCTATTTTACAAGCTTAGCGGGAATAACCTCGCCCTTTTCAACAGTTAGCGGGGTAACTGGACGTTCAATTTCGCGCTCGGCATTCATTGAAAGAGTGCCCAGGGCTCCAGGGAAACGCTTTAAGGATGTCAGTTTCTGCGTTAATTCTTCACGAGAGCTCGCACCTGAAGCGATCAACTGACGCAAGATAAGGCCCGCATCATACGCTTGGATTTCGATAAGAGACGGCTCTTCGTTATATAAAGACTTATACTCATTCATGAAGCGAGATCTAGTTTGTGCTGTCGGAGAAATACTATCCACGAAAAGCAAATTGTTCGCAAAGTTTCCCGCGCGACGAGCGACGTCTTTTGTATTCCACAAATTCGTGCCCAAAAGTTTCACGTTGCGGACATCGTTATAAGAAAGCATCGCAGAAATTTGTCCCATTGCTTTCACGCTGTCAGGAATAAAGATCGCGTCGAAATCTGTAACCGGTGGAAGAACTGTTTCAAGATTTGATTGGCGCACAGATCTTTTTTTATCACTGTGTTGCAGCTCTTTAAGGCGCACAGAGAACTCGTCTTGGCGTGCTTCACCGAAATAAGTCCCAACAAGTCGTTGAATGACAAGACGGAAATCTGTCTCTTTAGTTGAATATGTTTGCACCGCCGTAATCTGTCCACCGCGTGCTAGAACTTCATCCCAAAAAATATTTGTGAACTCAATACCGTACGGATCATTGGGATAAAGAATAGCAAACTTCTTCATTCCCATATCTTCCATCGCCGTACGAACAAGGGCGCGCACCTGCATACCGCTTGTTAAAGAGTTTCTGAAAACCGTAGGACCAATTTCTGTCAGACCGGATCTTTGCGAAAGAGCGACAGTCGGAACACCAAGCTCATCTGATTTTGCGGCAACCGCGGGAGCTGTTTTACTAAGTAAACTTCCAACAATCGCGATGACGTTATCTTCCTTAACAAGACGTTCAACACCACGGCGAGCAGAGTCCGGGTTTCCCTCACTGTCCATCACGGCCAATTTGAAGCTTGATCCGGGAATATGAAGTCCTAAGCCCATCTCAAGGCCACGCAAAGCTCGCTGTCCAACCGGAGCGTTCTTACCACTTAACGGCAACACAACACCCACAGTTTGCGTTTGTACGTTTTTAGAAGCTTCAAGTTGTTGCAAAATATCTTGCGAACGAACGGCCAGGTCGCTGCCCGGCATATAATCAGTCACGCCCGAAAAATATTTTTTCGCCGTGGAAATATCCTTACGATCCAAAGCCATTTCACCAAGACGATACATCGCATGCGCGCGCAAATAACCAAAGTCAGAATTTTTTGCGACGTCTTCAAGCTGATCTTCATTTAATTTGTTTTCGACGATGTCGATCGCGTGAAGACGATAAGTTTCCTGATCTTGCTTGTTAGGAGCCTGAACAGACTGTGTGACTAAGCCCTTAAGATATTCCAAGGCATCTTCCGTTTTTGGCGCCTCAGGTAACGTCAAAGTTTCACTTTGAATTTGCTCTGGCGTTTTTCCGGTTGTCATGCCGCTCATCGCTTTTGGTTTTTTCGCAGCCGCCGCAGTCGGTGGTCTGTACGGAGGACGTTTTTTTGTCGCTACCGTCGTACAAGAAGCTAAAAGGCAAGCCGTTAGCAAAAGCGCAAATCGAGATGTCATTTTCTATTCCTCATAAGATGAGAGACTTTTTCTTGGAAAGCTTTCACAAGGGGAGTGGTTTCAGTAGACTTCGCAAGCTCTTCGACAAGTTCTTTTTGTCTTGCTGAAAGATTATGAGGCGTATCCACAAGAACGCGCACAAGCATGTCGCCGGAACCAAATCCGCCAAGCTTTGGAAAACCTTTTCCTTTAAGTCGGAACGTTTGTCCCGAGTGAGTTCCCGGAGGAATGCGAATCATCGCTTTTCCTGTGAGTGTGGGAACTTCAATGTTCGTTCCTAAGATCGCATCCGTGTAGGTGATCGGAAGATCCAAAGTCACATCATTTTCGTGTCGTTTAAAAAGAGGATGCTCTTGAATGTTGATGATCACGTAAAGATCACCCGCAGCCCCGCCGCCAGCAGCGGAATCACCCTCGCCAGAAAGTTTTAGGCGTTGGCCTTCTTTCACGCCAGCAGGAACATTCACAGAAAGTTTTGCAGATTCCTCTTTGCCGCCTTTTTGACGAACAAAGCTGATAATTTTCT
>NZ_CAMLDV010000039.1 GCF_946478835.1 uncultured Bdellovibrio sp. | reverse complement strand
GTGAATGATGTTCGTTCCAGCAAACTAGAAAAAGACTCTTCACCTTGCCCTGAAGATCAAGTGGCAAAAGCTTTTGGATCTGTTTTCCATACAGCGAATCATAAAGGCGATCGCTCTCAACCGGGCCGCGTGATTGTCGATTGGAATATGATGAAGCAGTACTCCCAACGTGTGATGGGGGAGTCTCCAAAGCGTGTGGAGCAAGTGATCAATGTTCTTGTGAAGTTGAAGCTCGCTCTTTATGAAATGGGTAAGGCTCCTGACAATCCAGAGGGACCCGACGAAATTCAAAAAGTTCATTTCTTGGATTTGGGTTTACTAGAAAGCTTCTTTGAATTCTATCAGTATTATTACTTTAAAGGTGGTCGTTCAGAACTTCTTAAAGTCGATGAGCTTTGCCAACAAATGCTCGACGGTCTTTTAAAACTTTGCGAGAACGAACAGCCAGACCGCTTTGGTATCGTCAGTGTGGACTTTGCGAAATTCGGCGAATACTGCAAAAACGAAATCGGTATTAACTTAAATAACGATCACTTCAACCGTCTTGAAGGCAAAGGCGTCTTCATGAAAAGAAAAAATGGCGGTTCTGGAGTGCTTTTACAATTTGAAGTGAAAGAGTTCCGCTCTATTTTCCAAAGCTGGAAGATGCTGCGTGAAATTGAAAAGTGGAATGAAAAAGGCTTCGTCGACATGGACGAAAAAGAAGTCGTTAAAAAGAAAGTCACAGCAGGTGGTCCTGCCTGCCCTGCTTGCAGCGTTGAATTGCAAGCCGGAGCTAAATTCTGCCACGAATGTGGTCATAAGATTGTAGCGGCGGCGTAAAACTATGAGCGAAGCTTTGGTCATCTTTAAAGCGATAAATAAAGAGTCTGACAAGCAGACGATTCTCCAAAAGGTTTTGGCGAATCAGGAGACTATTTATTTGCGCGATAAATTTGACCGTAACATCGCTCTGAAGCCTTTAAGTATTAACTCCAATATGCAGCTTAAATGTCGTCCTCCGGAAGAGAGCATGAACACTCAAGAGGGCGACACATTTACCGCCACCTTTAACGTTGGATCTGAGCGCTACCTTTTTGAAACTCATCCTGTTGTAGGCGAAAATCATGTGACTTTAACTGTACTCAATTTATTTCATCTGCAAAGACGTCGCAATTACCGTTACGTTCTCCCGACAGATTATTCCGCAGAACTCGTTATCAATTATTTAAACCAAGTAGTGTGCGCTTACACTTGTCGCCTGCTGGATCTGAGCACTGAAGGGTGCGCTGTGGAAATCTCCATGGCCGAAGCTAATTTCAAGCTGGATGACCTTGTGCAAGCCGAAGTTTTTTTAGGAGATCGCGAACCGATCTTGGTTCAAGGCATGATTAAGAACATCCGCGAAAAAGATGATCTGCATCTGGTTTTAGGCGTGGAGTTTAACCACATGGCCAATGCCAGCGAAGGAAAAATCGTCGCTTCACTGACGGATCTGCAAAGAGAAATCTATTTCCGTAAAAAAGCGGCTTAAGACACGCACTTACTTTTTAAATCGAAAGATAAGCCCACACCGAAATGCTGGCGCCTAAGATTCCCAAAAAACACATTCCCGAAAAAAACAAGTTTTGAAGCTTTTGTTTTTTAAGCACCAAACTTAAAGCGCCCAACACCAAGCACACCTGAAAAAAGAGGCTTGCCATATCAAAGCGGTCCCCAGCTTTTGCTAAAGAAGTTAGATGCGCTTCAATCTCTTGCGCGCCGATGATTTTACCCAGCTCGCCATTGAGATCCTGAACCCAACCCTCTTTGCCGACGGATTCAGAGCCTTTGAGAATTTCATTCTTCTCTTTTTTATAGCGCTGAATTTTTCGATTTAAATTGGCGATATGAGCATCAATACCGGGACCGGCTTTGGCTTGAATCGCGCCGGATTCCTTAAGACTTTCAAGAAGAGACTTTTCCCCTTCGACCAAAGTTTCTTTGATGCTTTTGGATTGGTACCACATATAGGCGGCGGCTTTATCATTGGTGCCGATGATTTCATCGTCCCCATATTTGCCCGCGACCAAGTCACTCACCGCCATGATTGCGGCAAATATCGCAATCACGACCCCACAACGGATCTCAAAACTATTTTCTTCTGCCATAAATACAAAT
This sequence comes from uncultured Bdellovibrio sp., assembly GCF_946478835.1. Next base: position 22,343 of record NZ_CAMLDV010000039.1, on the reverse strand, counting down.
TACTAAGATGCTTATCTTGAAGGATAATATAATTTATTATCCCACATTCCTTCGTTGAAATACTGTATAGAGGCTTTTAGTTTTTCCGTCAATTCTTGCTTGCGAATCGCTTTTTCCGGAGTCAAAGTCATGCCGATCAATTCGTGATCTCCATCGCGATCTTCGATAGCATACATTTGCGGTTCGGTGTGTCCCGGAGACCAACGAATAAAATAATCTTTCGCAAAAAGCATATAACGACCGTCGATAAAATTCACGACGACCTTATCACCATCCGTAAAAAGAGAACTTCCCAAGTAATTTTTGTCTTTCTCTGGAATATTTAAGAAATCCAAAATCGTTGGCAGTACATCCACTTGTTGTGCGATTTTCTTCGTGTCCGTTTTAGGGAACTCATAAGACGGATGGAATAAAATCAATGGAATGCGATAGCTTCCAACGTCGTTGGTGTATTCAGGACGGTAGTGCATGGAAGCGTGGTCCGCCGTGATGACAAACAATGTATTTTTAAACCAAGGTTTTTTCTCGGCCTCTTCAAAGAATTTTTTTAAAGCATAGTCTGAATAAGAAACCGTCTTAAGAATTTCAATCGGCCCCTCGGGAAACATCTCTTTGTATTTTTCTGGAACTTTGTAAGGTTGATGCGAACTCAAAGTAAAAACCGCATTTAAAAATGGCTGCGGCAAAGAGTCCATTTGTCCCAACATCCATTGAAGGAACGGTTCGTCCCAAATTCCCCACACGCCATCATCGTCCGCAGAATTTCCGTATTCGCGAGAACCGTAGTATCTTTCAACCCCCGCACTTTTCATGAAGGAGTCAAAGTACATCGTCCCGTTGTGGCCCCCGTGAAAGAAACTTGTTGCATAACCTTTAGGCGCGACCAATGTCCCAAGGCCCAAGAAATAATTCGAAGTGAAATGCGAAGAGATGAAAGGCTCATTCATCATCGCAGGAATCCCCGCCATCACCGCGCCTACGCCCTCAATGGACCGGCGTCCGTTGGCGTAAGAGTTTTCAAAGACCAAAGACTTTTTCATCAAAGAATCTAAGAATGGAGTGTAGGATTTTTTACCGTCGACCGGGCCAAAATATTCTTCGCCGAAACTTTCTAAAATGATGATCATCACGTTTTGCGGCGTTGTTGGGCGATGACCTTCCAGCGCTGTTCCCGTGAATGAACCATTGAGGTGCTTCAGCATGTCTTCTTTGTTTGCGAAGTATTTTTCTTGCTTAAGGCCTTCGGCTCCGTAGCTTTTGATAAAGGTGAAGGTCGTGTTTAGAACAAGATTGTTCAAGAGAGGTGCCGAAAAGACATTGGCATTCACAAAACTAATAGGCTTGCTTTGCAAACCTCCGCGGATTCCGATGACGGAAATCACAAGAGCGACAAAACACAAGAACGCATGGGAAAGCCAGAGTTTGACTCCGCCCTTTTCTTCCCCCGGCCATACGAGTTTATCTGGAGTCCCCTTCATCACGCGACGAACGGACCAGACAAAGAATGCGACGATCAAGGTGTTGATCGTGAATAGCCCCCAATAGCTGATGATGAAGTTCCAGACTTTGCCTTTGGTTTCTCCGACGACGAAGAAACTGTCATATGTGAATCGGCGACCGACGAAGTTGATGAACTCCACATCGACAAGATTGAGAATCAAAAATGGAATTTGCAGCAGACAAAAAAGAACCCAAGTCAGAGTGGACCAATGCACGTTCCAACTTTTCGGCCATGGGATGAAGGCAATCAGCAATAAGGGCGCGGTGACGGAGAGAGCCGCCGCCGTATCGAATCTGAGGCCCACAATGAAGGACCAAAGAATATCGAGCATGGGTTTATTTTTGAATAAACTCCAATTCCACAGCAAAAACTCCAGCCTTGCGAAGAAATAGAAAAGCAGAGCAAGTAAAACGAGAGAAAAGATCTTAAATAGACGGTGGGTCGGTCCAAACATAGAGCCCATACTACAACGACATCCAGCGTCATACAAGACGAGCCGTGGCTGACTTCATAGGCCCTCTCTGCTACTTTCCCCTCCTATGACACCAGAACAAATGAAAGAACGTTTAGAGAAGCATTACACCGGGGCCAAAATCGAAGTTTACGATTTAACCGGCACCCAAGATCACTACGAAGTGTTTGTTGAAAGCGATGTGTTTGCGGGAATGACTCGCATTCAGCAGCATCAACATGTCATGGCCTGCTTTGGTCCAGAATTAAAGACGGGCGAGGTTCATGCGCTCTCAATCAAGACTAAGATTAAGTAATTAAAAAGGGATCACTATGTCTACTACACACGAAAGAATTGATAATATTTTGAGCCAAAACAAAATCGTACTTTTCATGAAAGGAACGCAACAGTTCCCAATGTGCGGTTTCTCTGCGCGTGCTTGTGCTATTTTGCAAGACATCGGCGTGCAATTCCACGACGTGAACGTTTTGGACGATGAAGAAATCCGCTCTGGTATCAAAGAATACGGCAACTGGCCGACAATTCCGCAACTTTACATCAACAAGCAGTTGGTGGGCGGAAGCGATATCATGATGGAAATGTACCAATCAGGCGAACTTCAAGAGCTATTGAAGTAATATGAGATGTAACGTCGCCGTTTGGGACCGCATTTTAAGATTTATCTTTGGCGTGATTCTGACGACTTACGCCATCGCGGGCGGTCCTTTTTGGGCGTATGTTGGCATCTATGGTCTTATCACAGCGGCTTGGGGCTTGTGTCCCCTGTACGCTTTCTTTAGAATTAGAACTCTGAAAGATTTCCACCGAGCCATTCCTGACGAAGAATAGGATGTTGTATGTCGACGGCCCTCATCGAGCTTGAAAGTTTTTTGCAAAAAGACCAAATCAAAACCGATGAGGAGAGCCTCAAGTATTGGGGTAAAGACTGGACGACGTACTTCGACATCAAAGCTTCGGCGATTGTTTTTCCTCGTAAAACTGAAGACGTTGTCGCCCTTGTCAAATGGGCGCGCAAAAATAAAATCGCTCTTGTTCCTTCCGGAGGCCGCACGGGTCTTTCCGGTTCTGCTGTAGCCACTCAAGGTGAAGTCGTTGTGTCTTTTGATCAAATGAACAAGATCAAAGATTTCAGTCCGGTCGATCAAAGTGTCGTGATCGAGCCTGGTGTTGTGACCGAAGCTCTTCAAGAATTTGCGCATTCAAAACATCTTTTTTATCCCGTGGATTTTGCGGCGACGGGTTCTTCGCAAATGGGCGGAAATATCGCCACCAATGCGGGCGGTATCAAAGTCGTTCGTTACGGTTTGACTCGCGAGTGGATCGCGGGTCTTAAAGTTGTCACAGGAACTGGCGATATTCTTGAGCTTAACAACGGCCTTGTAAAAAATGCGACTGGTTATGATCTTCGTCATTTGTTTGTCGGCTCTGAAGGAACTTTGGGTTTTATCGTTGAAGCAACAATCAAGTTAGCTCCTGCTCCCCCACCGATGAAAGTTTTGGTGATGGCTGTCAGTGGCCTTGATGCTGTGATGAAAATCTTTGCAGAGTTTAAAACTAAAACGTCTTTGGTGGCGTTTGAAATGTTCTCTGATAAAGCGCTTAAAAAAGTTTTGGAAAACACGGGCCTTCCCGCTCCTCTTGAGACTCAATCTCCGTTTTATGTTTTAGCGGAAGTTGAAACTCGCAACGAACAAGATGAAGAACATGCTTTGGGTGTGTTTGAAAAATGCCTGGAAGAGGGTTGGGTTCTTGACGGCGTCATCAGTCAGTCGGATGTGCAAGCGGCGACTTTCTGGCGCTACCGCGAAGACATCTCAGAATCTTTGGCGAAATACTCTCCGTACAAAAACGACATCGCCGTGACGATTTCGAAAGTTCCTCCGTTTATGGAAGACCTTGATAAAGTTTTGGCGCAAGCTTACCCGACGTGGGAAGTGGTGTGGTTCGGTCACATTGGTGACGGCAATTTGCATATTAACATCCTAAGACCCGCTGGAATGACGAAGGAAGAGTTCGTCCAAGAATGCCGCAAAGTCGATGTCATGGTTTTCGATACTGTGAAAAAATATAAAGGTTCGATCTCTGCAGAACACGGCGTGGGTTTAACAAAAAAATCTTTCCTCAACTACACACGCTCAAACGCCGAAATCGAAATCATGCGCGGGATCAAGAAAGTTTTCGATCCAGACAACATCATGAACCCCGGGAAAGTTATTTAGGTGCCTGCTTCTTTTTTCTGGCTACAACGCGTTTCAAAAAGGTACGGCGTACCTTTTTGCAAGGAAAGCCTTAGCAAAATTTATTAAGTAAGTGCCCTCGCCAGTCCTCCATGACTCAATCCCAATCCGGGATTTTCAGTCCCGACCTTGGAACAGACCTTGAATGAAAGGGCGTCTGTTTAACTTTAAAGCGACTTAAGTTTGATAATTATTAAAAGGATCATCCAAATAATAACTAAAAGGCCTTTAGTAACTTTTAAAATTCGCCGAAAACGTAAATACTCACTTTTACGCATATCGGACCTCCTCGGTAGTTTCGGACCGGGAAGGCCACTTAAGGGGATCTGGCGAGAGCAAGATCCCCTTAGTGCATTTAGTAGACCACGCGTGTGCGGATCGAACGACCTAGTTTTCCAATTTCTACTGCTAAAGCATCGGCATGAGTAGAGTGAACGTCCATCACGAGATAACCGATTTTTTCGTCTGTCGAAAGATATTGTCCCTCGATATTCGCGCCGGCTTTCGAGATCAAACCGTTGATTTCTCCAAGAACGCCGGGTTCATTTTTGTGCACATTCAAAATACGTGATGTTCCCTGCTTCACTGGCAAATCCACATTCGGGAAATTCACTGCGCCTGATGATGAACCGATTTTCAAATAACGGCGGAAACTTTCTGCGACTTCCATGCCGATGGCGTACTGCGCTTCTTCGGTACTTCCCCCGATGTGCGGAGTGAGGATCACGTTAGATACACCCTGCAACGGAGACTTAAATTTTTCTTTGTTGCTTGCAGGCTCTTCTGGGAAAACGTCGATCGCACAACCGGCGATGTGTTTTGACTTCAACGCATCAACCAGCGCTTCAATCACAACAACCGTTCCACGGCTCGCGTTGATTAAGTAACTTCCTTTTTTCATCATCGAAAGTTCTTTGGCGCCGATCATGTCTTTGGTTTCTGGAGTTTCAGGAACGTGTAAAGTTACAAAATCGGAAACAGAAAGAAGTTCTTCTAACGAACTTTTTGCAACTGCATTTCCAAGAGGTAATTTCTTAAGCACATCGTAGAACACCACGCGAAGTCCCATCGCTTCAGCCAAAATACTCACTTGGCTTCCGATGTGACCGTAGCCTACGATGCCGACAGTTTTGCCGCGCACTTCGCGCGAACCTTCTGCCGATTTCACCCACTCACCGACGTGAGCTTTTGTATTGCGATCTCCTAATTGACGAGATAACGAAATCATTTCTGCAATGACAAGTTCAGCCACCGAACGTGTGTTCGAGTGAGGTGCGTTGAACACCGGAACTCCGCACTCTCGCGCAGTCATTAAGTCGACCTGATTTGTACCGATGCAGAAGCAACCGATTGTTGTCAGTTGTGGATTTTTTCTGAGAACCTCGGCAGTGATTTCTGTTTTTGAACGAATGCCAAGCACATCATAATTCGGAAGAATCTTAAGAAGCTCTTCTTCAGAGGGCGCGTGAGAGATCAAATCGACTTTAAATCCCTCAGCAATAAGTGTGTCTCTAGCAACCGGATGAATGTTTTCAACAAGAAGAATTCTGAGAGCGCTCACGGGCACCTCCAACTTCCTTAAGTTTAATCACAAAGTAGGCCTTCGTCACTACTGACTATGCGCGAAATGAGTAGTCAAAGGACTCCTCACAAGCCAGACTGGAGGATATGGCATCAACTCGAGTTTTTTCTCTACTTATCGTCGACGATGATCCGTTGGTTCATCAGTCTTTAAAGATGTGTTTGCCGACTCATTGGAAGGTTTTTTCAGCTCCCAAGCTTGAAGCCATTCAATACGAGCGTTTCTATCACGCCGCTTTCGTGGACATGCATTTGGAGCCGGGCTCGACCAAAGCAGCGGGACCTCAGGTCATCGAAAAGCTGATCAAGCATAACAACCAACTTGAAGTGGTCGCGATGTCAGGGGACTTAAGTCGCCCCTTGATGGAGAGCTGCCTTAAAGCGGGCGCGCAAAGATTCCTCGCAAAACCTTTGATGCCGGAAGAGATTCTTTTGATCTTAGAAAAAATCGAAGCTCTTTGGGATTTGCGCAGCATGGACCCAAGCGCAAGTCGTCACAGCGCTCGCTGGGTGGGAAGTTCTCAAGCTTCGCAAAAAATTAAAAAACGCATTGCCGATCTTCGCGGTGAAACAAGTCCGGTGTTGATCGAAGGTGAAACAGGTTGCGGTAAAGAAGTGGTCGCGCGTCTTTTGCACGAACAAGAAGGCGATCGTCCTTTCATTGCCGTGAACCTTGCGAGCATTCCTGAAAATCTTTTTGAATCCGAAATGTTTGGTCACGTAAAGGGTGCCTTCACCGGCGCTGAACAAAACAAAGTGGGTCTTACGGAAGCGGCCAATGGTGGAGATTTATTCTTAGACGAAATCGAAGCCTTGCCACTGAGCCAGCAAGCAAAACTTTTACGCTTCCTCGAAACCGGCGAAGTCCGCAGAGTGGGAGCAAAAGAAAGCTCCCAAGTAAAAACACGCGTGATTGCTGCAAGCAATAGATCCTTGGAAAAAATGGTTGCCGCTGAAGAATTCCGCGAAGACTTGCTTTACCGTTTGGCTTCTCAGCGTATTGACCTTCCACCATTGCGTGAACGCCTTGAAGATATCGATGAGCTTGCAAAACATTTTCTAGAAGCGGAACGTCCTCGTCGCAATAAAACAATTGCCGAAGATGGACTTGCGTCTTTAAAGAAATACAACTGGCCCGGAAACGTGCGTGAACTGAAACGCGTTTGTGAACAACTGAGCCTGACTTCTCCCCTGCCATTTATTCGTGAAGAAGATGTCACCAGTTGGTTGAGACCGACAGCGACGCCTGTAGGGGCTCCTTCTTACACGACGATTGATTTTAACAAAGGACTTAACACTTTGGTGGAAGAGTTTGAAGCGCATGCAATTCGCACGGTTTTAAAACAAACTAGTGACATTGAAGCGGCGGCGAAAATTCTGCAGGTCTCGCGTTCAAATCTTTATAAGAAAATCAAAGACTACAAAATTGAAGAGGAACCTTCGTAATGAATTTTTTCGACATCAGCTTTCCAATCCGCCTCAATATGCCAACAGCTTGGGAAAGCCATATTTATCGCCAAACTGTTTTGATTGTTCTTTCGATCATCTTTGTCTCTGGTGCGATCATTTTCTTTTTTAGAAACAAGAACTATTACTTCGTTCAATCATGGGCGAGCATTAAGAGTTGGCTGATTGCAGCTCCTTTGATGTTCTTGGTGATGGGCCTACCTGAACCATGGCCTTTGGTGTTTTTGACTATCCTGGCAATTGCGGGAGCTAAAATTTTTTTCCAAATTATGGGGATGTTCCATCGCAGTAATTTCGTTTTGATCTGTTATGCGGGAATTATTGGTCTGGGTGTCTGCGCATGGTATGACCGCTTGGACATTTACAACTCTATGCCGATGGTGGTCTTGGGCGCCAGTTGCCTTGTGCCGCTGATACGCAACTCTTATAAACGCATGATTCAATACATGTCGTTGACTCTTCTCGCATTTATTTTCCTGGGCTGGTCTTTCATGCATTTGGGACTTATCTTAAAGTTTCCGAATGGCGTCTACCAAGTGATGTACTTGATTATCCTCACAGAGTTCTGCGACAACACGAACTTGGCGGTTGGACGCTATATCGGTGGTTGGAGAATGTTCCCCGGAATCAACCCTCGTCGTACGGTGGGAAGTACGGCGACATCCATTGCCCTCACGATCTTTCTGGCAGGTTGCATGAGATTCCTTTTACCAGACGGTTCTGACAAATACTGGTTGGCATCAGGTCTTGTCGCCTCTTTAGGTGGATTCGTCGGTGACCTTGTGATGACAGCAGTTCGTCGCGATGCCGGAATGAAAACCGTGGGACCTTTTATTATCGGGCGTGGAGATTTCCTTCACCGTGTGGATAGATTGATTTTTGTTGCTCCGATTTATTATTATGTGATGACGGTTCTACTATGAAAGATTGGAACTACGATAACGAGCAGTGGACCAAACTGCCGACTTACTTAAAACACTTACCGCTGTTCACACGTCATATCGACATGTTCAGCGTGTTCATGCGTTTTTTGTGGTCGATCTTTCTTAAAAACCTCGCTTTTAAATTTTATATTCGCCTACAGGTCAAAGGAACTCCGTTTAAGGAGATCTACGCGACTCAGCCGAAGTTAATTATTATCAGCAATCACGCAAGTCACTTGGATGCGGTTTCTATCGCAGCTTCCATTCCTCGCCGTTATTGGTTGAATCTTTATATCGCTGCCGCAAAAGATTACTTCTTTACGAATGCGCTTTTCACATTTTTTTCAAAGCACTGTTTGGGCGCCATTCCAATCGACCGCAAAGACCGTAAGGGTGAAGCGATCAATTTGATTTTAAAATTACTCACGGAACTTCCTCGCATGTGGTTGATTATTTTCCCTGAGGGCACACGCTCCAAAGATGGGAAAATTCAGGAATTCAAACGTGGGGTTTCTATTTTCTCTGAAAGAACGCAAACACCTCTTTTATTCACATATCTTGAAGGCAATATGGAACTTTGGCCAAAAGGTCAGCCGATTCCATTGCCGGGAAAATTGGTTTTGCACGTTGGTCCGGTTCATCCGCCAGGACCGATTCAACAGGTGTATGCTGCTTATAAAGAGTGGGTGTTGACGATCAACCCTGAAGCCTTCGCGAAAAAAGAGGAGGAGGATACTAAAAATGACTCCGAACAACTTTGATATCGAAAAAACAAAATTAACAGTTGGAACTTATGAAGTCTGTCCGATCCCTACGGGCCTTTTTGGCTTGGATGGTGGCGCGATGTTTGGAACGGTTCCAAAAGTTTTATGGGAAAGATCCAATCCTCCAGACAATAAAAACCGCATTCCTATGGAAGCGCGCGCTTTGCTTTTAAAATCTCCTGGATGCAACGTTTTGATTGATACCGGAAACGGCAAAGACTTCGTCGCAAAATACGGCGAAAAATTGGGAAATAAATTTGCTGAGATGTATGCGATGGAGGAAAGCGGTCCCTCACTTCTGAAATCTTTGGCGACTCACGGATTAAAACCTGAAGACGTCCATCACGTGATTCTCACTCACCTGCACTTTGATCATGCCGGTGGTGCGACAACAGAGCGCGATGGCAAATTGGTTCCGACTTTCCCCAAAGCTCAATACTACGTGCAAAAAGGAAATCTCGAGACGGCCAGCCATCCCAATTTGCGCGAAAAAGCCAGCTACTATGCAGCGAACTTTCAGCCATTAATAGACGCTGGAGTTTTAAAAGTGATCGACGGTCCTCAGGAAATCCTTCCGGGAATTTCGGTTCTTATCTCCAAGGGTCATACGCAAGCCCAGCAAGTCGTGAAAATCACCGACGGCAAGACGACGGTGCTTTATTGCGGCGATATGGTTCCAACAAGCTCTCATGTCAAAATTCCATGGCTCATGGGATATGATCTTCATCCTTTGACGTTGATGGAAGAAAAGCAAAAGCACTTAAGTGCGGCCGCTGACCAGCATTGGTATCTGTTCTTTGAACACGATCCATACTGCGATGCTGCTCTTATTGAGCGCAGTGGGCACGACTTCGCTGTTCAAAAAAGATTCCAGCTCTAGAAAGATTTATGTTACTCTTGCGCCGGGCGCAGGATGTGAAACTGAACTGCGCTGGGGTAAGAATGAGTCCGTTGGTTGTTAAAGCAAACATCACTATGAAAACCTTGTGGAGCGTTTTGAAAGACACGCTTCAACAGATGCGCGATGGGGAGCTGGCTCTTGTCGCCGCTTCTTTGTCTTTTTCAACGGCCATTGCTTTGGTTCCTTTTATTGCTGTGGTGCTAGCGACTTTTCAATCCATTGGCGGCCTTGAGGCTTTTTACCCTAAGGTCGAAGCCCTTCTTCTTGCGAATATGAGAGAAGCAGCGGGAAGTGACGTCACGAAATTCATTCGTATTTTCTTAAAAAATATCAATGCCGGAAAATTAGGAACGACGGGAGCGGTATTTTTATTTATCACCTCGATTCGCCTGCTTCACGATATGGAAGTGGGAATTCACCGCGTTTGGAATCAACGTAACACGAGACCTTTTTACAAACGTCTGATCTATCAATGGGCTTTGATTCTTGTGATTCCCGTTTTTTTAGCGATCTCTGTGGGCTTTACTTCCCTTGAACAATTTCAGTTCGTCCACCGAGTGGTGCCGGCTGCGGTTTCAAACTCCGTGGTTTTGGTCGGCACCTTGTTTTTGATTTATAAGCTAGTGCCCGATTTGCAAGTGCGCACGAAAGCGGCGTTTGTAAGTTCCTTATTAGCGGCTTTGACCTTGTACGGAGTTCATAAAACTTACTCGATGCTGGCTATTAAGTTTTTTGCTTACAATAGAATCTATGGATCGTTTGCGGCTCTTCCGATTCTTTTGTTATGGATTCTCACGATTTGGTATGTGATCTTAGGGGGAGTGGCTCTGTGTGCTTCCCTACAGAAACGACACGTTGCGTAAAGATGGTGATTCCGGTACGACTCGAACGTACGACCCTCTCCTTAGAAGGGAGATGCTCTATCCAGCTGAGCTACGGAACCCCCGTATCACTTTGTCAGTGAACCTTCTTTATAGGGGTTTAAGCCCCTGATTTCAAGCACTTCTTTTGTATCTTTCCAAAGTCTCTATATAGTTCTACCTCCATTTCAACTTCGGCGCCAACGTAGGAACTATATATACGAAAGGAGAAATCCCGATGAAAATTTCAAGACTTCTAACGACTGTTTTGGTTTCGACATTGCCCTTTGCCACCGTTCAAGCAAAAGACTTCACAGGCTCTATTAAAGTGGATCGCTTTAAAACTTCAGACTATGCTTCACAAGCGAAAGTCAGCATGCAAGATGCGATTAATGCCGCTGAAAAAAAGGTTCCTGGGAAGGCCATCGAAGCCGAACTTGAAAGTGAACACGGCTACTTGATATATGAAATCAAAGTCATGAAAGAAGATAAGAAGAAAGCGAAACTTAAAGTGGATGCCGGAAATCTTGCCATTCTCTCTATCGACGACCACGTTCTTACAGAATAAAAGCCAACCGGCGCATTCACGCGCCGGTCTTCTTTGACCACTTGATAAAAATCACATTCGCTATCAACACGGCGGCGAGAGAACCGTACACTAAGTATTTAAAATCTTCTGTATTAGGCAGCAGACTTCCCAAAGCAAATAATACAAGCGTTGCCAAAGTCGTCATAAGGTAGCTCAAAGAGTTCAGCTCTCCCCGCTTTGCTTCGGGAATAAGACGCTGGCGAAGTTCAAATTCGCCATTGGAAAATCCATAAAGTCCCACGCGAGATAAAAGAATAAATACCAGGAAAATGTAAACGGCCAAGTTTCCTTGAAAACTAAAAGCGATAATCGCGCCGATCAACATCACACCTTGAAACGCAAGATGCGCCTTTGAGCTTTTAATAATTCCTATTTTTTCAACCAGCATTGGAAAACTCAGTGTCGACAGCAAACCAAACATGGCTCCAAGTCCCCGAAACAAACCGATTTCTGATTCCGGCAAGGCCATTTGGTCTTTCAAATATCCGGCCAACAAAACGCCGTGAGGACTAAGAACGGATAACCACAACAACGCATAACTAAAGATCAAAGGAAAAATGGGATTCGTTAAAGCCTTTTTCAAATCAATCTGAAAAAGGTCTTTCCAACTTTCAGTCCCGCTGTTTATTTGCTTCTTCACATTTGAACTATTCACGACGTTCTTTAGCAAAAGATATTCGGGAACAAAAGAAACCAAATTCCATGCGGCAATTATCAAGAGCCCAAAAAGATGAATAGAGGAAAGATCAATGGCATAAATAATTCCCGCCACTATAGGAGCTCCCACTTCCGTGCCAAGATCAATTCTTCTTAGCCAACTGTTAAACCAAGTAAGACGCTCACTTGAAACCAGCAATGGAGCCAAATCATTTCCCACGGCTATATCCGTGATGACAGAGCCTAGCGACGCGAAAATTCCAAAAAAGCAAAGAACCGCAAAAAGCAGCAGTATCGATGGATCCGATAAAGACAAACCTGCGTGGCTCGTTTTATCCAGATACCAAAAGCAAATGATTCCTCCGAGGACCGCGAAAAACTGAATCCAGACTCCCGCCGTGACCACACGACTTCGCTGATTTGAATCAATCCACCTTCCAGCCGAAGTCGTTAGAAGAAAAGTTCCGATCTTAACCATCAGGTAATAAAGAGCGGCGATTTGCAACCGACCTGGAAACACATGCAGTAATGCGAAAGGAATTACAAAATCCCAAGCCTGATCGCCAGAGCGAGTTAAGAATCTGCCTAAGAGCAATTTTCGTTCAATATTAAAAAACTTTATCACGGTGTTTGACATCCTATCCCCGGGGAGGGGATACTCATATCCGTATGAGCCACAAAAAGCAACATCTCAGTCATAAAGAAGTCTCGAAAAGACTAAAAAGAGCAAAGGGACATCTCGAAAAAGTCATTCAAATGCTCGAAGACGAACTGCCTTGTGTCGACGTTGCACGACAGCTTCACGCCGTCTCTAACGCTATCATTGCGGCTAAAGGCACATACATTCACGATCACATTGAACATTGCCTGGACGGCAAGCATGTCGACTTGGAAGAACTTAAAGAAATTACGAAATATATTTCATAAAGAGCACGTCATCTAACAGGTCACGTCTTTTGGCAATCTCCACATGCCTGTCTTTAACGACCCTCCGAACTATGCGACACTACCGCAGAGGGTTTTATGAAAATATATATTTATTCACTCGCTGCGATCCTTTTCCTCATTTTGCAAAATAAAAAAATCCAAGCAGAGACGCCGAAATTAGATATCAATACCATAGAAAAAGCCGTCGGCATGAAAGGTGAATTCAACGACAAAGAGCAAGTGTATAAAGTTAGCTATCCGCGAAAAGACCTTGAAGTCGTTGCCAGCGGAGTGAAAATCACTCCCGCCCTGGGGCTCACCGCCTGGACTGCATTTACCGGGGCCGGGGAGCACACTGCTGTCATGGGAGATATCGTTCTGACCGAAGACCAAGTTCACCACGTGATGTCTGCTGCTTTAGATGCGGGCCTTGAAGTGACAGCCCTTCACAACCATTTTTTTTCCGACAATCCCAAGATCATGTTCATGCATATTAGCGGCATGGGATCGGCAGAAAACTTAGGCTCCTCCGTAGGTAAAGTGTTTTCAGCCCTCAAAGAATCGACAGCGATGAAATTTCCTACGGCTTCAATAGATCCTTCGAAAACTTCCCTGAATCCGAAGATCATTGAAACTGCGATGGGACGCACGGGGGTTTTTAAGGACGGCGTTTATAAAATCACTGTAGGACGAAAAACAAAAATGAATGGTCACGAAATGGGAAATGCCATGGGCGTTAATACCTGGGTTGCGTTCGCTGGCTCTGATAAAATGGCCGTTGTTGATGGCGATATCGCGATGACAGAGAATGAACTGCAACCCGTTTTGAAAGCTCTTCGACGTGCTAAGATCCGCGTGGTTGCGATCCACAATCACATGACTCAAGAAAATCCTCGAATCCTTTTTCTTCACTTTTGGGGCCTTGGTCCCACTCTTGAGTTATCTAACGGGATTAAGTCGGCGCTAGATACTCAAAAGTATTGACTCTACCTGATATAGTTCACGGCATTTGCTGGCATTACAACCGGAGCGTCCTGACATTTTTCAGGCCGACTTCCAAGAGTCATCGTCGAGGCAACGCCAGCCCCTGTGAATTTCATAATGATCGTCAGAGGACTTCCTATCAAACCGTTCAGATCCACCGTTGATGTTCCCTTGGTGTCATAACAGTAAAGAACATCGGGCTTGGTCTTTTCAAAAGGGACATTGATATTCGCATCGGCAATTTCGCTGTTGATATAAAATCCCCAGTTTCCATTCGCACCTTCCGGACCTTTCGTTCCGATACTGAAAACTTGCAGCTTCGGATCTAAAACATTCCACGTTAATACCGTGTGAAGACCAAAGTTCTCAAATTCCTTTCCCGTTGATTCTGCCCAGAACCAGTAACCGCGCACCGTTCCTTCCATATCCATCGAGACAGTTCCGCATCTTCCTTTGCCTTGTGTTTTATCGGCATCGTTAGCAATAGATTTTTGTTTTCCAGTGTAATCACTAAAACGAAGATTGAAGAGATTGCCTAAGCCCGGAACAGCGTAATCCGCTGGACACACAGCGTGTGTATCCCAAGAATTATGACGACTTGGATTGATAAAAGATGTTGGAGCTTTCATATCCAGCGTCGTCATGTCCAAAGCAATCGCACCGTTGGGATTTTGAAAACTTCCCAGAACATCCATCGTTGTCACCGGGATATTGACCTTAAGATGGCAGTTCACAAAGAAAGCACTTCCTTCTAAATAAGGCTCATCACATTGACCCTTGTCGAAGTTTTGATCTTGCAGACTTTGCAATTTCGGATTTTCCAAATACAGATTATGAACGTGAGCAAAATGCACAATGATATCCGAACAGTTTTGCAGCATAAGCTGATAATCATGGAAATCAAATGCCATTGTGCCATCAGGATTTTTCTTAGGCTGTCCCGTCGCTTCGTCCTTAGGCGCTCTTCGCGTAAGAATCGCCTCAGTGATTCTCCCATTCAGCGGAGAAATCAAAAGCGCATAGTGACTTTGATTGTGATAAAAATAAACATGAGAAGTTGGGAAAAGATGTCCTCCCTGTCTTGAGCCTCCTACAGGAATAAGACCTTCAAAATATTCCGTTTCAATCGGAGAGCGTTGAATCACCTGAGAAGATGTGCAGGAGGGCAAACTCTGCATTTCCGTACTTACTCTTTTCCAACTCATCGGAGTGATGAAAACAATTTTAGAAACTGTCGTTAACTCAGCAACCGTGATCCATTGTTTATCCAATAACAATTGCAAAGGTCCGATTTTTTGCCCAGCGTTTGCCAGCTTTTGCTGGTCTTGCAAATAAGTCTGACAATTCGCCCCTGTGCCGGAATCCTTTAACTCGATTGTTTTCGTGAAAATAAAGACACCTGTGTCACTGCTTGAGAAATCCGCCTTGAGTTGGGATGTCATTTGCAAAAGACATCCGTATTTGGAATCAATGGAATCTGAGTTCACTTCTGCCAGCGATGTACCTTGAAAATTTTGAGACACAGGTTGCAAAACGACTTCAACGGGATTGTTTTTAAAACCCAGATCGATCAGACCAAAACGTGCCGTGGCTTTATCCTGCAAGTATTCAATATCGATATTCCCAATGGGCTTTTTAAACGGAACTTCATTCGGCAGTTGATCCAGAGGCGCATTGAAATTTTTTGCACCAATTACAACTTCAACGTTGGGATTCGCCCCATCCAAACTCCAAGTGCCTTGAGGATTAAAAACACCAAGAGGTCCGGGTGGAAGCGGGACTGGTGAAGGAGTGGACGGATTCTTCACAGAAGATCCTCCACAACCGGTCAGAGTGAAAACAAGTGCTGCTACGATGATGTTATGAAAATGTCTCATATCAAAAAGTGTAGCGAAGAAACTTACTGCAAATCAAAACAAACAGCAACGCACGCGACCTGCCCACACCCCATGGGAGCATAACCACGCCATGAAGTCGCATCTGCCTGGACTCGACATTTGTAGTCTCCTGCGGCCACAGCCGTTGACCCCACATCATCATCTGTCGCCGTCAATGTGCAGATTCGATTGGCCTGCAACGGCTTTAAAAGAAGACCACCCGACGGTGTCGCGCAAAAAGGATGATAAGTGACGTTTGCAAACTGTGGAACGTGTTCACCAAGACAATTCATAATTCGCGCGGCGGAGGGATTGCTGGTATCCACCGTCAGCACTGTCGAAACCGTGACGGGTTTCAGCGCGCGCACCAAACGGTCTGAATCAAAATGCACTTCCCAACGACCAATGTAGGTGCCACCACTTCCGCTTTCAATTTTGAGACGAATCAAATTAGGAACTAACGACGGATTGCCCGAAAGAGGTTGATTTAATTGTGCGACCACGGGACCTGGGGTCGCTCCATTTACTTGTGCATAAAGAGGACGCGAAGGAGTTACATATTGCGGAGTTGTTGGTGACAATGCCGTTGAATTGAACGTCAAAGCCGTTGGATTATTCAAAATAAACTTACAGGTGGTTCCATCCATCATCGCCGACTGCAGGAGCTTTTCAAAATCCATCGAAGCCAGTTTTTCAGTGATCGCCCGACTTTCCCGTTGTTGTTGTACTTGCATCGAAGCAAATCCGGCCATGATGATCGCCATGATTCCAACACTCACCAGAAGCTCAACTAAAGACATCCCATTTTGAGTCAATAAGAGACAAGATCGACGAGCAGATACGTTCATGATTGGACTCCTACTCTGGTATCGGCATTATTCGCGCACAATTAAAAAAGAGTTTCTCTAATTATCAAACTGAGATGATTTTTTCCGGCCTCTTTCAAGGCCCAAGAGATGCCTTCGCATGTGCATCAAAAAAGCACCTTTGGAAATTTTTTTTAAAGGCATTTTTAAAGACGATAGGACACCATTAGATTGTTTTATTTTTCCAAATTCGACTGCGCGTTCGGACAGGGGGGCGCCTCCCTGCCTTGCAGGCTTTCTGTGAACTTCCCAGAGGCGATTCTTCAGGGCTCTTTCAAAATTTTGCAGACTTTCACGCAAAGCTTTTCTTAGGACTGCGAACGATTGAAACTTCGTTCTCATTTCAAATTTCATGATGTTATCTTGGTCCTCATAAGGAGAACACGATGAACTACATCGTTATTACCGAAAACGAACTTCCTGGATTTCTTTCCGAAGAGCGCAGTGAAATTTCTGGATACGAATTCAAAGAAATCAATCTTACCGATGCCAATTTAAAAAGTGCTGTTTTTGTCGACTGTAAGTTTTCAAACTGCAATATGGCCAAGAAACGCAAAAAATTATTTTATCGATCCGCGCTTCGTAAAAATGAAAGAAGCGCAGTTTTCGTTTCCAGAAGCTATTGTTCTTTTGCAGGCTCTAGGTGTCCTGGTGGAGTTCTAGTACTACAAAGCACTTCGACAACATCACCATCGTAAGCAAGATAACTGTGACCATAGGTATTAAAAGACAAGATGGCTCCTCTTGAAGAAGAACCATTGATATCGGAATCATTCACCGATACAACTTTGGAATCATCCCGGTAAAGGATAAGATAGGTTTCGGCCGCTCGTTTTGCCATACGGACCGTGAGCGTTTCTTCACCCCCATCTTGAAGGATGGAAACTTCCAAAGATTTAGCTGCATTCGTACATGAAAGCTCAGTGGCTTGGCTTACTGAACTCACACTTAAAATTCCCATGAAGATATAAAACAGTTTCATTCGTTCCTCCGCCGCCACCTCATACAACAAACCTGTTATTTTTGAGAAGCCTTCGCCGCTTCGCTTGTTTTCTTACAAAGAGTTTCCATTTTCGCTTTCGCTCCATTCCGTCGAACAGTTTCAAATCCACGACGGAGGTTAGTTTTTGACAAAACCAGAGAAGCGTATCAATTTGAGCCCGTATTTCCGCATCCTTTCGCTCCGCTTGTCTTCCCTAATTTCTAGATGAGTGGGGCTTTTTTTTATTCTCGTTGTTCGATTGAAAACAAGAAACACAAATCTATTTTTTCTCTCTTTGTTGGCATCAAATACGCATCTCTTTTCTTTTGTAAACAACAGGTGAAATACGGCGGACATGAGCCGTAAAGCGCGCAAAAACGCTCCCACCTGTAAAGTTTGTGTACTGAGAAGGAGAGAGAAATGAAATCGAAAATTGCCGTTATTGCCCTTGCGTGGACGTTACTACCCCTTCCTGCTTTAAGTTCCGGTTCGCGATCCGCGACCGAAGCGTCTCACTGTGAGACATGCACCATTCAAACATCTGCAGGTCCGCGCATGAAAAATAATTTGCCGTTCGTCGCAGCAACGCTGACTGATATCAACGACAAATTGGATTGGGGCGCGAAGTGCGAAAACTTCGTTGACGACGAAAAGATGGGTGCCTGGGCAAAGGACATTCGCGGGATCTATCTTTCAAGCGATTTTAAGAATCTTGACGAAGGCGCTCGCGACATTCACCGTTTGTGTCCGACATATAGTGAAATGAAACCCACGGATAAAGCCAACTTCTGGGTGCTTGTCATCAATGCCATGGCTCACTATGAAAGTACTTGCGATAAAACGGAAACTGCTAAAGGACCTAACGGAAGCTTAATCGGTCTTTTGCAACTGCATCACGGTAAAGAAGGCGTCTATTCAAAAGGATGCTCAAATGGCGACGGCAATACGGCGCAAGGAACTTTCCGCTGCGCACTTTCCATGCTCAACGATCAGCTTCGCCGTGACGACAATCTTTTTAGCAACAAGTCTTACTGGGATGTTCTAAGACCTAAAGCGGCCAGCAAGCGTGTACCTAGAATCACCAAAGCGATTCAAACTTACACACCTTGTTTCGATGAATCAAAACTCAACGTCAGACAAGCTTCGCACAGCGATCAGGAAATCTTCGAAGCACTTAAGGCGATGGAAATCAGAAAAACAGATTCTTACGATATGTAAGAAATGAAAAAACGGGATAAGAAATTATCCCGTTTTCTTTCCCGGCAAAAGCTGAATGCCCAGCGTGTAAACTTCTGAACATTCCCCTTCAGAAAATTTTTGATAAACTTTCCGCCAACATTTTTCGAGTTCTTTTTTGGCCATGGGTAGCTTTTCAGGATTCACAGCCATGGTGATGTAGACGATCTCGCGGTCCTGCGGCGAAACTTCCGCGCAGATTCTTTTGATTCTTTCTAAACCGTCTAAATAAAATTTCTGAATATTGTGAGACGTCTCACCGTTGCCGGTGCCATTCCGTCTTTTCACCCAGCGTCCGTCACGCTCTTCAAGCAAGCCCAGCTTCTGCAAAGAAGCCAAGGCCTGCTCTGTTTCTTCAAGACTCATTCCTGTCTTTTGTGCGAGGCTTTCCTTGTCCGTTCCCGCTCCCGGCAAATCCAAAGCGGCAAGAACCAAGTAGAAGTCGATATTCCCGACGGGAGGCGTTTCAATCTCCGTCGCCGAACGAGTTAAAGAGTATTTTATCTGATCGGAATAAAGTGCCAGCACATGGGCATTTTCGTTTTCCGAAAGATGCAGTCCTTTGACGAGCTTTTCCAAAACTTTTTTGGAGAGCGGCCGTTTCGCATTAAAAATTTCTGAAAGATGACCTGGAGACATGTCCAACCGTTGAGCCAGTCCTCGCAAGGAAAAGCGCGGGTTGGTATTTTTTAATTCTTCAAATTTCGACTTCAAAAAACTATTCAGTTCATCACTCATCAAATGTCCCCTCAAAAAAATTATGCCTTAAACCTGAAGTTCTACAATTTCTTCCGGCACAAATTGAAAAACCATGTCTAAGTATTAATGCTTCTAAATAAAAAATCTTTATCTAATATGAGAGCGATTTTTATAAACGTTCGATGGTTTTGATCAAACGGAACTCTTCTCGAAACAAGTACTAAATTTGCACTCTCCACTTCTGACTCTATGGTTGTCGTGTGTATTAGCTAAAGCGGCCCTTCGAAGCCCTCGCGACATCCTGAAAAGGCACTTTGCCAAAACGTTAAACAGTGGAGCTCTTTGTGAAGCGTGCGGTTTTATCAGTGACTGTCCTTACATTTTTGGGTGGAACTTCCTCATGGGCAGCAAACACTCAAACCAAAATGTCTTCGGCTCAAGTGCCAGAAGCTTATAGCTGTCCTCTGTTTGAAAACCGTCCCCATGCTGAGCTTATTTCAGCTATTGACACTCTGAGCGCTCAAGTCAACGCCTCCCCCGAGTGCACAGGCAACCCTTCTGCCAAATCTTTTGGTGAGAATGGGGAAACCATTAAAAAAAGTATCGTTGATATTCAATCTGCGATTAAAGAATCCAAATCTACTCAGGTGAACTCGGCCGCTCTTGAAAAATCTATGACCGATGCCCTTGCCGCCGTTGGCAACATTGGTGACGTTATTAACAACAATGAATTCCTGAACTCCCGCTGCGGTCGTCAAGTGATGTCGACAGGGAAAGTACTTTTAGCCGTCAATGATGTCGTCAACGGTTTGGCACCTTACGCACTTTTCGCCGTTTCCATGAATGCCGCTCTAAAGCCAGCTTTGCCGTTCGTGATCGGCGGAGCTGTTGCCACCAGTGGGATCTCAGCGATTTCCAAAATGATCGATCAAAACACTTTGGACATGTCGAAACCAAATCACCGCAAAGCTCTTTTGGAAAACGTCTGCCAATTCACGAAGATTGCAAAAAAAGTTCGCTTCGTACAACTGGCTCAAAGCGGAAAGATCGATACCATAACCAAAGAACTCGAACAAAATGTGGCGTTGTACAATGCCCGCTTTGGCCAACCCAGCAAGGGACTTGCTTCGACATTGGCTTTTAAAGATTCCACTGAAAAATATCTGAACGGCTTCCGTACGGAGGTCAGCTCTGACAAAGATTACCTGGCTGTCCTGGAAAACCAAGTGGCAAACAATGCCGACGATCTTTTGATGTGCAGCCTTACGATTGAACTTGTCAAAACCGCGACGTCTTCGACTGTTTTCCCGATGTCGAGCTTCTTAAATCTACAACAACTGACTCAAGATTCTTCAAAGACTGAAAAAATTCAAGCGGCGGCTTTGATGGCTATGAACAATCGCGCGATCAAATCTTTGACGGACTATGCAACAGGTCCTATGGAAGATCCGGCGTCTTGCGCGAAGATGGGAAAATCATGGTTGCAAAGCATTCACCAGGCTTTAAGTCTTTCAGAGCGCTCTATCGAGAAGAAGCAAAGCGATCTTGATACAGAACTTGGTAAAAATGCGGAATACCGCCAATGGAAAGCACGCTATTCATTGCTTCAAACCGACATCTTGACAGTCAAACGTGTTGAAAAAGCGATGGAAGAACTTTCCAAAGACACTTCAATCATTGATCGCTCTGAATTTGCACAGCGGATGGTTTCTTTGAAAGCAGGACTTTTTGGTTCTCGCTTTCGTTGGAACTTTGGCAAATCTCCGGTCTTTGCGTGGATCGAGCACACAAAAAGCATGCACGATCAAACGATCGGTGCCTTCACCGCCGGTATGAAGGCCTTGCGTGAAGAATCTTTAAGCCTCACAGAGTTTGGAAGACGCCTTTCAAAAAAATTCCGCATCGCTGGAGTTCGCGTGGAAGGTTTTAACACGTTAGATATGATTTACCTGGCCCGCGACGTAAAAGTCACAAAGGCACTTTCAAATCTGACTTTGAAAACTCTTCCTGTCGGTTCGCGTGACAACGAAGTCGTTTGCCAACAGTTAGAATCAGCGTGGTTGGACTGGTCAGCCGCTTTGGATCACCTGGGTGCTATTCAGTTTTTCTGCGACATGATTGATCCTGTCTTAGATGTGAAGGTCGATACAAAAATCATCTCCGCTTGCCGAGGCCAGGGTTTGCCTGAAACACAGAATGGCTGGAATGGTTCGCCTTCTCTTTATGAAAAAGCGAAACTGAGATTAAAAAGCAGCGGTTACCAGGCCGATGCTCAATTGGTGAGTCAAAAACTCAAAGAGCTTCAGTGCCCAATGCCAGAGATTTCTGTGATGAAATAAAAAGCGACAGCTTGGAACTTGAAATTTTATTTCACTCGGAAACGCCACAGATCTCCCAGATCGCCAACACCTGTGGCGCCATAACCGTAGCCGCCGTAAACCCAGAAGTTCCCATTGAGATCTTTCCAACCGATACCACCCTGGCGACAACCTGGCGTGTTCACAATACTAGGAACTCCCAAGGTTCCAAAAGTTCCCGCCGATGTCGAAGTGGGTGTTCCCGTCATCCACGTCCATTGATTTGTGGTGATGTTGTATCGCCACAAATCGTTGGTGTAAGTCAAAGAAGAGTTTCCTGAAAACAGCCATAAATTATTATTCGAATCCGCCCATCCCACGGTAGAGTATCGCGACCTTGGTTGATTCGTGGATGTCGCAATTCCCAGAGTGCCCGTGCTGCCAACCCCTCCTGTCGTGTTAGGGCCTGACATCCACGTCCACTGATTGGCGGCGACATCATATTTCCATAAATCACTCAGAT
>NZ_CAMLDV010000038.1 GCF_946478835.1 uncultured Bdellovibrio sp. | reverse complement strand
ATAAAGGTGAAGTCCTTACGGCTTCCACAAATCTATCTTTGGATTTTTATCCTCCGTTTCAATCAGCTTATTTGAAAGTTTCTGAGAACGAGACCTGTGCCAATGGAGACTGGGTCCGTTATGCCAGCAGCATGTCCTTCGTCAGCGCAAAAACAAATCAAGCCGTTCCTTTGAGTGTGCAGTTTCGCGACTATGACGGTCGTATGAGTTCTTGCTACACCAGAAAGATTTTTATCGATCAGGCAGGTCCTGAGATTGTGTTTGCCAAATATCCATCGGCTCCAGTTGAAGAGGGTTTGGATGTTGAAATCGTTTTCTCTGTGACTGACGCCGGTGCCGGTGTTGAAACGGTCACATGTGAATTTGCCGGAGTTTCGAAAGCCTGCTTGGCAGGACAAAATAAAGTGACGTTCCCAAAGATGGCGGGTGGCGATTACACGTTTAAAGTTTCAGCGAAAGATAAACTAGGATTTGCTTCTGAGAAATCCGTGTCATTTAAAGTGTCTTCTTTATATAAACAAATGGTGCAAAACGTGAAAGTGAATGCCTACCAAAAAGTAGACATTCTTTTTGTCATCGATAACTCTGGTTCGATGGAGTATGAACAAAAGAGCATGGCCAATCGCGTGCGCAACTTCTTGGATGTGGTGAAAGGCTTAGACTGGCAAATTGCTGTGACGACAACAGATCCTGTGCATAGCACATTGGGTGACGGTCGTTTGGTTCCTCTTTATGGGAAGACAAATTCTTATATTTTAAATTCGTCCATGGCAGACGCCGATGCTCGTTACACCTTGGGTATGACTTTGCAAAGACCGGAAACGGGCAGTGGTGATGAGCAAGGTATTTATGCCGCTTACAGGGCGATCGAAAGATCTTTGGGCGCTATAGGCAGTAATAAAAACTTCATTCGTCAGGATTCCCAATTGGCCGTTGTGGTGATTTCGGATGAAGACGAGTCAGCGAATGGTCCAAAGAATGATCCAGCGAATTTTGTTAAATATGTTCAAGACAGTTTCGCGGGACAAAAAGCGATGAGCTTTCACTCCATCATTGCACGTCCTGGCGATAAGGCGTGTTTAAGTGGTGAAGGCTATTCTGCGGGCTTCCGCTATGAGCAGATTTCAAAACTCACAGGTGGTGTGATCGGTGACGTCTGTGCGACGGACTATGCGGCGCAAGTTCAAGGGATCGCAGAAGGTGTTAGAAAAACTTTGAAGTCTTTCACTTTGACGTGTGCTCCGGTGATCGACTCAATGAGATCTTTGTTGGTTCTTAAAGACGGCCAAGTTTACAACGGCACGCGCTCCATTCAAGGATTGAACGTGGTCTTTGATGAAATGCTTCCTGCCGGAAACTACGAAGTTTACTATTCTTGCTTGAAGTAAGAGACGTCGCTTTGACTGACCTTGCTGTCGTCAGGGCGAGTGTCTTTGGTTAAAAGACTTTTTAAAACCAAACGCGCTGGGGTGTCGACCATTAACGTGAATCCCGAAGGGATCGAAGCGTTGCGCTCCAGAGCCTTCTTAAGATCCGGATTGTAAAGAACGAAATCTTCTTTTGCAAGACCACTGCGACGCAGAAGTTCTTTGGCAGAAATAGCGCGCGCCAATTTCACCGTATGCAGATCCAAAGTCTTTTCATACTCAAGATCCGTAAAAATCTGATCGTGGTATTTTTCAGCATAAAGAGCGGCCAAAAACTCACAATAAAAATTAGAAGAAGCAAAATCAAAAGTGCGTGATTGATAGCCTGCGATGATTTCGGAAAGTTCTTCGCTCTCTGCGGCTTTCATGGCGCGACGAAGTCCTGAAGGACCATGGTTCCACGCCGTCACCGCCAAAGGCCACGAGCGACGTAAGATCATGTGATTTTCCTTAAGGAGTCTTGCGGCAGCATCCGTCGCTTTGAAAGGAGAATTGCGTTCATCAATGTGATCATTCACGGTTAAAAAGCTTTTCCCGGTGTAATCCATGAATTGCCAAATGCCCGAAGCCCCAACTTTGCTGACAGCGTGACGGTTGAAACTGCTTTCAACAAATGGAATGCGTGTCAGTTCTACCGGAAGTTTGTGATTGCGGAAGATTTCTTCCATGCCGCTAAGATAAAGAGGGCTCACCTCAAGACCTTCGGCAAAAAAGTTCTTCTGACCTGTTTGCACGCGCACGTTTTTTAAAGCTTCCTTAGCTTTGTTTTGCAGAGTGCCTGGCAAAGCTTCCAGAGCCTTAGCAACGCTAACTTGAGTGGCGTCGTCTTCGTCAAACTCACCACGAGCCAATTCTTTGAGAGCCTCGCGGATATTTTGGGTTTCTTCAGAAACAAATTCATCAGCTTTCAAATTGCGCATCCAGCGCGCTTTGGGAGTGTCGCTGTTAATGATATCTGTGACATCCACGACTTTATACACCACCCATGGATACAACGTGTGGTGAATCACCTTACGGTTGGAATCGTAACGAGTGTAAATATCAAACCAAAATCCTACGCGGTCGCGCAGGCCCGCTGGAATATCGAAGTCCTCGGCAATACGACGTTCGTAATCGTTAAGGATTTCTTCACGATGATAGACGACATCAGGATCTTTTGAAAAGACCACGCCATCTAAGATGATTCGTTGGATTTTTTTAATGTGCTCAACGACAACAGGAAAGCTTGCAGAGTTAAAAAGCGCGACAAGAAGGCTCAAAGCCACGAGAGAACCCACGACATTGCGGGTGCTTCGTTTTGAGATAAAATTCTTAGATAAATTCACGTTTTCATCACTCTTCATCCCTACTTACAGAGCAAGAGTGATGCTAGAGTTTGGGGGCCTCTAGCTCTCATAAAACGTGTTTGAACATAATGAACTGTCTAAAAGAACGTCACTGGCAACAAAATTAGCACTGTGTTTCGGAGCACCCACCAAAAGATGTTCAAAACGATGCACATTGTGCCGAGGAGCTCCGAATTCCTTTAGTCGTTATCACCTTGATGAGTCGGTGGCGCACGCAGGGCCAAGGCCGCTAGAACTTCTGTCTTAAGAAGGAAAGCCACTTCACGAACGTCAGCGTGAACAGCGCAGATCTCTTCTTTACGATCGGTCATCGTCGTTGATTTGCAAAGAGTTGGATTCATCGCTTCGATTTGTTCTAACAAAGACCCTTTTTCTTGTGCGGCTTGAAGTGAAGAAATCGCTTTATCTAACGCGAGAAGAACTCTCTCAGAAACATCCGCGCGTCCTGATTGTGCCAGCAGGTCATCAAAACCAAATCCTGGCTGTGCGGAATAGCTGCCAGTAAAGATCGCTTTGAAACCTTTAAGCTGAGCTTCAGCGGCCGCTAAAGAAAGACCCGAATAGATATGCTCGACATCACGGGGACACTTGTCTTCTGTGCAATCTTTGTGGCGAGCCAAAGGACGACCGAGTTTCAAATCTTTGATTTTTTCAATATTGGCCAAAGCATCCGTCACAGCATTGATAGATTCTTTTAGTCCCACATAACGAGAACCATCAATCAAAGCTTTGGTAAAGTTACCACCTTGCAAAGACCAAGCGTTGTTCAAAGATTTAGCTTTTGTTTCTACGTCTTTTGCCAACTCTTGCGCCCACAAGCAGCGATCCAGTTTCTTTTGCTGTTCCTCGCGAGCATTCCATTCTGCCATGGCAGGATTTGCTCTAGGATTGCATGTGGATTTCAACGACTTTTCAAAAAGGAGATATTCAATAGCCGCCAAACCGCGAACGTTGAAAATCAAGCTGTCACTGCCGATAGGAGATTTTGAGTTTTCGTAAGCTTTTTTATCGATGTCGCAAGTGTTGAGGTAAGGCCAAGAATAAAGGTAATCATTTAAAAAGCGTCCATTGTCCATCAAGGGACCAAAAGGAGCTGCCTGAACCGTGTGGAAGGAAAGCATTGCGCGTTCCCAATCTAATTGCACTTGAGTTTCTTCACGGCGAGCCAGAGAGCCTGTCGCCAAAGCTTCGCAGTACTGACTAAGGGAACCACGCAATACAGGAACTTGTGTGTTAAAATCTTCTACCGCACGAGCAATTATGTTTGTACCGATATTGATCAGCATTTTTTGTTCTGAAAACGCACCTTCATTCGGTTTTTGAAATTCACCGGGAAGAGATTCACCTTGGTTTTGTTGAGGCGTGTTGTTGCCGCCATTGCGAGCTGTTTTTTCGTTCTTAAAAAAGTCCGAACAAGAAGCAGTTAATAAACACGTCGCTAAAGCCAAAGACACCTTCAAAATCAGATTTTTCGCGTGCATAAGCCCTCACTTTCAGAACGGTCTTTGTGCCTGAAAGACCCTCCCTGTGACAAGTTTTCATGGCCTCAGGGGCATAGTTGAAAACTCATTGAGGATTGTTGAGAAAAAAGTGTGAAAATCGTTCCTGTGTGCTAACAAAAGGCATGCTTGAGCAACCCGAAAATTGGACTCGTTTGCAAAAATTACTCTTTCAATTTGATGAGCCCACATCAAGGCTTTATCACGTCAATATTATTTCCAGCTTGCTCTTGGTTATCGTGGTTCTGTGGATCGTGGCCCGTCAGAAGAAAATGCCGCTAAAAATGCTTTTAAGCCGTTGGGTTTTGCGCAAAAAGTATTGGTGGAATCACTCAACGAAACAGGATTATTTGATTTATTTCCTAAATGCGCTCTTTAAAAGCTTCCTCTTCGTCCCTTTGTTTGAAGGAAGTTTTCATATCTCTCAAGCTGTCATCCGTTTTTTAGTGAAATTTAATGGCGGTGATCTTTTAAATATCCCGATAAGCAATGCGGATCTGGTGCTTTTCACATTGGCTGTTTTCGTATGGGATGATTTTTTGCGTTTCTTTCACCATTGGTTGATGCACAAGATCCCTTGGCTGTGGGAGTTTCATAAACTGCATCACAGTGCTCGGGTTTTAACTCCTGTGACTTTGTATCGCGCGCATCCCGTTGAGTCCGTTCTCGCCATTTTGCGAAATAGTTTAAGCTTAGGTGTTGCCATTGGTGTCTTTATTTTCTTATTTGGTTCAAGCTTCTCGCTTTGGACATTGTTAGGTATCAATGGCTTTGGTTTTATTTTTAATTTGGTCGGAGCAAACCTTCGCCACAGTCATATTCCCTTGAGCTTTGGTCCATTTGAGAGATTTTTGATCAGTCCTATTCAACACCAAGTGCATCACTCCAAAGACGTTCATCATTATGATAAAAACTTTGGAGTCAGTCTCGCGGTTTGGGATGGTTTGTTTGGATCTTTGGTTTTTTCTAAAGAGGTTTCAAAACTTCGTTTTGGTTTGAACGAAAGATTCCGAAAATCTTTGTGGGAGCATTACAAAGCTCCGTTTGTCACTTTAGGAAAGAAACTTTTAAGAAAGTCTTAAAATAACGGAGGAAGTTGAGATCTTCCTCCGCAGATTTTTAGAAATAATGTTTGAGGCCTACAAGAACACTGCGAGCCTTGCCGGGACGAGCACCGTAAGGTTTCATCGAAACCAAGTACTCACGATCCAAGATGTTATCCAGACGAGCATAGACGGAGCCTGCTTTGTCGTATTGGTATTTTAAACTCCAATCGACAATCCCGTAAGCCGCGACTTCTTGTCTGTTGGCAGCCACAGATTCGTTGTACATCTTGCCAGTCCAAGAAAGAACAACTTCTTGCGTGAATTTCTTGTATTGAGCACCCACACTTAAGCTGTATTGAGTTTCAGGGACATAAGGCAGCGGGTCTCCGGAATGAATTGTTCCATTGCCCCAGACTTCATTATTAGAACTGAAATCATTTTTAAATTCCGCTTTCGTGAAGGTCGCATTCAGTCCCACAGGAATATAGACGGTCTTATACTGAAATCCTTTTTGCACTCGGGCCTCAAGGCCTGTGATCAATGCTTTACCACCGTCAAAGGTTTGATCTAAATCTCCGGTTGTGCAACCTGATGAGAAAGAACATGTGTCTTTGATGTTTTGATAGTCGTTCCAAAACCCGATGCCCTCGACGAAAAATTCCTGATCGGCATTAGAGTAGCGAACGCCAGCTTCGTAGTTCACACTTTCTTCAGGCTTGCTGCTTTGAGTTTGTCCAGGACCTACAATGGAGTATCCACGGTTGATGCCAGCAAAAGCCGACCAGCGATCTGTGAATTGTTGAAGAACGCCAAGACCCGGTACAAAGAAATTCTCAGAACCGTTGGTTGTCGTGTTCGTCAAATCATTCTGTGCAGAATAATTGACAGTTTCAAAGCGACCCGTCGTCGTGATCTTTAATCCAGGAACAGCTTCAACCAGCATCTCGTCACTTGCTGTGATAGCAACCGATTGAGTTGTGTCACGATTCAAATCTTTTTGAGAAGCTGCTTCGCCCG
The DNA here is from genome assembly GCF_946478835.1 of uncultured Bdellovibrio sp. Next base: position 18,933 of record NZ_CAMLDV010000038.1, on the reverse strand, counting down.
TGCTTACCAAATGACTGTTCGCCATCGAGTAATAACGTTTAGTATGGTCGCGGCGAATCTGATCATCGTGCAGGCGAAGACCTAAACTCACCTGATGAGTCCACGTTCCCGCGGTGTGCGCGGAAAAGGAGCCAAATTGAATGCCCTGACTGTAAAAATATCTATTGTTGTTTAAAACAGCGATGTCTGTCGCATTACTTCCTGAAGAAGCAGAGTCCGCATTTCCAGTCAGAATATCGTGATAAAGCTGATCTTGGGGGCCGGAAGGATTTAACAGAACAGAATTGATTTTGATACTTCCGTCCCTAAATCCGTCAAAGCGACGCCAGTCACGATGGAATTTGTTGTGATAGACCGTCGCCCAAACGCCCCAATTTTCCTGAACCTGGGCTTTGTACGTCAGCTGATATTGCTCATGCTGCCAATCCATCAAATCTTTTTCAGAAGCGTTGTAACGACGGAACGGAGACGCATCGAAATCATCCAATGAAAGTCCCAAATAGGTTTCATCAGAAAGTTCATTGGCGTAGCCGACTTTCATTTGCAAAGAATGACGTTTATCACCATCAAGATGGTATTCACCCTTCAGCAAGAAATCATTTTTGGAAAATCCAGTTTTATCGCCGGAATCCAGTTTCTTAAAACCATCCGTTTGCATGTGCGTGCCTTCGAGCATCACACCACCACGGTCAAAAACTCGGGCAATATTGCCGCGATATTTTTGCGTATTAAAAGTTCCCGCCGCCAATTCGACTTCATTTGCGTCGTTTTTAGGAATACTGCGAGTGATGTAATTGATCGCACCACCAATGGAGTTCGGGCCATACGGAACAGAGGCCACACCTTTAAAAACTTCGAGCGACTCAATCTTACTCATAAAAGGAGTGTAGTAAGCCGCGGGAGCTGAATAGGGTGCAGGACCAACCAGAATTCCATCTTCCAAGATGACGATTTTTTTACTGCGATCGGGATGAGTGCCGCGAAGACCGATATTCGGGCGCAAACCAAAACCATCTTCCTCGCGAACATAAACACCGGGAACTTGTTTAAGCACACGGTTCACGTCGGATTGCTGTTGAAGTTCGAGCTTTTCTTTACTGATAAAATGCGCGGAACTGGGTTGAGTCAGTTCTTCTTCAGAACTGCCGATCACCTTCACGGGGCCGAGCTCAGACATTTTTGCTGAGACCTCAGAAACGTCTTCGGCCTGAGAGTTCAGGCCGAAGAAAGAAATTAAAATAAGAGTTTGAAAGAACTTATTCATGATTACTTATAGTCAAGTTCCTTGATGATACGTTGAGCAGCTGGAACTTGCTCACCGATCACAGACCAGTTTGTCGCGTCCGCTTTGAAAGTACCCCAGTCTTTGATCAACGTGTTCGGAGTCACGCCCAAAGCTGCTGGATATTCCAAGTGGCTAGAAGACAAGTGAAGTTGCGCAGGTTCTTGCAACATCAAAGAGATGAATTCTTGTGCAAGAGCCGCTTTTTGTGAGTACTTCACGATACCGATACCAGAACCATTGACGTGAACGCCTGTGGTGTCTTGGTTTGCGAAAAGAGGTTTGATTGGGAAGTTCGGATTTTGTTGAACCATGCCCGCAAGATAGTAAGTGTTTGCAATACCTACATCACAGATGCCGTTTGCCATCGCCGTCATCATCGCTGTGTCATTCGGGAAAACATCAACGGCCAAATTATCAAGGATGCCAGACATGATGTTTTTTGCTTGCGCTTCACCTTTGTGGTGAACAAGGCTTGCGATCAAAGCAACATTGTAAGTGCCTTTAGAAGTTCTCATGCACACGCGACCCGCCCATTTAGCGTCAGCCAAGTCTTCGTAGTTAGAAAGCTCAGACGCTTTTACGCGAGAAGAATCGTAAACCAAAGTGCGTGCTCTGTAAGTCACAGCCACCCAGTGGTCATTTTGATCTTTCATCGCAGGAGCCACGCTTGATTTAACAGAGGCATTTGTCAATGGTTGCAAAAGACCTTTGTTTGTAAGATCGGACAAGAAAACGAGGTCTTTAGTGAAAATAAGATCCGCAGGAGTTGCTGCACCTTCTGTCTGAAGTTGTGCAAGAACGTCCGCATAAGCTTTTTCAACGATAACAACGTCAACGCCTTTTTCAGCTTTGAATTGATCTGCGAGAGGTTGCAGACGCGCTGTCGGGCGGTCTGTGTAGATAGTCAATGTTTCCGCTTGAGCGGCCACTGTAGAAACAGTCAAGAGAAGAGCTGCTACTAGCAATTTCATCTAAAACTCCTTGTTTGTGAGCTGCTGAGATATCCAATGTGAGAAGCGAGCACAATCTTTCTATGGTTTATCCGCGTAAATGAAAAAGCATTGAAGATGAAAGTGAATTGAGAATATGATGCGGAGAGGAGTTTTTATGAAGTCTCTAATAATAATGTCTCTCTTTCTATCCTTAGGCGCTTATGCACGTTTGTCTGACGGAAAAGCCACACTTCAAGTCGAAAAAACGAAATTAGTCGGCCACGTAGCTGCAGGTTTTCACTTTAATAAAGAGGCTCCGGCAAGTCTGATGGTCGCAGGCCAAGAAAGCACCCCTGTTAAGAAAGAAGAAAAAGAATTGATCTTTGATCTTGGCAAAGCCGAAGGTAAATCTTTCCAAGTGAGTTTTTATGTCTGTGATGACAAAAAAACTGTCTGTGAAGAACATAAATACGATTACATGTTAAAATCCGGTAAATTGTTGGCAGGCGCAGGCAGTGCGGTAGCGTCGGCTAGTGTTCAGGCTTCTCAAGAAAAATCCGTGAAATCAGATAAAGTGCATATGAATTCTCATGGCTTTATCGAGAACAATATCGAAGCAGCCCTTAAGAAAGCCGACAAAGAGAAAAAACTGGTTTTGGTAGATTACGGTGCTCCTTGGTGCCCAGCATGCGTTCGCCTCGAAACAGAAGTGTTTGGCACAAAAGAGTTTAAAGGTGCGACTAAAAAGCTAGTGAAGGTGGCGCTCAATTCAGACCTCGCCGTGAATAAGGCTTTCGGTGATAAATATCAAATCAAAGCCCTCCCGACACTTTTGATTTTAAACGCGCAAGGTGAGGAACTTTATCGCAGCCTGGATTTCAAACCGGCGAAGAGTCTTTCTCAAGAACTGACGGCGGCTTTAAAGAAAACAACATCCTTGGTAGAACTCGAAAAGCAAGCGGAAGCCGGAGATCGCACAGCACAAATGAAGATGGCCGAAAACGCTTTCAATAAGCTCGATATGGCAGCGGCTGTGAAATGGTATGAGAAGCTTCAAGATAAATCGGCTTTTTATGCTTATGCTGAAATGGGCTTGTGGGCTGAAAAAAATGAAAAAGATAAAAAAGACCGCGACGGTTACATTCAAGTTTTGAAGAAATGGATTGCGCAAGATCCGAATTCTTACACAGCAGCCTCCGCACGTAATGACCTGGCGGCACTTTATGCTGAAGACAAAAAAGGTCTGCCTGAAGACGTTAAGGCAGAGCTAAATAAAAACATGGAGCTTCTTCCAGCAATCGCGGGCTCAGCACAAAAGTCTCACGAGTTTTTTACGGCTTGGAGTGTTTCAGATTTAAAGCCTTTTGAACAAGAAGAAGTGATGTCCGTATGGATTTCCTCTGCAAAAGCTTTAAAAAAGGATGACATTGCAAAACAAATCGTCACGCAGTTAAAAGATCTTCTGACGAAAAAAGATTTAAGTGCAAAACGTCCCGGCGAAATCATGACGGGCCAATCGTATTTCAGAACTGCGGGCATGAAAGCGGAAGAAGAAGCGTGGCTTGTGAAATTGGTGGAAGCGTATCCAGATACTTACGTTTATCACATGAGACTGGCGCGTTTTTACTCTCGTAACAAGGAACATGCGAAGGCTCTTCCAGAAGCAGTCAAAGCTGTCGAATTGGGGCCCGAGTGGCGCTTGCAAAACTTGCAACTTTTGGCGCAAACCCAAAAAGAGTTGAATCAAAAAGAAGAAGCTAAAAAATCCATTGAACGCGCATTGGCTTTGCCGGAAGCAAAGTTAGAAAGATATAAAAAGATCGCGCAATCGCTGGAAGAGCTTAAGAAAACTCTTTAAGACGGATTCACAACAGGTTCTGGCGGCGGAGCCTCTTTGTTAAGACAAGCTTCAAGAAAGCTTTTCACAAGAGGTTCCGACGAAAGAAAGTGCTCTTCAAAGTCTTTATGAAATTCCGGATGCCATTGCACGCCGACGAAAAAACGATCCTTGCTGCTGCTAAACGCTTCAATCAATCCATCCGACGACGTCGCTTCCACTTGCAAACCGTCACCCAGTTTTTTAATTCCCTGATGATGAATAGAAACTATTTCTCCGCCGTGGAAATACATCTTAGAAAGTTTTCCGCCGGGCTCAATTTCCACGCTGTGAGTGAGGTGATCGTAAAGTTCCGCCTTATAATGCGCGACTTTGTCAGGCCTTTGCGTGGGGAGATCTTGAAAAAGAGTTCCACCCTTAAAAACATTCATCAGTTGAAAACCGCGGCAAATTCCCAGGACGGGTTTATTTCTTTTCGCAAATGCTTTTAAAAGTTTCATTTCATAGCGATCGCGCACAGGATCCAGCCGTTGCTTCTCCATCGCAGGAATAGGTTCTTCACCATACAAAGACGGCGAAATATCTACACCACCTTGCAGGACCAAACCATCTAAAACTTCCGCATATTGATCGACGTTGAGATCTTCTTTGTTTAAAAGAGATTCGGACTCCAGAGACGGAACCATAAATACCAAGGCGCCGTGTTTAGAAATCAAGTGCGCAAGGTTTTGCTCAAGGTATTGAATAGTTTTTCCGCGGGCTTCAAAGCCCTCAGGAGCTTCATGCAAAATACGTGGAGAAAGGCCAATCAGAAGAGGCTTGCTTGTTTCCATATTAAAATCTTGAACCTCAAAAAAAGCACTGTCAAATTTCTTGGGGTTTTTTGACTTTAAGAAGCTTCATCAGCGTTTGAGCGTCCTCTGGCGCCCGGACTTTGATATCGTTGTCAAAATAGACATAGACGTCTCTTTGTCGTTTCTCGACGGGGAGATCGACAACATTCAAAGCATCTTTTGGAAGTTTTCCTTTGGACCAGATTTTAATTCGGTCGGCCCACCAATTCAGGGTTTCAATATCGTAACCGCTTTTGTAAATCTCCTCATCGCCGTGCAGACGTAAGTATAAAAAATCAGCGGTGACATCTTCGATATAGGGCCATTTCCCGGCCGTATCGGCGAAAACAATTGCGATGTTGTATTTGCGAACAAGCTCAATAAAAAACGGATTTTCAAAACTGTGATGGCGGATTTCAATCGCGTGCCGCAATTCACGGGATTGTTTGCGAAGAGCCGCGGGATATTCAGGTGAAAAGCGGTCAGATTTGTCAGAAAGTTTTGCAGCTTCTGAAAACGTGCGTGGTAAAAGTTTAAAAAATGTTTCTAACCGTTCTTCATTGTAAAGAAAGCTCGGCGGGAACTGCCAAAGAAAACATCCCAGTTTGTGATCGAGATACAAAACGCCTGACGCAAAGAAATTTGCCAAAGGCATTTCGATCTCACGCAAACGGCGAATGTGAGTAATGTACTGGGGACCTTTGACGGAAAAAACAAAATCCTTCGGCGTTTCTGAATACCAGCGTTGATATGATTCCGGTTTTTGATAGTGATAGAATGAGCCATTGATTTCAATGGAAGAAACCTGTCTGCTGGCATAGGCGAGTTCTTTTTTCTGCGGAAGATCTGCGGGATAAAAGATCTTTCTCCACGGAGGATAAAGCCAACCTGAAATGCCGATTCTGATTTCCATTTTTTAAAAGTAACTGATTTGAAAATAAAAAACCCGCAGAATGCTGCGGGTTTTCGATTTGTAAGAATGTATTCACCAATTAGTACTGATGAACAATTTCAAACGTGGCGCTGCAACCACGGTCAACCCAAATGCGATTGCCGTAAACGCCCGCTGTGCGTCCCCAGATGCAAGCATCGTAAGAATGCTGAGCCCAGATGCGGATTTCAACAAGTCTGTAGTCGTTGAAGTAGCACTCGTTATAACGATAGTTATAAGACGTGCATGTCACATGCTCATACGAATAATTTGGTGGCGGTGGATACGGAGGATAACCTGGATTTGGACGTGGCTCCGGACGAGGATCAGGGCGCACAGGTCCCGGACCTGGATAAGGATCAGGACGACCTGGAGGACGAGGTCCCGGTCTCACGTAAGAAGTGTCTGCATTACCCATGTTGTCATTGATGTCAGCTTGCGCCAATGGTGCCAAACCGCACACGATTAGCAAAGCCAAGAACATATTTTTCATTTTTCCCCCAAAGAAAAGTGTCAATGTGGCTCTTTTTTTATTTGTACCAAATATTGTGCACAAATGATGCCGAAAAAATCGGTGTCGTGAAGGGACCTGTCAAAAGACGAAAAAAAAGCTCAGAGGATTTCTCCACTGAGCTTTTGCAAAGAACATTTTATTTCAAGAACTACTTGTTAAGTGGCTTTTGAATAATGTGGATCGCGTGACCCAAAGTCGCTTCAGCCGCTTCCATCATTGTTTCACCCAGTGTTGGGTGAGGATGGATAGAAAGCGCAAGATCTTCAATGCGTGCACCCATTTCGATGGCAAGCACAGCTTCAGAGATCAAATTCGAAGCTTCAGGACCCACGATGTGAACGCCCAACAAAACATGTGTTTTCTTGTCAGCGATCATTTTCACGAAGCCATCTGTTTCCATCATGCTCACGGCACGGCCGTTCGCTGCAAATGGGAAACGAGACACCAAAAGATCCGTGTGACCTTTCGCTTTGGCTTCAGCTTCTGTCATACCTGCAGACGCGATTTCTGGATCTGTGAAGACAACAGCCGGAACTGTTTTCGCATCGTAAACGCGGTTGTGACCTGCGATCACTTCAGCCACAAGAACACCTTCGTGAGACGCTTTGTGTGCCAACATTGGTTGTCCTGCGATATCGCCAATAGCAAAAATATTTTGAACATTTGTTCTGCGTTGAGCGTCTACTTTGATAAATCCACGCTCGTCCACTGCGATGCCAGCCGCTTTCAAGATTGCTTGGTCTCCGTTAGGACGACGACCGACCGTCACAAGAATCTTGTCGCACTTAACGACTTCATCTTTACCGTTGATTTCAACAGTGACTTCGTAACCGTCTTTCACTTTTTTCTGACCTTTGGCTTTTGCACCGTACATGATATTCACGCCAGCTTTGTTCAACTTACGAACAACGATCTGTGCGCAATCTGGATCAACAACGCCTGCAAGCAAGGAAGCTTGGGCTTCGATCACAGTCACTTCTGTGCCCAATTTTCTGAGGTAAGAGGAAATCTCAAGCCCAATGTAACCACCGCCGATAACAGCGATGCGTTTTGGAATTGTATCAAACGCCAAAGCGCCTGTAGATGAACAGATATCTTTTTCATCAAATTTGAAACCCGGGATTTCAATCGGACGAGAACCTGTTGCCACGATGAAGTACTTCGCTTGAACAGATTCAGTTCCGGCAGAAGATTTCACTGTGATTTCTTTAGAAGTTTTAAATTCTGCTTCACCTTTAAGAACAGTAACGCCGTAACCTTTAAGAAGCTGGCTCACTCCGCCTGACATTTTGTCAGACACAGATTGTTTCCACTTCACAAGCTGTTTCATATCAACGTCGATGCCGCCTTTGATATTCAGGCCCATTTCTTTGAAATTATGTTGAGCTTTGTGCAAAAGGTGAGTCGCCGTGATCATCGCTTTCGAAGGAATGCATCCTACGTTTAAGCACACGCCACCCAAGAATTCTCTTTCAACGACAGCTGTTTTAAATCCAAGTTGTGCAGAGCGGATGGCAGCAACATAACCGCCAGGACCCGCACCAATTACTACTACGTCAAAATTTTGCGCTGCCATTAGATTAGCTCCACCAACATTTTACCTGGGTTTTCAATACGAGCGATGAAGGCTGCCAAGAAACGAGCTGCAACCGCGCCGTCGATCAAACGGTGGTCCGCTGTCATTGTGTAGTTCATCACTTTGATCGCTTTCAACTGGCCATCTTTGATAACCGGTTTTTCATCGATCTTGTACATACCAAGAATCGCCACTTCAGGATGGTTGATCACTGGAGTTGCATAAGTGCCACCGATAGAACCGATGTTTGTAACAGTGATAGTTGCACCTTTCATTTCATCTGGTTTCAATTTACCGTCACGCGCACGCTTAGAAAGATCCAAGATCTCTTTAGAAATTTCCAAGATGGATTTTTGGTCTGCATTCTTGATCACAGGAACAACAAGTCCGTTTGGAGTGTCCGCTGCAAAACCAAGATTGAAGTATTTTTTGTAAACGATTTCACCAGCCGCATCGTCGATAGACGCATTGAACATTGGGAATTCGCGGATTGTCGCGATCAAAGCCTTCATCACGATTGGAAGATAAGTGATCTTCGTTCCATGTTTCTCTGCATGTTCTTTCAAAGATTCACGCATCGCCACCATCGCATCCACTTTCGCTTCATCCATAATAGTGAAGTGAGGGATCACGTGTTTAGAACGTTGCATGTTTTCAGCAATCTTCTTACGGATACCAACAAGAGGGACGCGGTCTTCAGCCGCACCCGCAGGTCCTTGATAAGAAGGTTTAGGAATCGACATACCCGGAGCCGCAGGAGCTTTTGCTGATACTGGAGCCGCGCCACCACCTTTAGCAGACAACACATCTTCACGAGTCACGCGACCCGCAAGACCTGATCCACCCAAAGAGTTGATATCAACACCCATTTCACGCGCCAAACGACGAGTCGCTGGAGTTGCAAGAACTTTTGAATCAGCGACAGGCGGGAATATCGCGCCGGGCGCAGGATGTGCAGCAGCGACAGCTGCTGAACTGGACTGAATCGGAGCATGAGCTGCAGCAAAGTTTGCATGAGCAGATGCAGGAACTTCACGTTGTGCACCCGCTGGAGCTTGAGGAGCTGGAGCCGCAGCGCCTGCGCCACCTTCAAGAGTGATCATAGTTGAACCAACTTTAACCACATCACCAGATTTGAATTTCAAATCTTTAACAACACCAGCTACTGGAGTTGGAACCTCCACAGTCGCTTTGTCAGTCAAAACTTCTGCAATCGCTTGATCTGCTTTTACAGAGTCGCCTGGTTTTACCAACCATTTAACAAGTTCACCTTCAGTAACACCTTCACCCAATTCTGGAAGTTTGATATCGGCGGCTTTAGCCGCGGAGAGCGCAGGCGTCGCCGGAGCTGAACCAGCACTTTGCGTAGAAGCACTTGGTGCTGCAGGTTTAGAAGCTGCCGCCGCTGGAGCCGAAGCTGTTGCGCCTGCGCCATCCAAAGTGATCATCGTTGCTCCGACTTTCACAACATCGCCTGATTTAAATTTCAAATCTTTAACCACGCCAGCGACTGGAGATGGAACCTCAACAGTTGCTTTGTCAGTCAATACTTCAGCGATAGGTTGATCTGCTTTGACAGAGTCACCTGGTTTTACCAACCATTTTACCAATTCACCTTCTGTAACACCTTCGCCAAGTTCGGGCAGTTTTACGTCAGTTGCCATGTTGAGAAAGTCCTTTCTGCATTTAGATATCTAAAAAACGTTATTTAATTCTTTATTCAATTCGGCAGCTCTCTTTTTTTCGATGATTCCCTTCATAAAGAATTCACCGGCACGGTAAGAGCTGCGCACCAACGGACCTGAAGCTACATACAAGTAACCCATGTCCTCGGCCACCTTTTGCCACTCTTGGAATTTTTCCGGAGTGACGTAATCCACTACTTTGAGATGTCTTGGTGTGGGTTGCAAGTATTGACCAAAAGTCACCACATCGCAGCCAACTCCACGAAGATCCTTCAGCGTTTGCAGAATTTCTTCGTCGGTTTCTCCAAGACCCAGCATGATCGAAGATTTCGTGTAGCGAGTCGCATCGCGCTCTTTCACCATCTCCAAAACACGCAAGCTTTGACGGTAGCCCGCTCGCGGGTCACGCACCTTCGGTGTTAAGCGTTCAACAGTTTCTACGTTGTGCGCATACACATCAGGTTTTGCGTCCGTCAATTGGTTCACAAGGTTTTGATCGCCGCGGAAATCTCCCGCCAAAATTTCTACGATCAAATTCGGTGCGAGTTTTTTCAACGTCGTCACCGTGCGCGAAAAATGCTCCGCTCCTTGATCTGGCAAATCGTCTCTGTCCACCGTTGTGATAACGATGTACTCAAGACTCATTTGCGAAACCGAGTAGGCGACCTTTTCAGGTTCAAAAGGATCTAAAACTCCTTTTGGATTTCCGGTCTTCACGTTGCAGAAGCGACAACCGCGAGTGCAAACCTCGCCCATGATCATGATTGTTGCCGTTCCGCCAGACCAACATTCGCCAATGTTCGGGCAGCGCGCCTCCTGACAAACTGTCGCCAGTTTCAAATCGCTCATCATCTCCTTGATGCGCGTGTAATTTTCGCCGGAAGGCGCGCGCACTTTCAGCCAAGAAGGCTTCGGAGTAATAGGCTTTTTGACCGTCATAGTTTGTCCTTTATGAACACTCCCTTCTAGTCCCGTCATAGAGCATTTGCACTTAATTACGCCATGCATTAACGAGAAGAAATGCACGGGGTTTTTGCATTATTCGGAGTTCCAAGGAAAGCCATCGACAAATTCGCCGGAAAACGACTAATTTGAGAGTGAAATTAAGGCCTTCGAAGGGACTCCTATGAAATTTACTCGCAAGTTACAAGAAGGGATCTTCCTGCAACGCTATAAACGCTTCTTTGCCGACATCGAGTGGCAAGGGCAAAAAATCACTGCACATTTGCCGAACACGGGGAGTTTGAAGAGTGTGAACAACCCTGGTCAGCACTGCCTGTTCTCTGAAAGTGACAATCCGGAACGTAAGCTCAAGTTCACATTGGAGATGATCAAGTCTCCAGCCGGAGCGTGGGTGGGTGTTAATACCGCCACTCCGAACATCATCATGCGCGAAACTTTGGAACGTGTTGTTGGTCACCCTGAAATTGTCGGCACTTTTGCACATTGGGCTCACTATGATGAAGCCAAGGCCGAATATAAAATCAACGGCGAGACCCGTTTGGATTTCGTTTTGAAAAAGAAAGGCAGCGACAAACATCACCACATCGAAGTGAAGAACGTCACTTTGAATGAAGACGGTGTGGCTAAATTTCCTGATGCTGTTTCAGAGCGTGGACAAAAACATTTGCGTGAACTGATGTCGTTGCTTGATCAAGGTCACACGGCTGAACTGGTTTTCACGGTGCAACGTCATGACTGTGGAAGTTTTGCTCCGGCGGATCATATTGATCCTGAATATGGAAAATTATTGAGAGAGGCTTACCATAAAGGGGTTAAAATTTCGCCTTTGTTGGTGGATCTCAGTCCCGATTCAGTGGAGTTGTCAGAAACTCTTTTGCCTTTGAAGCTTTGATAAAAAGGGCTGCATCGACAGCCCTTCTTTTTTTAGTGGTGAGCAATGTTCGATAAGGTTTCGTGAGTGATGTTGGCGTCATGTCCTTTGTTGGCTAAGTCACCTAAGCTCACCATGCCGACCAGGCGTTTGTTTCTATCAACAACAGGCAGGCGGCGATGCTGACGTCCTGACATTTTTTTGCTGACCTCTGCAATATCATCGTCGTCATAGCAGTAATTAATTCCTTCACTCATCACTTCTTGAACTTTTGTTTTCTTAGGATCTTTACCTTTGGCCACCACACGAATCGCGATGTCGCGGTCTGTGAGCATGCCGATCATTTTATCGTCTTTCTCAACGGGAATAGAGCCGCAATCTTCCTGCTCCATCAACCGCGCAGCTTCGTCGACGGTGTGAGAAAAGTTAATCACCTTTGCTTTAGGATGCATGATTTCTCGAACGATCATAGGGAATCTCCTTTTTGAAAAAAGAATAAGTCCGTTTCCCTCTGAAAGATTCGTTTATTTGAGGTCTTTGTTAAGTGTCTAAAAACCTCACACTTTCCCTCTGAAAACGTGTCGAGAATTCAGTCGTTTCTAAAAAGTTTTAAGTTTTAAAAATGAACAGCCGATTTGCTCTGTGTAACCACATGGAGGATTGGCACGATGTCTTTCTCACCTACAAAAGTCTTGTTCGCAACAGCAATGATGCTCGCTCTTTCTGCCTGCGGTCCTGGCATTCCTGTTTTACCGGATGATCCAAACAACGAGCCGGCTGCTTCAGCTCCGAGTGACACTAACAACGCGGAAGGTTCCACGGATATACCATCCACGACTCCGGAGGTTCCGGTTGTGAGCCCTCCGGCAACGGCGGATACGCGCGAAGAAATTTTAAAACTTTATGATTACGTCGATCCGACACATATCGTGCCGACGCAGAAGCTGGAAGATGCCATCGTTTATTTTCATAAAAATAAATCTTCATTTAAAAATCAGTCAGTGATTTCCGTGATTGATTTTAGTCAGAAGTCGACACAGAAGCGTTGGTACTTCATCAGCATGAGCACGGGGAGTGTGTGGAATATTCACGTCGCTCACGGCAAAGGCTCTGATAGCAATCACGATGGGTTTGCAGAGAAGTTCAGCAACGTCTCTGGTTCCAATGCGAGTTCTTTAGGATTTTATAAAACGGCTGAGACATATCAAGGAAGCAATGGCTATTCTCTAAGACTCGATGGTCTTTCAACAACGAATTCCAATGCGCGCCCTCGTGCGATTGTCGTGCACGGTGCTTCGTATGTTCAGGATTCAGCAGTGATTCAAGGTCGCAGCTGGGGATGTCCTGCAGTTTCAACAACGAATCGTGATAAAGTGATCAATATGATCAAAGGCGGAAGCCTTATTTACGCCGCAAACTAGTCTGCCGGGTTTTCGGCGGCTCCCGAAATACCAACAAGACGCTTGCCGGGATCTCGGCAGGCGTCGTCTCATCTCAAAATAAAGCTGTTTTCAGAGGGAAAAATCTTGGCACTGCCTGTGCTTTTAAGACTGTCATCATGTTGATCTGCAACGATCAACAAAAACTAGGAGACAGTTATGAGAGCATATTATCAAGGTTACGTAGGTCGTCACAATAGCCGCATTTCCAACAATCCAAACACTGTGAAAGAGACTTTGAAAAACATTCTGCCACTCGGCGGATTGATGGAACGTGACTGTGTTGATTACTTACCATCGGTTGTAAATGGATTTTTCCCGCATCCCGTCGGCATGAAAGCTTTGGATTTGGGTGCTGGCCATGGAGTCGCAGCAATGGCTTTGGCGGAACTGGGTTTTCAAGTGGCGGCTTTTGATATGCACCGCAGTTCGATTTCCATCGTGCAAAAATTCGCATTGAAACAAGAGCTGAATATTTCTTTCGGCATGGGCGGAATCCTGCAAGTGGAACAACTCAATCAAAAGTTTGATTTGATTCATGACTATGATTGTTTGACACAAATCACTTGCTCCGCAAAACGTGCTCACTTTCTTAACGCCATCAGAGATTCTTTGGCGACAAACGGAAAGTTCGTTTTAAAGACAGCGGCTTTGAGTCCCGGTTTCAGCCCTGAAGACAGTTTCGAGTCTATTTTCTTAGATGAGAACTACACTTTGTGGAGACAAACTCCCGAGTGTGATGTGGAGGGTGTTGTAGAAAAAGGCGGAAAATTCTGGACAGCACAAAAGCGTGTGGCTCCTGTAGAAATGATTCGCCAAGAACTCAAAAACGCGGGCCTTGAAATCGTGATGGAAGAAATGGAAACTCCTCGCGGCAATCATCCCGCGATTCTAAGACTTGTTTTGACTAGCGCCCAGGGGCGCTAGTTTTTTCTTTAAGAGATATTTTATGAAACACCTTCTTTTTCTTTTATCACTTCTAGGTTTGGTTGGTTGTGGATCGTCTTCTCACCATGCGCCCCTCCCGAAAAAAGCGCAGTTTGCATATGTCTTAAACAGTGGTGACGATACGATCAGCCAATACAAAGTATCTTCAGCGGGGGAACTGATTCCTCTCGCCACTGCGACGGTGGCAACAGGTGTTTTTCCGGCTTCGATGGTGATGGACGTAAATCAAAAATATCTCTATGTTGCAAATTCGAACGACGATACGATTTCTCAATTTGTTATTGGCAGTGATGGAGGATTGACGGCGTTAGGATCTCCAATCGCGACAGGTTCAACACCGCAAGGATTGAGTGTTTCGTTAGATGGTCGTTTTCTTTATGCGATGAATTTGTCGGGTGAAAGTATCACTCAGTATGCCATTGGTACCGGCGGTGAACTCAGTCTTGTAGGAACGAAGTCCCACGCGGAAGGTCCCATGAATTTAACTTTTTCTCCTTCAGGAAAATTTGCTTATGTTGTGAACGGTGACACCAGCATTTCGCAATTTTCTGTGGCGTTAAATGGGGCGCTTGTGCCTTTAACTCCCGCAACGATGGCGTCGTCGGGATGTCCTTCGGGTCCGTTGGGTGCAACACAAACAACAGCGGGCGAATTTATTTATGTTTTAAGCTGCTTCACGGAAGAAGTAGAGGTTTTTTCTATCGGAGCGAACGGCGGTCTCACATCACAGGAAACTGTGAAGACGGGATTAAGCCCTCAAGGAATGATCGTCGCGGGAAAAAACCTGTACATTGCAAATTCCGGTGAAGGAACAGTTTCTATGTTTGGAATTCAAACGAATGGTAGCTTGGCCGCTCTTTCACAGCCGACAGTAAGTGCTTCTTACACACCAGAAACTTTGGCCGCCGATGACGTGTCCGCTTACGTGATCGATTTTATGGACGGCAAGGTTCAACAATACACTGTGAATGCAAACGGTGAGCTGACGGTTTCAGCTCACTCTGCGGTAGCAACAGGTGCAAGTCCTATTCGAATTTTACTGAAGTATTAAACTAGAGCAGGCGAAGCTGTTCGCCGACAAGTTTTTTAAGATTCTCAACGTAACCCATGTACTCTTCCATATCCAAACGCTCATCATCATGAATGTGGGCGTTTGTCGCATTGTATGGAGTTAGCTCAATCACATCGGCATGGGAAGAGATCGCAGAAAAGTTGTGCTCTTCAAGAGTCGACATCAAAGCATCTAAATCATGATCGTCTTCCGGATATTGAAGGCCGCGCATATCGCAAAGAGCTTTCAAATATTTCTCGCAAGCTTGTGCGAGATTGTAGCCGACAAGTTCATGCTGCTTTTCATCGTGAAGATGTTTTTTCGCGAGATCGAGATCGTCTTGAGCTTTGAGGATAAGTGATTTTGCGTGTGCGCTCATAGTGATCTCCTTTGAAATTAACTTTCTTTTTACTTTATGACTGATTGCAGGTAGGGGCCAACTAAAATTCTTTGAGTTTTGAGTTTCTCATCTCTAAAAGTTCAATTTATTGATACATAATAGTTTCGGATGTGTAAATAAAATTAAGTTGTAATTGATTTATCCGAAAAGTGTTTCAGGAATGGAGGTATCCAATTGCTTCGAATCACCAAACATCGGTACATCAGCTAATTGCCTTTCTCAAAAGTAACCGTGCATCGTGCAGAGGAATCGGGTTTGTTCTAATCGGAATTGTTTTATTGCTCATTGGCATTTATTTAGTTGTGCCTCAAGTTGATTTTATTGAGGAGATGACATTCTTTTTTCAAGAAGTTTCAAACAAAAATCTGATTATAGGTATTCTAGGATTGTTGAGTGGTGGTTTCATAGTAGGGGGCCTAAATTATGGGAGAATCAGTAGTCAGACTAACGAGGAAATTAAACGAAATAACTTTATAATGCTTTTGGTGCTATCTGTTTTGATTGAGGTATTAGCGCTGCAGATTGATAATTCGTATTTTTATCTTGTTTTTATACTAGCTTCGGTTGCTCAATTTTTAATTGTTGTCGAAAGTCTTCGTTTACGCCATCTTTCCTACGTTAATCACTCACAAAAGTTCAATATTAATGACGCTATAAGTAGTCCTGAAGAAGACCTTCTCGGGAGAGCAAAATTGGCTTTTGAAGTACTCTCTGTAATTGAGGGTATTCCCAATCAAAAGTGTTTTCGTATTGGTATTTTCGGTGAGTGGGGGGCCGGTAAGACAAGCTTAATGAATCTTCTTGAACGCAAATGTAAAGAGACAGGCCATGTAACGGTGTGGATCAATCCTTGGCATCATCACACATCTGCTGAATTATGGAACAGTTTGACGAATATAGTTCAAAGTACTCTCAGTATAACCGAACATGTGATGGCTTTGTTGAGAGAAAGAATGCCACTTATTTCAGGAGTTTTAAAAACATTCAATAAAGGAGAGTTGGCTAGTGCATTGATGGATTTACAAAGTGATTCAAGTGTGCCACTACCTATTCGACAAAAAAAAGCCACGCAACAGTTAAATGCAGTGCTTCCCCCTGATAAAAAATTGATTGTTTTCGTGGATGATCTTGATAGAGCTGAGCCTGAGGTCGTCCATGCATTCTTTTTATCGCTGAAAGAGTTTTTTGATATTCCTCAAATTGTTTTCGTTATGGGAATCTCTCGGGAAGCAATAGATTCATTATTGAAACAAAAGTTTGAATCATCATCGCAGTTGTTTTTAGATAAATTAATCGACTACTCTGTTTCGATTCCTCAGTATCAAACATCAGAACAAAGTGTTTTTATTGAGAATATTATTGGTGAAGTTCGTAAGCCGAACTCTGTACTAGAGATATTAGAGCTAATTCCAAACAACCCTCGATCCGCTAAAAAACTTATTTTCACTATTAAGGCTGAAAAAAAAGCGTATGAAAGATTTGATGACGAAGAAGTTTTATGGTCGCTCTTATATTTCTGCACTTTACTAAAAATCGAGTTTCCTACTCATATAAGTCTGATTGAAAACAATAAATATATACGGGATGAATTGTTTTCCATGAGTTTAATTTTTACCTTTGATCCTTCAGATATTGAGAAAAATTGGACGCTCGCAGAAAATTCATATAAAGAAGTTGCGGGCCCTTTAGAGGGAATAGATGAGTTTCTAGACCTACTAAAAAGAGCGGCCGAAAAATTCCATAGTAATTACCAGGTGATTCCGAAATATTTATTTGACCTCAAGAATGAGGCAGTTCCCTCTCAAAGAGAATTAAAATTCATCCAAAATGACATTGATTGTAATATAGATTTCTCGACAGCATTGAGGAGAAAATATGAAGAAGTATTCCCGAATCAAAGCAGTTTTAGAGTATATGCAACTGGATATCTAGATCGAGTTGTGGACAATTTTATCCGCATGGGCAGTTTGATATACAATATTAAATCAGTGGACGAGAGAGTCCGTTTTGTTAGTGATAACTACCCAAAAATAAATCAATATATCTCTATGGCATTAAATTCTGAAATGTACTGGAGCGGTGACGCTCAGTTTTCTGCAAAAGATCTTAGAAGAATTATCAAAAAGATCGCGTCTCAACCAAAAAGTAATACAGCTCCGTTTGAATCTCTTAATAACTATAATATAGGTTTTTTAGAAATAATTTCTAATAAAATTCAGGAAAATCCTAGAATGCTTGTGTACGCTTTTGATTATGAACTGACAGAAGATGTCGGCTCAATTCAGATAAATGATGAGATGAAGATAAAGGTGCAAAAAATTTACTCTTCGGTTAGAACTGCCTTGGCTAAAGAAATAGTCGAACTTTTTAAGGGAGAGGAGTTTGTGTCTTCTCTACAGGGTCCTACTTCTTACGAGGAACTGAAGATCCTGTTGACTGCAAAATCTCCGTTATTTAGAGATACCGACCTCAGGCAGTCCTTTTTAAAAATGATTTCTACGAATGATCAGAAGGTGACAGCAAACTGTTATTCTTACTTAATGTTATTTCTACATGCGGCCACATCGGGTTTGTCATATGGTGCGACTTTGTCGGACGTATTAGAAGTATTGACATTAAATCCAGATTTTTTTGTGGCTGTAGCTCGATCTGGAACTAGTACTTCGCTTGCAGATGAATCCAGAAGTCGAATTGAAGTATATTTAAACGATTTGAAAAAAGTGAGTCCCGAATTGGAAAGTGTTGCGGATAGAATTGTAAGGGCACTAGCTTGGAATTGAAATTTATCAACAAAAAAGCCCCCGGTTTTTGCCGAGGGCTTCGTAAGTTATTTTCTTTTAAGAAAACTTCTTATTTTCCACCTTTAAGGTGACGTTCGATGATTTCTTTGAATTCAGAGAACGGATAAGCACCACGAAGAGAAACACCGTTGATCAAGAAACCAGGTGTTCCAGAGAAGTCGAATTTACGAGCTTCAGCCATGTCTGCTTCGATACGCTTAGTGATCGCTTCGCTGTTCAAGTCTTTTTCAACTTTTTTAACGTCCGCGCCTACTTTTTTAGCAGTCTCTTTCAAGAAAGCTTCTTTTTTGCTGCGAAGTTCGCCTTGGTTTTCGAATACCATGTTGTAGAACTTTTCAGCTTTT
This sequence comes from uncultured Bdellovibrio sp., assembly GCF_946478835.1. The sequence goes on along the minus strand of NZ_CAMLDV010000038.1, from coordinate 523 downwards.
GCATGATCTTGCATTGCAATAGCTTCGAAGTATCTAGCTGCAGGCATTGCCATTGGATGGAAATCCAAAGGAAGGTGTTTGTAAACAACACGAACATCTTTTGGATAAGCTTTCATAACTTCATCAACTGTCGCGTGACCTTTAGCGCAGTACGGGCACTCGAAATCAGAGTATTCAATAACAGTGATTTTAGCATCTTTAGGTCCAAAGATTACGCGGCCATCTTCAACCACAGGTTGCAATGGTTTTGCGAACTCTTCGTCACGCTTTTTGCCTTCTTCTGCAACGGCTTTCTCTTGAGCTTTACGTTGAGCATTTTGAGCAGCTTTGTTCACCACTTCAATGAATTGCTCTGGATCTTTTTCGATAGCTACGAAAACGATGCTTGGATCTTTTTCAACGGCTTCTTTGAGTTGTTTTGCTGATGGAGCACAATTCACTAAAGAGAGTGCCAACGCGCTAATTCCGAAAAACTTAAGTGCTTTCAATGTTTCCTCCGAGATGGATGATTAAAGTTTTAAGC
>NZ_CAMLDV010000037.1 GCF_946478835.1 uncultured Bdellovibrio sp. | reverse complement strand
ACGAAGGTTCTTTCTTACTCGGCGCTTTGGCGACGATGGTTTCTAAAAACAACGGTGTTGGTTTTGTTGGCGGTATGGACATTCCTTTGATCCGTCGTTTTGCGATGGGATACGCAGCCGGTGCGAACTATGTAAATCCAAAAATCAACGTGATTGAAAACTACATCGGCGTGACGGGTGAGGCTTGGAACAATCCTGCAAAAGCGAAAGAGTTGGCTCTTTCTCAGTACGCAAAGGGCGCTGATGTGGTGTTTGGTGCTGCGGGTGCCTCTAACACAGGTATCTTTGATGCGGCTGAAGATAAAAAGAAATTTGCGATTGGTTGTGATTCCAACCAAAACTGGATTAAGCCGGGCGTGATCTTGACGAGCATGTTGAAGGCTGTCGACGTTGCGGTTTACGACACAATCAAAGAAACTCAAGAAGGCAAGTTCACTGGTGGAGTAAGTCACTTTGGTCTTAAAAACAACGGCGTGAACTACACTTTGGATCAATACAACGAAAAGCTTGTGACTCCTGATATGAGAAAAAAGCTTGAGGACATCAAAAAGAAAATCATCGCGGGTCAAATTCAAGTTCCTGACTACTACAAAAAGAAATAGTAATGAGTGTTTCAGCCGTAGAGTTTAAAGGGGTTTCCAAATATTTCGGCGAAGTCCGCGCGAATTCTGATATTTCTTTCTCTGTTGCTAAAGGCTCTATCCACGGCATCGTTGGCGAAAACGGTGCCGGCAAATCCACCGCGATGAAAATCCTTTTCGGACTCTATCGTCCTGATGGCGGTGAAATTCTCGTTCACGGAAATCCTGTTTCCTTCGATTCCCCGATTGACGCCATGGCTGCCAAAATCGGCATGGTTCATCAACACTTCATGCTGGCAGAGCCTTTCACTGCTCTTGATAATATTTTGCTTCAACAAAAAGGATCTGCGTTTTCTGTTCTTCCGCGCAAAGAACAAAAGAAACGATTGCAAGAAATTGCGGAACGCTATGGCTTTACTTTGAATCTGGATGCGAAGGTTGAAGATCTTTCTGTCGGCGAACAACAGCGCCTGGAAATTTTAAAAATCCTTTCACAAGATTCCGAGATTTTAATCCTGGATGAACCCACCGCCGTTTTGACTCCTCAAGAAGTGCAAGACCTGTTTAAAAATCTTCGTCGTCTCAAGGAAGAAGGCAAAACGATTCTTATCATTACTCACAAACTCAAAGAAGTGATGAGCCTTACGGATGCCGTGACGGTGTTTCGCACCGGCCGCGTGGTCGGAAGTAAAAAAACATCTGAAACAAATGGTTCTGAACTTGCTGAGATGATGGTGGGTCGCCACATTCAAGCGCCGCAAGAAAGACAAACTTCCGTTGATAAAACTCGTGCCGTTTTAAAGTTCGACAATGTCTCTGCGACTTTGGGCAATCATCAGATTGAAGATATCAACATTACCGTTCACTCCAAAGAGATTGTTGGAGTTGCAGGTGTTGAAGGCAACGGACAAGATATTTTGATTCGTTCTTTGCTCGACAAACATGCGCTGAAAAAAGGTTCCGTGAATGGCTCGATCCGCAGTGAAGGATTGATTTGCTCTTTCCCCGAAGACCGTCTGCGTTTCGGAATGCTTCCTGCGCGTCCTGTTTACGAGAATTTTATTTTAGGTCAACACAAGCGTTCCCTTTTCTCGCGCGGTATCTTTTTAAAAGTGCGCGAGATTATTTCTCGCACAAAAGAGATCATGGATACCTACGACATCCGCCCGCACAATCCGCTTTTGCCTTTCGATAAGCTTTCAGGTGGAAACCAGCAAAAGCTCGTTGTGGCCCGCGCTCTTTCGCAAAAACCTCAAGTGGTGATTGCGGCACAACCGACTCGCGGTGTGGATATTGGCGCCATTGAATTTATTCACGGCGAACTTCGCAAAGCTCGTGACGAAGGCGCCGGCATTCTTTTGATTTCTTCGGAGCTTGATGAACTCATGACTCTTTCAGATCGCATCGTGGTTCTTTACAAAGGAAAATTGGTGGCGGAGTTCAACCGCTCTGAATTTAATGAAATTGCACTCGGAACTGCGATGGGAGGTTGCAAGTGAAACGCATCCTCGGTTTTTTAATCGGTCTTACTATCGCTTTGCTTTTGACTTTGTTTGCTGGCGAAAATCCTTGGAACATCTTCATGATTCTTATGAAGAGTGCTTTTGGTTCCATGTATGATTTGGGTCTTACTCTTTCATATACAACGCCTTTGATTTTTTGTGGTCTCTCTGTCGCTATTGGATTTCACGCCGGATTATTTAATATCGGTGCCGAAGGACAACTCACTGTGGCGGTTCTTACGGCTGCGGCTGTCGGTGTTCTTTGTCCGAATATTCCGTTTCCTTTGGCTCCTATTGTTGCGTTCTTAGCAGCGATTCTTGCGGGCGGACTGTGGGGATGGATCGCCGGATGGTTGCGCGCTTACCGTGGAAGTCATGAAGTGATCATCACAATCATGCTCAACTTCATTGCGGCTGGTCTTGCAAGCTGGTTCACTCTGAAGATCATTCCTAATCCCAACTCACAGAATCCTGAAACAGCGATGGTATCGCCGAACTATATGTTTAAGGATTATGATTTGATTGCGCGTCTTTTCCCAGACACACCGGCCAACGCTTCCTTGGGTTTTGCTATCGTGTTTGCGATTTTGATGTGGATATTTCTCTGGAAAACCACATGGGGCTTTGGTTTGCGGGCGGTCGGCTCCAATCCTGAAGCCGCTCATCGCGGTGGGATTTCTGAAAAGAAAGTGCAGATGCTGGCGATGGCTTTGGCCGGCGCCCTTGCTGGTTGTGTCGCTCTTTCTGAAGTTTTAGGAAGTGCGGGACAATATCGCATTGGGTTTTCTCCGGACTATGGATTTATCGGAATTGCGGTTGCACTTCTTGCGAACAACAATCCGCTCGGCATTATTGCCGCCGCTTTCTTAATGGGTGCTCTTCATAAGGGCGCTTCTGATCTAGATCTTGAGACAACGACAATCACTCGCGATTTCTCTCGCATCATTCAAGGCTTAATCATCTTAGGTGTGACGGCTCAAGGTTATTGGGAATGGATTAAACACAAAAGGAGAAAAGACTGATGGACATGATGGCTCTTATCATCTCTTTGCTTCTAGCAACTTTGCGTTTAGCAACTCCTTTGGTTTTTGCTTCGATGGGTGGCTTTATGAGCGAGCGTTCCGGTGTTGTGAACGTCGCTCTTGAAGGTTTCATGCTCACAGGCGCTTTTGCTGGTGCTGTTGTCGGTCACATGTTCGCTTCGGCCTGGCTGGGTTGGGGTGCTGCTTTGATTGCGGGCCTTGTGATCGGAGCCTTGTATGCTCTTTTCACGATTGAACTGAAAGCCGATCAAATCGTGACAGGTATGGCGTTTAATCTTCTTGTGATGGGACTTATTCCGTTTCTCACGAAGATTCTTTACAACTCAACAGGTTCGACTCCGGCGTTGTTAGCGGAAGATCGTTTTAGTTTTGAGCCGCTCGTGATGGTGTTTGTTTTAGTCGGTGGTTTAACTTACTGGCTTTATAAAACGCGATCAGGACTGTGGTTGCTTTTTGCAGGTGAACATCCCGAAGCTCTTATCGCGAGCGGCGTGAGTGTGCGCAAAGTTCGTTGGGCTGCGGTTTCTGTGAGTGGAGCTTTCGCTGCTTGGGGTGGCGCGAGTTTGTCTTTGTTCTTGGCTTCTTCTTATTCTCCACTGATGACGGGCGGTCGCGGTTTTATGGCGCTCGCGGCTTTGATCTTTGGAAAATGGAAACCACTTCCAGCTCTTGGAGCTTGTTTGCTCTTTGCATTTGCGGATGCTTTGCAAATTCGTTTGCAGGGAATCAAAGTGAACGACTTTGAAATCCCCGTTCAATTTATTCAAATTTTACCTTACATCGTAACCATCATTGCGTTAGCAGGCTTTATCGGAAAAAGTCGCGCTCCGAAAGCGTTGGGACGATAACTTTCAACAGAGGTTTTTATGAAACATCTTCTTGCAGGATTGATTCTTTTAATGTCGACACAGGCTTTTGCTTGGGGTGGTCGCGGTCACGATACCATCTGCCGTGTAGCGAGCTTCTTGGTAAAGGAGCCTGGCTTAAAAGAATATCTCCAACACAAACCACAAATGATGGGTCACCTGTGCAATATGCCGGATTTTTATTGGAAAAGTCTTGGTGGAGAAGCGAATAAACTTGGCAACCCTGCTCACTTCATCGATATCGAAGTGATCGGTCTTGATGTGAAAGACATTCCTGTTGATTACAAAAAATTGATCGCCGACTACACAGGAAAACCAAATAAATTTAAAAACGATGGAACGACAATCAAATCCATCCCACAAGAATTCGGTTCTTCTTGGTGGAGAGTCGATCAATTCATGCGCATTATCGCGGGCCTTGAAAAAGAATTTGCTCTCGCGACTCCTCCGGCGAATTTTAAAGAAGAACAAAACAATGATCTTCCTTACAACAAGCTGGCTTATCAATTAGTAACTTCAATGGGTTTGATGGGTCACTTCGTAGGCGACAACTGCCAACCATTCCATACGACAGCAGACTATGACGGATATGCAACAGGACATGGTGGTATCCACGCTTATTTCGAAGACGCCGTTGTTGGCCAGTTCGATGGCGATTTGGATTACTTGGTTCTTAAAGAGGCTCGCGCGATGAAAAAGCCTGAGTTCTTGAAACCAAAAACTCCGATTGAGAAAATGAAAGTGCTAAGTGTGATTTCTAATAAAGAAATTCCAAAAATCTTAAAGCTTGATCCGATCAAAAAGAAATCGACTCTAGTAAAAGAAAAAGGAATGGAAATCAAAACTCCGGCAGAGCGTGAACCGGCTTCTGTGGCTTTCAAAAAAATGAAGCCTTACATTGTGACTGAAATGGCTCGTGGTGCGGTTTTGCTGGCTAATCTTTGGGATGAAGCTTATGCAAGTGCTGGCAAACCAAAATTGGGTGCATACAAGTCTTACAAATATCCATTCACTGTGGATTTCGTAGCTCCTGATTATTTCGATACGACTGAAAAATCAGATAAAGAAGAAAAGAAATAGTTTCTGTTTTTTTGCGACGGCTTAATTACTTAGCCGTCGCTGTACTTCCCGCCGACGCCGCGATGATACAGGCAATGGCCATCCACTGTGGCAAAGTTAAAGTCTCTTTAAGCACTAAAAGTCCCATCAGTGTTGCCACCGCAGGCTCCATACTCATTAAAATACCAAAAGTTTTTGTCGGCATATTTCGCATGGCTTTCATTTCTAATGAATATGGAAGTGCGCTTGAAAGAATGGCGATTCCAAGTCCCATCGGCCAGAGTGAAATGTCTTTGATCTCTGCACTGTTAAAATAAATTCCGCCAGGCAATGCAATGAGTGTCGCAAACCACATTCCCCACGCTGTGACTTGAAGACTGGTTCCATGCTTCGCCGCTTTTTGCCCGAAGATAATGTACAAGGCCCAGAAAAATCCCGCGGCTAAAGCGAGAAGCATACCGATCACATCTAGGTTGCTTGTTGATGGAGACACCGGAAGCAGAAGATAAATTCCTATCCCGGCAAGAAGCACCCATAAAATATCCCAAGATTTTTTCGAAGAAAAAAGAGCGACGGCAAGAGGTCCCGTAAACTCCAAAGCGACTGCGATTCCCAGAGGAATTCTTTCTAAGGCAAAATAAAAAAGCAGATTCATGCTTCCCAAAGAAATACCGTAGGCCGCAAGTGACGGAAGACTTTTCCAGGAAATATTATGTTTCCAAATTTTTGCGACAACAGATAAAAGAATCGCCGCCATTGTTACACGTAAAGCGGTTGTTCCCGCTGCCCCAGCAACAGGGAAAAGCTGTTTTGCGATCGATGCCCCAAGTTGAATCGAAAACATCGCCATCAGAATCAAACCTAAAGAAGACAAGAGAGCACGCACGAAGAAAAACTCCTTCATCGAAACTGTTAGAAAGCTGACAGGTGCGCGCGTTGTCGGTCACACGCCGTCACCGCGATCTCACTCTGAGAATCGCCGTTTCTAAGTGCTTGAAAGGTCGTTGAGTGATTCTCAGGATGAATCAGCTCGCGTGGCATACTCCTCGCACTAGGGATATGTATACAGCTTGTTACGAAGGAGTTCAAAATGACATTCGCAAAAATCATCACAGCAACAATCATCACGATCGCAGCAACAACTTCTTTCGGTGCAACTAAATGCGATCACAAAGAATCAGGCGGCCTTTTCGCAAAAACAGCAGCCCCTTCTTCTGTGAAAGTACAAACTGTTAAGACAGCATCGGCTCCTTCTACATACACTGGCACTCGCTAATTCGTAGAAGAATTTTAAATAGCCCCCAATAAACCCAGGCTCTTCCCCCCAAGGCCTGGGTTTTTCCTTTTTCCGGATATCGCTTTCTAGAATCCCTCTTCACCTAATTTATCCACTCGCGACCCCTTAGATCGCGATCTTTCCGGATTGATTGAACATGGAGACTGGAAATCGTTTGATGATATCTATGATTTAGAAATTAAAAAGAAAGACACTACGATCACATTGCGAGTTCCTGCAGAGCTACTTACAGAGCTCAAGAAGATCGCCACAAAAGATAAAACGGATTATCAGAAATTGATTAGAAAAGCGCTCATCGAGCTGGTTATCAAAAGAGCTTCTTAAAAAATAAAAAAAGCCCAGGGGTTGCCTGGGCTTTTTAACTTTCACCTTTTCAGGATCAAATTACTTCGCGATGTCGCCAGTGTATTTGAAACCAACAGTGATAGTGTTGAATGTAACGTCTTCCAACGCTGCATTGTCGAAATCGTCTTTCGCAGAAGCGTAAGCGATGTGGTAACGGAAAGCATCTTCAGCTTTTGGCATGTATTCTACGCCCACTGCGAATGCGTTACGTTTGAAGTTGTCGTTGCCAGCAACTTTATCGTTAGACATTTCATACTTCAACATTGGAGTCCAGTTGTTGATTTTGTAAGAAGCTTCTACGATTGTAGAGTTTGTCTCGTTTTTGTCGCTAGTTGTTGCGTTCTTATCAGTGTTAGCTAGGTATTCAAGATCCAAGTTCAAGTTTTCCATTGGAGCGATACGGAAGCCAGCAGCAAGGTAAGTCAACTCGTGACCAGTTGTTACACCAGTACCCATGTTGATTGTGTCACCCGCACCGATAGTGTAGCTGATGTATGTTTGGAACATTTTTTCAGCAAAAGAACCCCAGTAAGCCAAACCCATGTTGTGACGCTTGTCCGTTGATTTTTCACCACCAACAAGAGTTTGAGCATTAGATTGGTTAGTTACTTGGAACTCAAGTTTGTGATCAGCGTTGATTGCATAAGCAGCAGCAACACCTGAAGAGTTACCAGGAATAACTACTGAACCAACTTGGCTATCACCACCAACACCGCCACCAGCAAGTGATGTCAAGTAAGTGTCACCCATGATTGTTTTTCCGTGCTCATATCCGCCAACATTAGTTTGCAATTTACCAGCTGTGAAAGTCCAGTCACCCATTGGCTTAGCGATAGTCAAGTGGTCAACGAACTGATCTACAGTCATAGTTTTTGTAGCTGAAGTGCCCGCGCCATTGAAATCAAGAGTGAACGCACGAAGATTCCAACCAGAATCGATCACAGCGTCACCAACCATACCAGTTAGGTACAAGCGAGCAACTGCAGGTGTAAATACAGAAGTTCCAGCAACTTCAGCACCTGTGTTGTCGTCGTAGTTTGGAGTGTTGACATAGTCTGAACGTACAACGAGTTTTACACCCGCGAACGCGTTAGTAGCCGCAACTGTCATAGCTGCCATTACTAAAAGTTTTTTCATTGTTGCATCCTTTCGTTTCGTTGCAATCTTATGATTACTTATAAACTTATTAATCCATTAAAAGCTGTAAGCCATTACATAAAAAATGCTAATGAGGACCTAGTCCAAGATCAACAACAAAAATTTTGAGATCTCTTCATCGCTGCTCAAAACATCGCCATCCACTTTCTCAATGTGGTTTCAAGTACACAGGACTTGCACTTCATTTTGACGTTTCTTTGATGTTCTTTTTTTAAAAATTTTATTTCGATGAAATTCAAACCTGGAGCGGTTTTCATGGCAAATACTTCACAAGTTTTGAACTTAGTAAACGAGGCTAGTGATGTAATTTGTCTGCAAGTTTTTGGTCTGCTTTTGCGTACAAGTTTGGACATTGACGCGAAATTTCATAATAGAGTCGCCGCACTAGATCATCCTGGATCATGGTCTAGGTTTAGTAATTTTTTACGTTACAGGAACTAGACCAAGGTCGTAACCTTAAATCAAATTTAAAAGCTCATTACTTATTTAAAAGGAGTTCACGTGAGTATTTCAAAAATTCTCGCAACGTTGCTAATCATGGGGACAGCAACTGCGAATGCAGCGGACATTGGTGGTATCACTGTTAATGGTGAGGTTGCCTTTGACTACAATTTTCTTTCATCAAAAGATGCAGCAATTCCAAATACGGAAGGCGCAACAAACGAAGCTTATCGTTTAAATAAAGCACAAGTGCTCCTTAAAAAAGAAACGGAACAAATCTCTTTCTTAGGTCGTCTTGTTCACACACCAACTCAGTACTCTCCAGATGGAGCAGCAACATCCAAAGCCTACTTCGGCGTATTGGATCAAATGGAGTTGTTCTATAAAGTAAATCCACAATTGCAAATCGGTTTCGGTCGTTTCCTTACTACAATGGGATACGAATCATTGATGAGATACGAAAATGCATTCTATAACGACACAATCGCTTATCAAACAATCGTACCTGGTTACGGCGAAGGGTTGCGTGCGAAATACACTCCTGGTGATTGGTTGACGGCGACTCTTTCGACCTACAATCAATTTACTTACGGAGCCATCGGTGAAGATTATGCTCCAACAAAAACAACAGAGTTTTCTGTCACGGGTGTTTTGGCTGGTAAACTCACATGGTTTGCAGGTTACTTGATCGGAACTGATGCCGCTGTTGCTCCTGCAACTGGCAAAAAAGACAACTCATCTTCCAGCGTTTGGGCTTCTTATAAGTTCATGGACAATCTTATGTTGGCAGTGACTTATGATTCACGCACCTTCAAGTTTGAAAACACTCACACACATTGGGCGGATTCAGTGAGTGCCGTTCTTACTTATGGTATCGGCATCAACAACTTAGGTCTTCGTTATGAAATGGTTCGTGGCGGAAATGAAATTGGATATGGTGGAGCAGCTGACAAAGTGAATGCTCTTTCAGTCACTGACAAAATTGTCTTGAATGACAATTTGAATCTTTATGCTGAATTCCGTATGGATCACTCCGACGCTGATTCATTCTTAGATAAAGATGGAGCACCAACTGCAGATGCTCAGATGGTGACTTTGGGTGCTCTTGCCCACTTCTAAAAGAATCTGACAGAATAAAAACACAAAAAGGCTGACCAAGAGGTCGGCCTTTTTATTTAAAACTTGCGAATTTGCCGTTTTTGCATAAGAATCTGCGTATCGCCTACAGTCTGTGGGCATTATCAACAAACGCATCGCGTGTCTTGTACTCATCGTCTTACGAATTGTCCCTGACATTTAGGTCCTGCGCCAAATTGCATATCAAATAATGTGCTTTTCCACCACTTAAGTTGTGCTAATCTAAAGATGCGTTCTCTATATAAAGGAAATACAACCTGAAGATGCAAAAAAAGAAACTCCTCAACGGCACAATCAAAAGACACCCGGACGGATTTGGTTTTTTTATCCCTGACGATATCGGACACCCCGACGTATACATTCCCCGCAATTCAATGGAAGGTATCATGACGAATGATAAAGTCGTGATTGAAGCTTTTCCGGAAAAAGGGACCGAACGTTTTCGCGGAGAAATCATCCGCATTCTTTCTCGCGGGACTAAAACAGTTGTCGGCCGTTTTTACAAAATGAATGAAAGAGTCGGTGCCATCCGCGATGAAGGCAAAGGATGGGGGCAAGATCTTAAGATCAAGCTTGAAGACTCTTTAAATGCCAAAGATAAAGAACTTGTCGCGGCTGAAATCCTCACCTATCCCGAAGAAGGAAAATCCTTCACGGGAAAAGTCACTGAAATCATCGGTGATGCTTTAGATCCTCTTACAGATATTAAAAGAGTAATCCGTTCTAACAACATTCCTTTGGAATTTTCGAAAGAGACCTTAGAAGAAGCCAAGCACTTTAATGAAGTTCCTGACGAAAAAGACTTTAAAGGCCGCCGTGACCTTCGTGATAAAAGTCTGATCACGATCGACGGTGCGACAGCGAAAGATTTTGACGACGCCGTTTACGTTGAAGTGACAGATGAAGGGTTTCTTCTTTTTGTCGCTATTGCGGACGTCAGCCACTATGTTCGTATTGGTAGCGCGATTGATAAAGATGCTTACGAACGCGGAACTTCGGTTTACTTCCCGAATTACGTTGTCCCGATGCTGCCTGAAGTTCTCAGTAACGGACTTTGCTCTTTAAATCCTCACGTTCCTCGTCTGTGCCTTGTCGCTGAAATGCTCTTTGATTTCACGGGCGAGATGAAACGCTCAGATTTCTATGAAGCCGTGATGGAAAGCAAAGCGCGCGTGACTTACGGTGAAGCGCAAGAAATCATCGACGGCAATGAAGTTGAAAAGCACAGCCATGTGAAAGAAAACATCCTGCGCCTTTCAGATCTTGCAAAAATCTTGATGGCGAAACGCTTTAAAGAAGGCTCACTGGATCTTGAAATTCCAGAAACAGAACTTGTGATTGATGGAGCCGGTGTCCCGGTCGACATCCAACGCTCTGAGCGTCTCTTTTCGCATCGTTTGATCGAAGAGATGATGTTGGCGGCCAACGTTGGCGTGGCGAAGTTCCTTTCAAGTCGCAATATTCCGGCTTTGTATCGTATTCACGAACCGCCGAATGAAATGGCGATTCGTGTTTTAGAAAAGTACATGGCAAACTTTGGAAGCAAAACAAAGCTAGGACAAGGCAAACTGCAAAAGCGTCTTACAAAAGCGTTGGAAGAGTTTGAAAACCGTCCTGAAGCGCAGATTCTTCATATCCTGACATTACGTTCAATGAGCCAGGCAAAATACAGTATGAATAACGTGGGCCACTTTGGGTTGGGTTTTGAGTTCTATACTCACTTCACTTCTCCAATCCGTCGTTATCCTGATTTGATTGTGCACAGACTTCTTAAAAATCAAGTGATGCCAAATTCTGGTTATCGTTTGATGAGCGAAGATGATTTGTCGACAGCAGGAACAATTCTTTCTGCGGCTGAACAACGTTCAACAAAAGCAGAACGCCAAGTGCAATCGATTAAAAAAGCCCGCTTTATGGAAAAATTTGTAGGCCAAGAATTCGACGGCATGATCAGCTCAGTGGCAAAGTTCGGTATCTTCGTTCTTTTAAGAGAATACGATGTCGATGGACTTGTGCGCTTGGATGATCTTGGTGGCGAGCGTTTTGAATATGACGAAGAGAACTTGCGCCTTGTTGCGAAGAGATCCGGCTTCGCTTACGCGATCGGCGATAAGATTCGCATTCAAGTAGCCGCAGCCGATCCGGAGTTAGGCCAAATCAACTTCGTTCTTGCGGGACTTGAAAAAGAAGAATCCGACGAAGAAAGAACTTCGGCGCAAGCCACGGCAGAATCTTTCCTTAAAAAGTTGCATGGCCAACAAAAAGAAAGATCGGGTCGACCTGATCGTCGTGATAAGCGTGACGAAAGAAGAGATCAAGGTCCAGGCAAGCGTCGTGGCGAAAGAGAAGAACGTCGCGAAGAGCGCGGGGCTTTCGCCAAAGGTGGCGGACGCAAAGATTCTCGTCAGGAGTTCATTAAGAAATCCAAAGACCGCGAAGAAGAACGTCCGTTTAAAAAAGATCAGAAATCGAAATTCTTTGGAGATTCTCGTAAAGACGAGCAAGGTCAGCGTGAAAAAATCCACAAAATCGAAAAGCAGTATGGGTTTAAACCGGGCGCTCGGGATGACGATGAAAAAAGAGGACCAGATCAGAGCCTTTTGAATATGATCCTTGGTCCAGAGAAATACAGAAAGTCCGAGGAAGAAACCCCTTCTAAAGACAAGCCCAAGCTCAGTAAAAAATTGATGTTTGCCGAACAATCTAAACTTCGTGATAATGACGATTATTCGGAGAAGAATAGTGACAGCCTTAAACACCGGACGCCAGATCGGAAAGACTCTAAAAAACGCGGCAAGACTGCGAACGATCGTGGGGGTGTTCGCAAAGCACGGCTTTCATCAGGTCGCGGAAAAGGTAAAACTCGGTAAATTCCTTATAGAAAGACTCAACACAAACTCGGACATCGAATCACTTTCGATGCCCGAGCGTATGCGTATGAGTTTTGAAGAGCTGGGTCCTACATTTGTCAAACTAGGACAGCTTCTCGCCACCCGCCCCGACTTGGTTCCCGAAGAATACGTCAATGAATTTGAAAAACTGCACGACCGTGTTCAATCTCTTTCCTTTGAAGTCATTGAAGGAGTTCTAAAAGAAGAGTTCGGCAATGCTCTTTATCAGAAATTTGAAAGCATTGATCCTGAACCTTTGGGGTCCGCTAGTATCGCGCAAGTGCACCGAGCCCGCCTAACTACGGGTGAACACGTCGTTATCAAAGTCCAACGTCCTGGAATTATTCAAAAGATCAATGATGACCTGAACGTTCTTTATTTATTGGCAGAATTGATTGTCACCTACATCCCTGAAGCTCGTCCGTACAATCCTGTAGGAATTGTGGATGAGTATTTTAGAACGCTGGAGTTTGAAACGAACTTCGTCGTTGAAGCCAATAATATTCGCCGCTTCCAAGAAAACTTCAAAGGTCATGAAGATATCAAAATTCCTAAAGTGTACTTAGAGCACACGACCGAACGAGTTCTCGTGATGGAAGCTCTTCCGGGAATTCCTCTCAGTCAAGAGGGCGCCCTTCTTCAGGAAAACATTGATCCTAACGAAGTCATCCGCAAAGGATTGCGCGCCTATCTTAAGATGGTGTTTGAAGACGGACTTTTCCATGGAGATCTCCATGCAGGGAATTTTTTCGTCTTACCACAAAATCAAATCGGTTTGATTGATTTCGGTGTTGTAGGACGACTTAATACACGCACTCAAGCCGCGATCGCAAATATGCTTTTGGCTCTTTCTAAAGAAGACTACGAACGCCTGGCTTATGAATACGTGGATCTCGCTCCCTTCACAGACCGTGTAAATATCGATATCTTTGCCAAGGATTTGCGCGAGTTGATTGCTCCTTACTTTGGTTTGACCTTAAGAAACGTCAACCTTGGTAAAATTCTGATGAAGTCATCAGGAATCGCCGCTCGCCATCACTTGCAAGTCCCGACGGATCTGATGCTCTTCTTTAAATCCATTGTTTCTATCGAAGGCATGGGTCGAAAAATTAATAAAGACTTCGACTTCCTTCACTACTCTTTGGAATTTGCCGGAGAACTGGCAAAAACGCAGTACGGTCCACAAAGAGTCATGAACGACATGACTCAAATGGCGCGAGAATCAAAGGCGTTTTTAAATTCCTTGCCTCGCCAGTTGAATTTCTTTTTACGCAAGATCAACAGTCCTGATCATGCTTTCCGCTTGAAGGTGGGTGAGATCAAGGAACTGAAAAGATCCGTGGAAAGTTCTTCGAATTTATTATTCTTGGGTTTGATTATCGGGGCCCTGATTTTAAGTTCGTCCTTCATCTTTGTACACAACACAGAAAGCCACATCGCCGGGATGCCTACTATGAGCTTTATTGGATACTTAATAGCCATAGTCCTCGGTATGTTTGCTTTCTTGAACTACATTCGTAAACCTTAATGTGGAGACAGCAGCATGCAACAACTTTATTATGAACTGAGTGTTCTGGCGAAATCAGTGAACTTTAAAAATCTTTCCGCCGCTGCTTTGCATGTGGGTTTAAGTCAGCCTCAATTGTCTCGTATTATCGCTAAAATCGAAGACGAATTAAAAATCGTTCTTCTGGATCGCTCGGCAAAAAGAAAATCAGGATGGACAGCGGTCGCTTTTCAGCTTTCTGAAATCTTTGAAAAATCCATTCGTCGTCTGGAAACTGAACTTCAGGGTATCAGCAACAACCAGATGGTGGGCGAACTGCATATTGGAACTCTTGAAGGAATGGCGGATTTTGCTTTAAATACATCTCGTCTTTGTTTTGAAGAAGTCGGTGTTAAAAAAATCACTCTTGATATTTTCGACCTTAACGAACTGGAGGCAAATTTCTTATCGGGAAATTTAGACCTTATCTTCACTTCCAAAACTCCGGGACGTCAGAAGTTTAAATACTTAAGTGAACTCGGATTTCAAAGATTAGAAAAAATTGAATCTTCAAAAAACTTTGCGGTTTTAAGTTCGTTCGAATACGGTCGTGCAAATAAAAAAGAATTGGAAGCCTATCCTCACCTTTTTGTTTCAAACTCGCTGGCAATGCGCCGAGCTTGGTTTGATAAACATGGGGGCACAGGTCACTTGCCGACCGAAGCTAAAAAGGGCCGCGCAAAAGATGCAGAACCTGTGATGATGATTGGTTCTGAGTTACTCAGCCCTGTGCTTTGGGAAAATATCACTTCAGCGATTGAAGAATAATAAAAGCGGCGATTTATTTCGCCGCTTTCTGATTGAGCATATCCGCTACTTCCGCAGATTCATTGATCACACGTTGGCTGATCGCCAAATTCTTTCCGAAATAACCTAAGCCACGAATCATTTGTGTGTTCCACAACTCGGGGCTTACGTTTTTAAGATCATACTTTGCGTTTTTATAGATCTCTGCATTCCAAAGCTGATCGGCTTTCAATTCAGGACGTTTGTTTAAAACCCATTGAATTGCGGGTTGAGCGACGTGGCAACTCACGCAGTCCATATTCTCAGGATTAAAGTTCTTCGGATTTTCAATGCGGAAAGCGGCTTTCACTTCTTGGCGAATAAGATCTTCTGTTCCTTCACCTAAACGAACAGACTCGGCAGCAATGTTGTTAAATGTATCGTCGCCTTTTGGAGTCGGAGAAATTCCTCCGCCCGCAAATTGCTCCGCAGGAATCGCGACATTGATGAACGCTTGAGAAAGTCGACCGTTCAGACGAGGAACTGGAATCATTTCTAAATCATCACCGCGAACTTCAAAGCCTGCAAAGGCCCACATGTCTCCGGCTCCACGCAACACCATCGCTGTCACACGAGTCATATTGCCAGCGCCGACGTATTTTTTTAGGATGTTATGAAAATCCGCCAAAGCAGGACTGCGATCGCCCTCTTTGGCCCAAGCTGGATGAACT
The DNA here is from genome assembly GCF_946478835.1 of uncultured Bdellovibrio sp. The sequence goes on along the minus strand of NZ_CAMLDV010000037.1, from coordinate 9,987 downwards.
TGCAAAGGAATAAAATCAGTTTTTACTGAATACTCCTGTTTCCAAGCTTCAATATCATTAAGCAAAGAATCAAATTCCGCGTCCGTCAAAACGTAGAAACTATGAAGAGCCGCATCCACTGTTTGAACTTGATTGCGGCGACCCATTTCAATTGGCTGCCACACCAGACGAATTTGTTTTTGGCAAGATTGAGGTGTCGGCAAAGGAAAACAAGGATCAATACGCACAGCCATCACACGCAATGCTGCTGCTGTTTCTTCGCGATTCATTCCAAAAGCAAGAACAGGAATCTTTGCCACGAAAGACGGAGGCAAAAGAGCGCCGCCTTTTCCTGGAGCTTCAAGTCCCAAAAGCTGATCGTTGCCCACACTTGCAGGCAAAGGCATCAAATAAGAAACGTCATTAAGGTCCCAAGCCGCTTGCACCTTAAGGGACATCAGACAAAGAAGAATCGCAATTAATTTCATACTCTGTAGGTGCCCGGGCCTTCAGGCTATTTCAACAAGATTCGTATTACTCTGAGCGGCAAGGTGGCTAAATGAAAAGAGAATGAAAAAAGGCCGCTCGTTCGGCGGCCTTTTCGGTGTTCGATTTATTTTACGCGCTTACAAACAAGCGTTTCTGATTTTTTAGTCTCTTTATTATAAAGAGTCCCTTTGCGAGTGCCGTCAGGACCAGGCGATGTTGTGAAGTTGATTGTGAAAGTGATCTTCTTACCAACATAAGTCGCTGGAGCACCCATGCGGCCTTCAGCGCGCACCAAACGAGCCAAGTGATTTTCAGAAGATGTCACACCTTCTTCTTCGCGGTCGATTTGGATCATCGGAATACCGGTGAAACCGCCTTCAGAAACAGTCAAAGCAACGCCGTTGCCTTGGCATTTAATAACTGGGACATATTGATCGTTTGCTTGAGCAGACACAGACAGCAAAAGAGCTGCCGCCATAATCATGTTTTTCATGGAGACTCCTTAAAAGTCGTTATTCGTATTTAGAACGCGAACTTTATACTCCTAAGAGGGCGGAATTTCCAAATTGCCAGATTGTAAGATTGAATATTTTCACGGAAACTCGTGGATAAGCGTTAAAACAGAATCCTTCCCGGAAGAGATATCCAAGTTTTAGACAGGTTTGTAAAAAAAGAAAGGCCACTCCTTACTTAGGAGCGGCCCCTTCAAGAAAAACGGATTAACCTAAGAGCTTCAAAGCCAGCTGTTGTGACTGGTTGGCTTGCCCCAGAACCGAGATCCCTGCTTGCAACAAGATGTTATTTCTTGTCATTTCGGAAGTCTCTGCCGCGACGTCTGTGTCTCTGATTCGAGAGTTCGCTGCCGACAAGTTTTCATCTGCGATCAACAAGTTATTAGATGTTGATACTAGACGATTTTGTAGCGCACCGAAATTCGCGCGAATCGCGTTCACCGATGTCATGGCCTGGTCAATCACATCCAAGCTCAGTTGCGCACCTTCTTTGGTTCCGACGGATTCTGCCGTCAAACCCAAAGCATCCACTGAAGCATTTGCCGCACCAGAATTAAAACTGATTCTGTCACGGAAAGGGTCGTTGTTTGTTCCGACCTGGATATCAATCATTCCACCAGTACCGTTGAGCAGTTCGTAACCGTTATACTCTGTCGCTTCAGTGATACGCTGAATCTCAGACTTTAACTGTTGATACTCAACATCCAAAAACTTTCTTTCTGTTCCACCAATCGTGTCAGAAGACGCTTGCACACCCAATTCTCTTAAACGAATGAGCATGTTTGAAACTTCATTCAAGCTACCCTCTGCGACTTGCACCAAGGAGATACCATCGTTGGCATTTCTGTTGGCTTGTCTCAAACCTCTGATTTGTCCTTTGAGGTTTTCACTGATCGCAAGGCCAGCGGCGTCGTCTGCTGCTTGATTGATTCTGAAGCCAGAAGCCAATCTTGCCATTGATCTGTTCGCATTGATCTGTGTCATGTACAGATTCTTTTGCGCATTCAATGCCGACACGTTTGTACCGATTCTTAATCCCATTCTATCCTCCCTGCATAATCCTCTTCCTCCTTGAAAAAATGCCATCCATTGGCTTAAGGCGCGATCCGTGCACCTGTTAAATTAATATTCGGAACTTGCGATACAAGGTTCCACCTAACTTTTCGGAAAAAAATATGAGTATCTCGAGTCCAGATTTTTTGTTTTGTTTTTATTTTTCAGAAAATTTTTTTTGAAAATCGCGCGCGAAGAATTTTGCGCAAAAATGATGAAGGAAAAAGTCCTTCCACGAAAAATGAGGCCGCCGCATTGGCGGCCTCGTCGCAGGAAACAGATCAAATTGTCAGCTCTAAACAGAGCTTCGGGGTCATGTACACTCGGAATTACCTCGATGGGTAATTCTCTTGAGGGTGATCTTGATCATTGAAGATAAGATCGGGAACCGGAATCTTTCTTGGAAGTTGAGTCGGAACTTACCCCAGCATCCTTACCAGAGTAAGTTATTCAGACTAACCTTGGAAAGATTTGTTCAAGAGTCCAAGTGCTACGTTAGCTTGTTGGTTTGCTTGTGCTAGGACGCTAGTACCTGCTTGCAACAAGATATTATTTCTAGTCATTTCAGACGTCTCTTCAGCTACGTCCACATCTCTGATACGAGAGTTCGCGGCTGACATATTCTCAACGGAAACTTGAATGTTCGATACCGTTGATTGAAGACGATTTTGAATCGCACCGAAGTCGGCTCTCATCGCAGAGACACTCACGATCGCCTGGTCGATAGCTGCTAGCGCATTTTGTGCGGAAGCTTTATCTGCTACTGACGTCAAGTTCACGCCAAGGGCTGCGGAGTTCGCATCTGCTTTAGATGCATCGAAAGAGATACGGTCGATTTCAGGATTATTTCTAGTACCAACTTGGAAATCCAAGATGGAGCCCACACCTGCCAGCAACTGAGTTCCGTTGAACTCTGTGCCTTCGGAGATACGGTCAATCTCTGATACAAGCTGATCGTATTCCACATTGAGGAACTGACGTTCAGTCGGTCCAACAGTGTCAGAAGCGGCTTGTACAGACAATTCTCTTAGACGAATCAAGATCGAAGAGATCTCATTCATCGAACCCTCGGCCACTTGCACGAGAGAGATACCGTCTTGAGCATTTCGTGATGCTTGTTTCAAACCGCGAACTTGAGCTTTTAAGTTCTCAGAGATCGCGAGGCCGGCAGCATCGTCACCAGCGCGGTTGATTCGGAATCCTGATGCAAGCTTTTCCATGCTCTTATCAAGACCGATCTTCGTTCCCCAGAGAACTCTCTGAGCATTCAACGAAGCTGTGTTCGTGTTAATACGCAAACCCATAATTCCTCCTCCTTGAAGATTTGCAGAGTTTCTATCCTTGAAACTCTGTGCACCTACCTTGGTGCGAATGGGCGATTCATTCTTACCTTACTGATCGGAGCCTTCAGAAATTCCTAAAGTGATACGTCTCATTTTTTTACAGATCTGGTCCTCGGTCCGGTAAATTGCAGCTCAGATTGGCCACAGTTAATTACGTGTAAACCTTTGATTTTGTAACACTTTTCCCTGTTTTTCGGTGACTCTATAAGAAGACAAACTTAGTGTTCAAGCTTCAAAAACTTGAGACGGAGATAAGAGCTAATGTGGCGCGTGTACTTGATATTCAGCTCTGCCCTTTTCATTGCTAATGTTGTTTTAGCAAGAGAAATGCATTTTGTTACGTACGAAGCTCCTCCATTCGTTAGCGAGTCTTTGCCTGAGCAAGGAGCTGCGATCTATGCCCTTCGCCAAATGTTAAAGAAGGACGATTGCGAATTAAAAATCACCTTCGCTCCTTTCTTAAGAGGAAGAAAATTAGCCCTGAAGGATGAAAACGTTATTGGTTTTTTTCCAGTGACACAAGTCAACGTCACACCAGATTTCACAATGTCAAAAGTGGTTTACCAAACCCCGTGGGCTTTTGCAGAGAGAAAAGACAAACCCATTCTCTGGAAAAAGCCTGAAGATATTATCCCCTACCGAGTGGGAAATGCGAGCGGTTATGATATGGCCGTGTCCTTTCAGCGTCTGCATAGAGAAAAAAAACTAAAACTGGAACCGGCCTCCACTGACGAGCTGAATCTTCTAAAGCTTGCCAACAAAAGGGTGGACTTGGTTTTTATCGACGCGGGTATGTTCGTTTATCTTCTTAAGACAAGCGAAAAGCTGAAACCTTATCAGAATCAGCTTCAGCTTAACTCCAAAGTCATTCATATGGATCAATATGGAGTAGCCTTTAAGAAAACTCCTCGGGCTATTAAAGAAATGGAAAATTTCAACAAGCTAGCTTCCGAAGAAGAATTCACCCGTCACGTAGAGGCCTACTTTAAAAAATATCCAGGGCCCTAAAGAACACCCTTCTATATATAGGTGGACGCCCCGCCTTCCTTTCCTAGGTCTAGAGTCACTTCAAAGTCTCGTCGTCGACAATTGACATATTCTTTGTAAAAATGAATACATAGGCTTTCAAGGATCCTTTAGGAGGATGTTCGATGGAGATTCGGGACCCCGTTCACGGTTCGATTTATTATTCTGATCAAGAAGTTGCTGTCCTGGATACCGCTGAATATCAACGCCTGCGCGCAATTAAACAGCTTGGTTATGCAGAGTTTAGTTTTCCTGGTGCTACCCACAACCGTTACATTCACTCTGTCGGTGTCGGCCACCTTGCTGGTGAAACCTTCGATGCGATCTTTCGCGTTTATCCGTTTTCAAAACCTTCTGTTAAAACACGCTTCCGCCAAGTTCTTCGTTTAGGTGCGCTTCTGCACGACGTAGGTCATGGGCCTTTAAGTCATACGACAGAACAAGTGATGCCGCATCTTTCAGAGCTCAATATCAAGCTTTATAAAGAACAAGAGCAATACGGTGATGAAGCGCACACGGTGATGAATCACAATCGCCGTGCGAATCACGAAGACTATACAATCAAATACGTTACGGATTCTCAAATTGCTGAAACGATTCGTCAGCAATTTCCAGAAATTCAACCGATTCACGTCGCTTGTTTGATTGATAAAGCTTTGCACTGCCCGGATGATTTCTTTGTTGATAACGGTGTGGACTTTAGACCGATCTTAAGCCAGCTGGTTTCCAGTGAACTCGATGTTGATCGCATGGATTATCTAGAGCGTGACAGTTACTTCTGCGGAACAAACTACGGAAAGATCGACCTTGCGTGGTTAGTACAGAATTTGACGTTCTATCGCCGTGAAAACAAAATGTATCTGGCTTTAAACCGCCGCGCTCTTTATTCTTTCGACGACTTTTTGATTTCACGCCACCACATGCACTTGATGGTGTACTGCCATCATAAAAGCATTATCTATGAAGAGATGCTCACCCGTTATTTGACGTCTCCGGATTGTACGTTTGTTTTGCCAGGTGATATCAATGAATACACTCGCTACAATGACTACCGCCTGCATGAACATTTAATGGGTGTGGAAAATCCTTGGGCGCAAAGAATTGCCCAAAGAAAACCGTTTAAAGTTTTGATTGAGCAGCACAACACAGCGGAATCAGAGCGTCCTGAGATGATTAAGAAAGCTCTGGAAGCTGAAGGCCTGGAAGTGATTCGCACAAGTTCTAAAGCGCGTTTGTCGAAATATCACACGGCTTCCCCGGAAGAGCGTGCTTTGCAGATCTACGTCGTCGATCAGTACGATCGTTGGGCGCAACCAGCACCTATCAATCAAACGACAGAGATCTTCCAACGCTATGAAGGCGCTCGTATTATCGATCGTATTTATGTAGCTCCAGAGAATATTGCAAAAGCAGATGCGATTTTAAAAGGACTGAAGCTCTCTTAAAAAGAGCTTCAGTTTTAAGAGGCTAGCTTAACGAGATCACTTGTCCGTTTACAGCCGAGCCATATTGACTGACAAGATAAGTGATCGTGTTTGTCACTTTCTCTGGCTCTGTGATTTTTAAATGCGGTTCTTTTTCACGCAACTTTTCAACGGCTTCCTTGATGGATTTTGCTTCCGGATGTTGCGCTAAAATAAATTCTTCGGTTAATCCTAGTTTCAAAACATTCACAGTGATATTGTGCTCAGCGACTTGTTTTGCCAAAGACTGGGCAAATGGAACCAAGGCTCCTCTTGCTCCCGCCAAGATAGGGTCGGGATAATTTTCATTCAAAAGATAAAGAATGCGGCCGCGTTTGCGATTCTTTAAAAAATTTAAAACTGCGTGAGTCAGCATCACGGAGCTTTTAAAGTTGTGAAGAACTTCATCATCGAGATGACTTAAAGCCTCACCGATTTTATAACGATTTGGCTTATTGTAAATTTGCGCATCGATAAATAAATCCACGCTGCCAAAAGACTGCGCTGCTGATCCCACAGCGTCTTTGATATCTTCCGGAGTTTTCATCGGAGACTTAATACTGATAGCCCGGCCGAACTTAGGATTTATTTCGCGAGAATCGTTGATCTGATTGCAGAAGCGTTGGCTTGCAGAATTGTCAAAATCCAACAACACGCAATCAGAACCCATTTGCGTCAGTCCCATCATCAAACTTTGCACTGTCGTCGTGAAGGGACCAACAATGAGCGCCGTACGTTCTCTTAAATTAAATCCGTTTTCCATCTATACTTTCTCGATGATGATGGCGATACCCTGACCGCCACCGATACACGCCGAACCCAAAGCGTACTTGGCATTTCTGCGATGAAGTTCATAAACCAGGTGATTCATAATGCGTGTGCCGGATGCTCCCAAAGGATGTCCCACCGCAATCGCACCACCATTCACGTTTGTTTTTGCTGGATCTAGTTTTAATTCTTTTTCTACAGCCAAGTATTGGGCGGCAAATGCTTCGTTCACTTCCACCAAATCCATTTGCTCAAGTTTCATGTTGGCTCTTTGCAGAGCCAAACGTGCGGCTCCCGCAGGACCAATTCCCATGATCGTTGGATCGCAACCGACTGAAGCATAACTTACAATGCGAGCCATCGGTTTCATTCCCAATTCTTTGGCTTTTGATTCGCTCATCAGAAGAGAACAAGCCGCACCATCGACGATCCCCGACGCAGATGCAGCAGTAACAAGTCCGTCTTTTTTGAAAAGAGATTTCAGCGTCGAAAGTTTTTCTAAGGTCGAATCTGGTTTTGGATGTTCGTCTTTTTCAACAACCACAGCCCCTTTACGACCTTCCACTGTAACCGGCGTAATTTCTTGCGCAAAATATCCTTTGTCAAAAGCCGCTTTGTAACGAGTTTGTGATTGAATCGCGTACTTATCGCATTGCTCGCGAGTGATACCGTACTTCTCTCCAAGATTTTCGGCTGTGATCGCCATCGGCATTTTTGCATAGGCGTCCGTCAAAGCCGACGTCATCAAATCTTCCAACTCAAAATTTCCCATGCGCATTCCATCAAAGCGCACTTTGCGAGCAACATAAGGAATCAAAGACATTTGTTCGACACCGCCAGCAAGAACTGCCGAAGCTTCCCCGCATTGGATCATTTGCAAAGCGTTCACCCATGATTGGAAACCGCTTCCGCAAAGTCTGTTCACGGCAAAGGCACCCACATTCACAGGCACCCCCGTTTTGAGCCCGATGTGACGAGGCAAATAAGCGGCGTCGGCTCCTGATTGAACGACGTTACCGAAAATCACATGATCAATTTTTTCAGGCGAAAGACCGGCTTGTTCCAGAGTGGCTTTGGCGGCAACCACACCCAGATCCGTTGCAGAGACATCCTTTAGAGATCCACCAAATGCTCCAAAGGGAGTTCTTTTTCCAGAGATAAATACGATTTTTTCCATACGTTGAGGTTAACGTATGTCGAGGGATTTTCAATCAATAACAATGTCAGGATTAGTTACCAAGACCAAGCAAGACCAACCATAGAGAGGCCCTGCTCTTTTGTCGCTTTGTGACTGACGACGAGATCTTTATTTGAGAATACTTTTTCTTTTACGAAAATGTCGGTCTCCGCTGCTTTGGCGTCATAATTAATCGCCGCTTTCATCCAACCCGTATACTCCACTTTCGCCAAAGCCTGAAATGCCTCGACTTTGAATGAGAACTTATGACTCACACCTTTTGGCGTGCTCGCAGGGACCACAACATCTGTTTTTAATTTTTCTTGAGCCGTTTCAGCAATGCGACCAATCGCCGTCGCTTTCATTGCCGCTGAATTAAACCAAAGAGAAAAACCTCTATCGGCGATACGAGTAAGAACGGTGCCTTCGCTGTCTCCTTGTTTTAAATCAAGAGGAACGACTTTCGCGACATCGGCTTGAGTGATCTTCGGCGTGACTTTGTCCTCAGGAATAATAAGTCTTTTAGTGGACTTCAAATCCACTTTCGCCATGCATGGGCACGTGAAACCTATTAAAAAGAGAAAAGACATGATTAATCTCATACCTATACCCCTCTTCAAAGAGCGTTCCACCCAATGGACGCAAAGTCCGCTTAAATTAAAGATAATAAGCAATTAACAAAGTATTCCCATGTGCGAAGCCAAAAAGCGTCTAGAGAAACTTCGGCTGACAATATTTTGCGACACGACCTTGGATTAGTTTCAGGGCTGTTTCAAAACGAATCATCCTAGCATCACCCTTGCACTTTGCAGCGATCGAACAGTCGTGTTGTGAAAAGGTGTTTCAGCAGAGCAGTGTGATTCCGAGAGCTTAGGGTCACTCAAGCGATGAGGAGTGCCTCAAAATGACACGCAAAAAAAGTTACTTGGCGAAAAGTTAAACAAATGGAGACCCTATGAACTTCAAGAACGTTAAGCGAAGTACAATGATCTTTGCCTTGGCAGCAAGTTTCATCCTTCCGCACTCCCCTCATATGGTATGGGCGAAGACAGGAACGGCTTCTTTTCCTCTCGATTTATTTCCGGAGGATAACAATGATGACGACACTGGTTTAAGCCCCACAAGTCCGACGATGCCTTCGACAGGGTCTTCAAACAATAACAACAATAATAATAATAATAATAATACGCGCCCGAACAATGGCAATAATGGTGCAACTCGCTCCACAGCGGGAACTCCAACGCCGACGACACGCCCTCAAGGCGGAACAAAAATGAATGCGGCAAGAGTTCCGGAAGCTTATAGCTGTCCTCTTTTCGACAACCGCCCTCATGCGGAACTGATTGCAGCGATTGATGCTCTAAATAAAGAGGTCAAGGCGTCTCCTGAGTGTTCAGGCACCCCTTCAGCGAAATCTTTGGAAGACAACGGAAATGCAATCAAAGAAAGCATCGGTGTTTTGCAAAAGATTATGGATTCACAAGATCCAAATGCTGTGAATACAAATCAAATCGATCAATCCATGACGGCGGCTTTGCAAGCGGTTGGAAATTTGGGTGATATCGTTAACAACAACTCGTTCTTAAATTCAAAGTGCGGTCGCCAAACAATGTCGACAGGTAAAGTTCTTTTGGCTTTGAATGACGTGATCAACGGCATGGCGCCTTACGCTCTTTTCGCAGTTTCGATGAGTGCGGCTTTGGCTCCGGCTCTTCCATTTGTTCTTGGTGGTGCGATTGCAACGAGCGGTATTTCTGCCGTAGCTAAAATGATCGATCAAAATACATTGGACATGACGAACCCTGAACACCGTAAAGCGGTTCTTCAAAACACATGTCAATTCACTAAAGTGGCGAAGAAAGTCCGCTTCATGCAACTTGCTCAAAGCGGCAAGATCGACAAGATCACACAAGAGCTTGAGCAAAGCGTAGATCTTTACAATGCGAAGTTCTCCAACCCTTCTCGCGAGTTGTCAGCTCTTTTGAAATACAGAGACACAGCTGCGAAAGTTTCTGAAGCGGTTGAAAACCAGTTGGCAAGCGACCGTGCGGACCTTGCGACAGTGGAACAACAAATCGGACAAAACAACGACGACGTGATGGTTTGTACTCTATCTAACGAGCTTGTGAACTGGGCAAGAGATGGCAAAACATTCCCAGCATCAGCTTTCTTGAACC
>NZ_CAMLDV010000036.1 GCF_946478835.1 uncultured Bdellovibrio sp. | reverse complement strand
TTAAATTTCATATTACTCATCCCTCAACTGATGACCAGCCAACTTTAAAAACACGTCATTTAAAGTCGGTTTACGGATATAGATTTTATCGCTTGCGATCAAATCGACAACACGACGACCTTCCTGGTTTTCTTTTACCAGAACAGAGACCGTGTCTTTAATCACTTGATACGCAAAACCTTCGGCGCGCAAACGACCCAGGTAGTAGTTTAAATCCACAGGGTTCGTATCAAATTCAACGACTTCTTTACCGATCAACTCACGAATCAAATCGCGAGGCTTCCCCACAGTGAGAATACGACCGTTATCGATAATCGCGACACGATCGCACATCTGTTCGGCTTCTTCCATGTAGTGAGTTGTCAAAACCAACGTGCTTTTTTCAGACTTAAGATGCTTAAAGAAATCCCAAATCCAAACACGCGCTTGCGGGTCAAGACCCGTAGTTGGTTCATCAAGGAAGATCACTTCCGGAGAATTAATCAGGCCACGAGCAATAGCCAAACGGCGTTTCATACCGCCGCTCAAAGTTTCTACCGAACGATCCTGGTATTCTTCGAGCTTCATCAAACGCAGCAAAGCCTGAGCACGAAGATCCGCTTCGGCTTTCGGAATTTTATGAAAACTTGCGTAAACTAAAAGATTTTCTAGAACGGTGAAGTCTGGATCAAGGCCGTCCTCTTGCGGGACGACCCCTATGCGAGATTTGATCTCACGATAATTTTTTTTAACATTCAGGCCGAGAACGTAAAGCTCCCCGCTGGTAACGAGGGCTGAGCAATACATCATCTTCATCGTTGTTGATTTGCCCGCCCCGTTGGGACCTAAGAGACCGAAACATTCGCCCTTGTAAATTTCAAGACTGATTCCATCCACAGCGACTCTATCGTCGTATTTCTTTGTCAGGTCTTTAATTTCAATGGCGACGTTTGTACTCATTATTCCTTCGCTGCTCTTGCACGTTTATGTGGATCTAGTTCTTTCAAACGTAGACGGATCGTTTTCGGAGTGACCTCGATCAACTCTGAATCTTTGATCCATTCCATCGCTCTTTCCAATGTCATTTTCTTCACTGGAACAAGGCGGATAGCTTCATCTGAACCCGAAGCACGTACGTTCGTCAATTTTTTCTCACGAGTGATGTTTACTTCTAGATCATTCTCCTTGGCGTGTTCACCAACGATCATGCCTTCGTACACGTCATCACCGTGTTCAACCATCATAATACCGCGCTCTTGAAGATTCCAGATCGCGTAAGCTGTCGCAACACCTTTACGGTCAGAAATCATCGCACCATTCATACGGTGTTCGATTTCTCCACGGTAGTCATCCCAACCGTCGAATTGCGTATTCAAAAGACCTGTACCACGAGTGTCAGTCAAGAAGTCTGAACGGTAACCGATCAAACCTCGAGAAGGGATACGGAACTCAAGACGAGTACGACCAGATCCTTTTTGAACCATGTTCGTCATCACACCTTTACGTTTTCCCAACTTCTCTGTCACCGCACCAACGAATTGGTCTTCGATATCGATGACCGCGATCTCCATTGGTTCCATTTTTTTGCCGCCTTCTTCTTTGAAGACAACAGTCGGTTTAGAAACAAGAAGTTCGAAGTTTTCACGGCGCATTTGTTCGATCAATACACCCAATTGCAACTCACCACGACCGATAACTTTGAAAGCATCTGTGCTGTCCGTTTTTTCTACGCGGATTGCAACGTTGTACAAAAGTTCTCTTTCAAGACGCTCGATGATTTTACGTGAAGTTACGTTTTTACCGTCAAGACCCGCAAAAGGACCGTTATTTACTGAGAACACCATACCTACCGTCGGCTCTTCGACGCGAATACGCTCAAGAGGACGAGGATCAAGGACTGAAGTGATAGTGTCACCGATCGTGAAGTCTTCCATACCCGCGATAACAACGATGTCACCGGCGCCAACTTCTTGCGCTGGAACTTGCGAGTTTACTTTGTACTGGAACAAAGCAGAGACTTTTACTTTCTTCTGAGCATTGGCTTGAACGCAAAGAACTTCGTCACCCACTTTGATTGTTCCGGCTTTCATACGACCGATAGCCAAACGACCTACGTAATCATTGTATGAAATGTTGGAAACCATGACTTGAAGTGGAGCGTTCTCTTCAATTTTTGGAGGAGGAACTAGATTTACGATAGCATCGTAAAGAACTTCCAAAGATCCCGTGTTCACATTTGGATCTAGAGTCGCCATACCTTCACGCGCAATCGCGTAAACAGTGTGGAAATCACATTGCTCTTCTGTTGCATCTAGATCGATGAACAAATCAAAAAGTTCGTTGTGAACTTCTTGGATACGAGCATCGGCACGGTCAATTTTGTTGATACAAACAATAACTTTTTTGCCGCCCTCAAGAGCTTTTTTCAATACGAAGCGAGTTTGTGGAAGTGGGCCTTCGGAAGCGTCGCAAAGAAGGATACAACCATCCACCATGTTCAAGATACGTTCAACTTCACCACCGAAGTCACTATGTCCCGGTGTATCTACGATGTTAACTTTGATGTCTTTGTACATGAACGACGCGTTCTTCGCCGCGATCGTGATACCACGCTCTCTTTCAAGATCCATGGAATCCATAAGACGTTCTTCAACGTGTTCGTTGTCACGGAAAGTACCTGCTTGCTTGATCAAGTGGTCAACCAGCGTCGTCTTTCCGTGGTCGACGTGTGCGATGATAGCAATATTTCTAATTTTCTTTGGATCTTGAACCATATTTACCCTTCGTTATTTTCTAAAAACTAAACTTCAAAACACTAAAACTAAATTTAAACTTTCGCACACCAGATTACTGTTAGGATCACGATTAACCGTGTCCTCCCATAAGGAACTCTTCTTGGCTTGTGTCTTCTTGCTCAACACTACCGATGCTAGCGAAAAATTCGTTAGCCAAAGCCATGATCTCTTCGTTGCTTTTGGATTGGAAAAGATTCTTTCTGAATTGTGCGGCTCCAGCATAACCTGTTGAGAACCATGCTGCAAACTTTCTGAGCTGGATGCCCGTGATGTGCTCATCACAATGCGCAACAATCTCACTTTTCAGGTCGTTAAATAGGCTCACATAATCTCTTTGGACGTCTTTGAGGGATTCCCCTCTCCAAAGAGACAAGGCGTCCATAAAAATAAATGGATTTTTAAGGCAACCGCGACCAATCATCACCCCGTCGCAACCCGATTGTTCTAGTCGAAGGTTGGCCTGACGAGGTGTGAGGATGTCTCCATTTCCCAAAAGAGGAATCTTGGTTTTGGACTTTACGTCAGCGATAAAATCCCAATCTGCCAATCCCGTATAACCTTGAGCGCGAGTACGACCATGAATTGCAACCCACTCGACACCTTCGTTATAGGCGATATTGCAAACTTCGATAGCATTGCGAGTATTTGCATCCCAACCCGTACGGATCTTGATTGTCAGAGGAATTTTGATAGCGGCTTTCACGGTAGAAACCATTTTTTGGACAGCCGCAGGATCTTTAAGGATCGCAGAACCTCCGCCCTTTTTCACAACTTTAGGAACAGGGCAGCCAAAGTTCAAATCAACGAAATCACAACCCTCTGCTTCTGCGACTTGAGCCGCACGCGCGACGATCTCTGGATCTTCACCGAAAAGTTGAATTCCAATCGGACGCTGAGACTCATCAAAGCTCATCAGCTTCATGGTTCTCTCGGATTTGTATTCAATACCACTGGCGCTCACGAGTTCTGTGACGACAACACTGGTATCAAGTTTTTTCATGAAGGTGCGAAAAGCGTGGTCCGTAATCCCTGCCATAGGAGCAAGGACAAAGGGATTTGTCTTTAAGGCTTGAACTGGATTCATAGGCGCAAGGATATAACAAAAACGTAATGAAAAAGGTACTGGAGTTTATAAAAACTGACCTTATTTCATGGGCTTAGGAATTATAACGAATGTATTCGATCTGGCGCAAAAACCTCTCTCACATTAGAGCCACGTCACGCGGCCCTCAAGCTGTCTGGGGGCCTTCGGCGGATTGTGATCGGGATATCCACACACCATCGCGCAGAGAAGTTCGAGTTCGCCTTTTTGGTATTCCGGAAGTTTATCCACACCTAAAAACTTATCCACTTCTTCTTTGATTTCTAGTGGTGCACCCATCGTGCACGAGCCTAAACCCTCCACAAGACATGCGAGATTCATGTTTTCCACAGCCATATACACAGAACCGATGCTGGTGTGATAGCGCTCTTCATTGTCGTTGTGTGAATAGGCGAAAATAATCACGGGCGCGTCACCTAAAGTATAAAAAAATCTTTCGGTGAATTGATACAAAGAAGGTTTTAATCTTTGTGACAAAATGTCTTTGATGCCGAGCCAGGATTTTTGCGAATACTTCAAATACTCTTCGCGCTTTTCACCTGTCACAACAAAGAAGCGCCAGTTTTGACGATTCTTTCCCGACGGCGCGTGCATTCCCGCCATCAAAATTTTTTCGATCACTTCTTTTGGAACAGCATCCGGTTTGTATTTACGAATAGATTTGCGGGATTCCAGGAGCTGATAAAATTCTTCTTTATTCATAAATTCCTCAAGGGAAAAAGGTACCTGGTACCTTTTTCTTAACCCATTTCTTCCGGACCTGCTTCGATGAAGGTTTCATGCAGACGACGAATCGTTTCGGGGCCTTGCTCTTCACTGACAAGGAAGCAGAAGTTGTGCTTGCTGGCTCCTAAGCAGATCATGCGCACATTGATGTCTGAAATAGCTTCAAAGATATGTTTTCCCAAGCCCGCCGTGTGATTGATGTTGTTTCCAATCAAGGAGATCAACGCCAAGTTGTCTTCCACTTGCACGTCTGCAAATTGCGAAAGATCTGAAATCAATTTTTTATTCACCAGTGTAGAGTCATCCAACGTCACACTGACTGAAATTTCAGATGTTGTGATCGCATCGATACTAACCTTGTGATCGTTAAAAACTTTAAAAATTTGGAACAAGAAACCATGTGCGTGAAGCATTTCGGGAGTTGAAAGAGTCACAAGCACTTGTTTTTTTCTTAAGGCCATCGCACGAATAAGTGGATGATCCTCGACGTCCTTACGAACCCATGTGCCTTTGGCTTCGGCATCAAAACTTGATCCCACAAAAACCGGAATGTTTTTACGAATCGCTGGCAAAAGTGTTGCTGGATGCAAAACTTTTGCTCCGAAAGTTGCAAGCTCTGACGCTTCTTTAAAAGAAATTTCGCTGATGGGTTTCGCTTTTGAACATAAGCGAGGATCTGTCGTCGCAATTCCGGCAACATCCGTCCAAATTTCAAGAACGTCAGCGGAAACACCTTCAGCCAAGATCGCAGCAGAGTAGTCGCTGCCTCCGCGGCCCAGGGTTGTCGTCATGCCTTCATCAGTCATGCCGATATAACCTTGAGTCACGACCACTTTTTTATGATCACGCAAAAATCCTAAATTTTCAGAGCACAGTTTTGAAATTTCTGAAGTCAGTGGTTTTGCTTTTCCGAAAGAATCATCTGTGCGAAGAACCGTGCGCACGTCAAAAAGCTCCGCCGTTTTTTTAGAATTGTACTTTTGCAGAACCTTCGCCATCGCTTCAGTGAAAAGAACAGAAGACATTCTTTCACCGAGACTCATCAGGGTGTCCATAGCCTTTACGGAGCAATCACGAAGAAGGTGAACGCCTTTTGCCAAAGAGTTCATTTCTTCAAACAGAATTTCCAGTCGCTCTTGAGCGTGAGATGAAATCGCGAGATCGCGTGCGATTTTTTCATGTTTATCGAGGATTTTTGTGATGATCTTTTCAGCTTCCGGCCAGGGTTGAGACTCCGCCGTTTTACCCAAGGCGATCAAGTCATTCGTAGTTCCTGAAGTTGCCGAAACCGCGATGAGGCTTGATCCCTGACGATGGCTGACCTCCGCACTGCGAAGCATGCACTCCGCGTCTCCCATTGACGTTCCACCAAATTTTGAAACAACCAGTTGTGCCACAAAAACTCCTCGGTCAAAGGCCTGACTTCCTAGGCATCTTATGCCTTTTCTGCTTTTTCATTCAATGAATTTTATGGCAGACTTTGAACATGACCACATCGGATTCAACTTTTAAAAAGACGGAACTAGCGCTCATGGGCCTTTTAGGCCTAGTAGCAATGACTCTAGTCACGGTCGCCGTCGTTCCTTCACTGCGCACTAAAATCAAAGAAGCCGTCCTCATCGAGGATCGCGAAATCATTGCTAAAGCCAATGGGAACCTTTCGGCATCAGGCCCTCGCGTAACTGTTTTAAAGATAAAAAACAAAAGCGGCCTCAGTCTTGAAGTTTACAGTCAGGAAGAAAACGGTTCTTTGATTTTGATGACCAAACTTCCACTTTTTGAAACCCGCGACGGTTATTTCCTTTTGCAGGGAAATGCTACGAACTTGGCTATTACCGATGTGGACAAAGACGGCGTCCTTGAAATCGTCGCACCCACTTATGATGAACAGATGGTTCCTCGATTGAATATTTTTAAGTTCAACCCTGCAACCAAAACTTTCGATCGCATGACAGCACCTGAGGGATACTCCCCTTAGGTTGCAAATTCAGCTTTATTGCGAAGAATTTCCCCTAGCAAAACCATATCGACAGGTTTACTTAAGTACCCATCAAATCCCATCTCAAAGGATTTTTGCTGACCATCCACGCTGGCTTGTGCAGTTAAGGCGATGATAGGATTTTTATAACCCTTTTCCCGTAAAAGAGCCGTGGCTTTGTAGCCGTCCATCACCGGCATTTTTATATCCATCAAAATAATATCAAAAGGTTTTGCAAGAGCTCGCTCAACGGCTTCCGCTCCATTTTCAGAGGTCTCTACTTCGGCTCCCTCTCGAGATAAATATCTTTTCATCAAAGCACACAAGTCCATGGAGTCGTCGACAACAAGAACCCGACGGCCTTTAAGAAAATGGCTTTCCTGATCAAGTTTCAGTTTTTCTGGAGGAAGCATTTTAGATTTGTCGATAGGAATAAGCTTTAGCTCAGAAACAGACCCCACATTTAAGCGCATTTCAAAAGTAGTTCCCTCACCAATTTTTGAAGAGATAAGTTGCAAATCTCCATCCATCATTTTCATAAGGCTTAAAGATAACGCCAGGCCTAATCCCGAACCCTGCACGCGCTGAATTTCAGGATGTTCTCCGCGAACAAAGGGCTTAAAGAGATTTCCTTGAGTGGTTTTATCCATTCCTAAACCTGTATCAGAAACTTGAATTGCCAGGAATCCAACATTGTCCGTGTTTGAAGAAAAACTCACACGGACCGTGATCGTCCCTTCACTGGTGAATTTCACGGCGTTCGAAAGAAGATTGATCAACACTTGTCTAAATCGTACAGAATCAGATTCAATCTGCTCTGGAATCAAAGATTCATATACAACATTCATCTTCAGTTTTTTGGCTTCTAATGTTCCGCGAATCACTGAGATAGAGTCTTCAATTTCACGCACTGGATTCATCGGTGCTTTTTGAATGTATAAACGATTCGTCTCAATCTTTGAAAGATCTAAAAGATCATTCACAAGCGACACCATGTAATTACTTTGACGGTAGATGGACTGCACGTCTTTGTGAGCTTGATCTGTTAAAGATTGATTTCTTAAAAGAGCTTCTGAAAAACCAAGAATCGCCGCTAACGGAGTTCTGATTTCGTGACTGGCATTTGCAAGAAAAACGGATTTCGCGCGATTGGCGGCTTCGTGCAGATCCCTTTCTCGGCGGAAGATCTCTTCGTTCTTTTTAACTGTCACATCCCAGCAGATTCCGGCAAAGCGGAAGGGACGACCGTCTGACAAACGATGAAATTTTCCGCGAAGGGCGATGTGATGAAAAAATCCCGACCGGTCACGCACAATGTGCTCGGCATCGACGTCACCACCGGCATCCACGTAGGGTTTTAAGAGACGGCGCAGCTCTTCTTGGCCTTCAGGAAATAAATTAATATTTCCTTCCCAATAAAATTGGTCATCCAATAAATCCCAGTCCCATGTCAGAGCCTCAGAGGACTCCATGGACATACGCAGACGTTCTTCACTTTTTTGAAGTTCCGCATCCAGGCTTAATGAATTCATAACGGCGATATGCAGATTTTTTCCGATCATCAACATCAGAAAAGCATAAAATCCAACGAGAATTCCCATAAGGAGATTGAAGTCCTCGCCGCTGGATTTTAGAAAGCCGATGCTCCATAAACCCATGGCAGGTAAGATCACGCAACTCATCGCTGTTCTGTATGAGACATATGTGATCATCGCTCCAGCCGTCATACACGAGATCAAAAGTGACGTGATAACTTTTTGAATCACAGTTCCGTCAGAAACAATAAAACCAATCGCTCCCCAACCAAATCCGGAAACCGCAAGCGATGCGCAAATAAAATAAAGCCAGAACCGCGTTTCCTCGAAGCTTTTAATTTTACTGCGCGCTGTTTGCCATCGGTAATAAGCGAAAAAACGAAGGAAGGCTGAGGCATTGAGGATCAGAAACCAAGGTATGAGAAACTTTGGTGACAGAGTTCCCCAAGTCACAAAGACAAAAGCCATGGTGTTTACAAAAATGGCCAGCAGGCCCGCGATGTTTTGCCGGTAAAGAAGATCGATTCTACGAATTTCTAATTCAAGGGACCCTTGACTCGTTTGAGGCATGTAATTTTCAAGTTACAATAGCGTACGCAAGAGGGTCAACTTGCGACCCTCTAATGTTCATTACTTAAAAATAATCTGATTAGTTTTTAGCAGGCATGGTCTCACGCTTTTTGAGATCTCGCCAAGATTTGCCTTCGCGGGCTTTACGATCTAATTGAAACTTTTTAACGGCTCTTTCGTGTCCTTGGTAGTCCTCAGAAAAGACATGAGTTCCATCATTTTGACTCACAAAGAACAAGTAATCCGTGTGTTCCGGCTTTAAAGCGGCAAGCAAGGCTTCTCTTCCCGGGTTCGCTATAGGACCCGGTGGCAAACCAAAGATCACATAGGTGTTGTAGCGAGTGGGCGTTGTCAGATCCGCGCGAGTGATATTTATTTCAATATGCCCCGTCTTTTCAGCTTTCCCATAGATCACTGTAGGATCTGTTTGCAGACGCATTTTTTTAATTAGACGGTTATGAAAAACCGAAGAAATCTTTGGACGCTCTTCTGGAGCACCGGTTTCTTTTTCAATAATACTTGCGAGCGTCACCACCTGATGACGTTGCCAGCCCTGAATACTTGCTTGAGGCAAAACCTCATTATACACGTACAAAAATCTCTTCACCATATTTGAGATCAAAGTTCTTGTGTCCGTGTATTTCGTGAGCATGTAAGTTTCAGGAAAAAGATACCCTTCTAAACTTTCTTGCATCTCACCTAGCAGGCTTTTTACGAGCTGCGGGTCATGCACCAATGACAAAAATTCTTGGGAAGTTCCAAAACCCTGCTTTTGATAAAGGTCCGCGATTTCATAAACGCTAAGGCCTTCGCTCACAGTGAAACTGCGAGCGATGCTTTTTCCTGAAGTGATTGTCTCAAGAACTTCTTTTGGCGTCATGTTTGTGCGTAAAAGGTATTCGCCCACTTTTAATTTCGAGCGATCCCCTTTAATACGCGCATACATCGAAAAGAAGAATGCATTTTTGATTAAGGCCCTTTGTTCCAATTCCGTAGCGATGGAATTAAATCCTTTGCCTGGAGTGACTTCGTAAACCACATCTTGGGCAATGTCGCTAGGGCGCGTATTCATGAACGAATATCCTAAATACGCAACTCCGCCGCCGATAGATATCAGCAACGCCACCACCGCTAGAATGAGAACAAGAAAAGTCTTCTTCATTATTTCATATCCAAATTCATACCCGGCAAGATTTTTGTCGGATCAAAAGGAGTTGGATCTTCAAGGCTTGCCACAGGCATTGTGCAATATTGAATTGCAAAGTGCGCTGAAGGACGGTCATTGCCTGATTTACCAAAACCGCCAAATGGCAAACGAGAACTTGCGCCGTTTGTTGTGCGATTCCAGTTCAAAAGGCCCACGCGTGCTTTAAACAAAGCGTCTTCATAAAGAGCTTTATTTTTAGAGAAAAGCGCCATCACAAGTCCATAACCTGTTGAGTTCACAATCTCCATCGCGTGATCCCAGTTGTCTGTTTGATAAATCGCAACGTTTGGACCAAAGATCTCTGATTTTTGGTAAACGCTGTTTGGATCAAACTTATTCACCAAGTGAATACTTGGAGTCACATAGTAACCTTTGTGTTTCAAATCCAAAGATTTACCCCGCATCAAGCTTTCACAGTTTTCACGATTGGCGATCTCTTGGAAGCGGATGTATTTTTCAACCGCCGCTGCATTGATCAACGTTCCCATGAAAGTGTTTTCCGTCCAGTGGCCGATCGTAAGTTTTTTAGCCGCTTGATAGAATCTTTCAGTAAACTCATCTGCGATTTTTGGATGAAGAATGATTCGGCTTGTGCAAGAGCAGCGTTGGCCTGCCGTCATGTAAGCGCCGACCAAACTTTCGTAGATCGCCTTATCCATGTCAGCATCTTCCCACACCACAGTGGCATTCTTACCGCCCATTTCAAGGGCCAAGATTTTCCAGTAATGCGTCAGTGTCTCTTGTTTGATTTTAAGTCCGACTTCGTAAGAACCTGTGAAAAGGATTCCATCAACGTGTTCGTTGGCAACCAAACGTCCACCAGCAGCACCGTCTCCTTGCACAAGATTGAAAACACCTTGTGGGAATTGCGCTCTTTCAAAGAGTTCCGCCATAAATTGGCCGACAGCCGGAGTTTGTTCAGAAGGTTTAAAGACAACTGTATTTCCCGCGATCAATGCTGGAATGATATGACCATTTGGCAAATGCGCTGGGAAGTTAAAAGGTCCGACAACAGCCATCACACCACGAGAGCGGTGACGAATCACACCGTCGACTTGTGGAAGAGCATTCGTAATTCTTTCTTCTGCCACCAAATTCAAAGAGTGATTCAGAGTGATATCAATCTTCGCACCCAAAGCCTTCGCTTCAGTCATTGCTTCCCAGGTTGGTTTTCCGGTGTCGCGGGAAATGATTTGCGCCATTTGTTCTGCATTCGCATCAAAAAGCTCTTTTAAGCGCATCAAATAATTTTTTCTTTCGTTCATCGAAAGAGTCGCCCACGCCGGATACGCTTTTTTCGCCGCCACACAGGCTTCATCAATATGATCGTGCTTAAACGGCACCGTCATCACAGTGTCGTTTAAATCCGAAGGACTGATGTCTTTAAATTCGCCATCGCCTTTAGTTACGGTAACAAAACGTCCGTTGATAAAATCACCTTTGTATTTCACGTCAAACATGGTGGTGCTCATGTCTTATCTTCCTCTATTGTAATTAAATGGAGACATATAAACTTCTTCGCCAACTTCAACGCCCAATAGCTGTCTAAACTTTGGAGCGATTGCCACTTCACCGTCGCGAATATCAACGGATGCTAAAGAGACTTTAAACTCTTCGCCTGTTGTAGCCACAAGCATTTGTTCTTTGTAAGAGGCATCCTTAAATTCCGCGACTTTCGCTCTTTTGCCGTATTTGATTGGCAAAATATCTGCGGTGTTTGCCCCATAGTGAGGTCCTCCATCAAAGGGATCAACCTCATCAAGATAGCTAAATCCGATGCTCTCTAAAAGATGTTGCGCGGGTTTTGTCGCTTCACCCACACGCCCTAAAACCAAACGCGCTTTGGAATCCAGCAAGCACAGATAAATATCATCTTGCGGGAAAAGACTTTCGATAAATTCTTTGTGGGATTGACTTAGTAAATCCGCTTCTTGATACGGAAGACCTGTAAATCTTCTTCCTAAAGCTTCCCAGAATTCACTGCGACCCTCGTCTGTTAACGGCGGAGTCAGCTCACACAAAACACGGTCTTCAAATTTTTCAGGGTAAAGGCCCATATACAAGAAACGAGAAAGACTGATTTGTTTTCCCAGTTTTTCAGGACGACGTCTGTACGATTTATCAACAAGAAGTCCTCCGATTTCTGTTGGCCCGTCAAAATCCAACTGAAAGCGCAAAACTTGATGAATAAATCCGATTCCTAAATCTTGAGAAAAGTGATCTCTTTTAAAAATTCTAAAAAAACTATGTGGAACCTCGTCCGTTCCGTGTTTGGCAAGAACCAAAGAGCTTCCGACAACGCATTTTTCTTCCACGTCTTCGACAACGAACAAATATTCAGACTGATGCTTAGGAAGTTTTCCCGCAAAAGAGTTTTCACTGCGCTCAATTTTTTCGCCAATAACTTTTTTATCTCCAGGAAGATTCAGCAAATTAAACTGCTTTGCCAGATCCACCAGTTGATTCAAATCATCGTACTGTACCGATCGGATGATAAAACTCATAAACAAAACCTTTCGATGATCCTTTTATAAAACTGAGTCGCCTTTTCAAGGTCCGCCAAAGCCACATGCTCTTGCGGAGTGTGCACATTTCCTTCCCTTCTGCCGGGACCAAAACACACACAATCAACTCCGATGCGAGAAAAAATACTCGCTTCGTTTGTAGAAGCTTGCGTGATCGGACGGTCACTAAGACCCATTGCACGCAACTCGTCCAAACAGCCCTTCACCAAAATAGAATTTACTTCTGTGCGGAAGGGTTTTTTATAATCATTCACACGGAAGCTTGCGCCGTTTTCTTCACACACTTGGCGAAGGCGGTCCATCCAGCCTTCGTAAATTTCATGCGTGATGATCGGCGGAATACGACATGTGCCCGAAAGCTGAATGTCGTCTTCATTTGTTCTTACTAAACCAATATTCAAAGTCGGAGTGCTTGGATGGAAGTCATCATCTTTGAAATCCAAGAACTCCAGTTCCAAAGTTTTTACGGCTCGATAAATGTTCGCAATCTTTTTAGCAATCGGACTTTGGATCATCGTCACCATATCGATTTCTAAAAATGCATTACTTGGAACCGTATTAAAATTAATGCCGCCGTCCATCTCCATGATGTTCACCGAATCCGGAAGCATCATCAGATACTCAAGCATTTTTACAATCGCGCTCTCACCCAAATGTGGAGTCGAAGAGTGCGCAGCCTTTCCGCGGAAAAGCTTTGATTGCGTCGAAGTACTTTCACGCAAGTTGTGTTCTTGGCGATAACGAGTTTCCTCTTCTGAAAACGGCACACGAATTTCAACACTCGCAAAACCTTTGGCCGCGTTGATCACTTGCAAGTCGCTAGGCTCCCCGATCAAAGCCATCTTTGCAGAGACTTTGTTTTTGCGAATGAGCTTCAGTGCCCCTTGCATTCCCGATTCTTCCCCGAAAGTTCCCACCAAAACCGGAGGCAAACGCCACGCTCGGTTTTTACCAAAAGAAGCCACGGCTTCAAGCTTACACAAAAAATCAAGCTTTACGTCAGCTGCGCCCAAACCATGGATCTTTCCATCAATGATGTGAGCATCAAAGGGATTTGCCCCTGTTTCCGTCCACAAAGAGAAAGGCCCCGGATCTACTGTGTCGAGATGCGTTTGCAACAACATCTCGGCTGCAGGTCTTTCTTCCGTCGGACGCGCGATCACGTTCACTTGCACAAGATCGCCGACTACTTCTTCCTGCTCTTCGACGTACAAACCCTTTTGACGGCAAAAAGCCGCCACCCACCGCGCTAGGTCTCTATTGCCGTGAGTGGGTGTGCTATCGATGGAGATAAGCTGCCTGCAGGCCTCGATAAAATCCAACTAAACTCCTTCGAGCAAAGTTTTCTCAATCATTTTCAAAGCGATGTCGATGTCTTCGTCTTGAATGATCGCTGGCACCAAGAAACGAGCGCGCACTGGATCTTTACCGCAAGGGAAAGCAATCACGCCGTTTTGATAAAGTTTATTCAAGAAGGCATTCACACTTTCTTTTTTTCCATCATGCGGAGTGAAGGCGATCATCAAGCCCATACCACCCGCATCTTGTGCAATTCCTTTGCAAGTCGTTTCATTCATACGGTTGATACCGTCAATGAAACGTTTGTGGATTTTCATGATGCGACCATCAGGTCCCAAATAACCTTCAGAAAGCATGTCGAGCATTTCCATACCCGCGCTCAAAGAAGGAGTGGAGCCCGAGAATGTTCCCGCGATCAAACCTGGCTTTGGATTGTATTCTTCTGTGTAAAGAGTCGCACCGATTTGCGCTGTTTTTGCAATCGTGCAGATATCGATGTATTGACCGATATCCAAAGTTTCAAACGCAAAGTATTCTCCGGTGCGAGTGAAAGTTTGCACTTCATCCGCCCATACCGCGATGTTTTTAGACTTACAGAAATCAAGAAGTGGAACAAAGAACTCACGAGGAGCCGCTTGATATCCGCCCTCTCCAAGCATCGGTTCAAAACCGAAAACAGAGATGTTACCTTCGTGTTTTGCCACGTGTTCTTTCATAACGCTCAAAGCTTTTTCGCCAGAACGCGGATCGCGTTTATCAAAGAACGGAACGCGCAAGACTTCATGGTATTCAGGCAAACCTTGTTTGTAAGCAGGGTTGTCAGTAACTTCCGCCATCATTGTTGAACGACCCGCGAAAGCATCTTTAAAGCTCATCGCAAAACGCGCTGGAGAATTTTTTTGACGAGAAAGTTTCAACGCATTTTCATTGGCCATTGTTCCGCAAGTCGCAATCCAGGCATATTTCAGACGACTTTTTTTGCTTGCGATCTTCACCATTTTTTCTGTGAACAAACGGTATTCGTTATTCGGTTGAAGATTTCCTTGAGTCAAAATATCAGCCAAAGATCCACGCACCGCTGCTGTCATCACGCGAGGATTTGCGTGACCCATCAAGTGAATGCCGATCCCATTGATCAAATCCAATTTCACGCTGCCGTCTTCAAGTTCTACATAAGGACCGCGGCCTGAACCTGTTCCCATGTAAGGATAATGCAACGGACGACCACGGAACTGACCAGTAGAATCAAATTTTTGCTTTCCTGCTTCTTTGAACTCATCAAGAGGAGCACGAATTCCCGAAATTTGTGAATTTAGTTTTGTCACTTCGTTCACAAGATCTTGAACCAACGTTTTAATTTTTTCGGATTGCTGTATCTGATGACCTACAAGAGAACTCATAATACCTTTCGCGGATCCATCCTAAATTCCTTGGACCCATTGTTATGTAAAATGCCCGTCCAGTTTACTCCTGGGTCAGGACTAAGACAAGACACGTGGTAGACACGGAAAGACTTTTATCTGTAAACTTGTAGAGCTATGTCGAAACTGAAATTTCTCTCTGTGTTCTTTCTGTCACTCGTTTTGCCCACTCTCGTTGTGGCGCAAACTGGATCTTCTTCCGCAGAGTTATTTAAACAAGGCACTCAGCTTTATCTCGCAAAAGATTATACAAAGGCTCGCGAAGTTTTCGCGCAGGCACTGGACAAAGATCCGTATAACGCGACGACCTTGACGAATCTCGCTCTCGCAGAGTTTCAATTGGGAAAAAAGCCTCTCTCGATTGGCCTTCTGCGCAAAGCTTTGGCCTCGGATCCAGAACTTTCCACTGCAAAAGCGGGATTGAAGTTTGCTCTCTCGCAAATGCAAGTGAAGGAAGTTCCTCATCAAATTGAAACTTACGAATCTTTGCGCGCCAGTTTGCTGCAGCCTGTTCCTCTGTCTGCGTACCTGATTCTTTCAGCTCTTTCTCTTTTCGCTGCGGGTTGGATTTTGCTTTCTTATGGCGGGCGTCGAAGAAAAGCGGTGGAAGAGGAAAAATCGATGCCGGGCTTTCCCATCATCGGCACTCTTTTGAGTCTCGCTTTTGTGATATTTACAGGGCTTTTAGCTCTGAAAGTCTATGATTCCACGGTATTGCGAGGAACTATCATTGACGAAAAAGTCTCTCTACAAACAGCTCCCGGGGACAATCAGGTCGCAATTCTTGATCTTTACGGCGGAATGGAAGTGATCGCTCATGAAACTCAGGGCGATTGGGTTCAAGTCACCTACCCAGGTTCTCTTACGGGGTGGATTAAAAAATCCGCTCTGCTGATGACGCGTTGACAGCGGGTCCTGGACCAAAATATGATTTACTTCTATGCTAAAAACGCTCCGAGTCATAACAATCGCGGCGGCCATGGGAGTTTTGCTTTCAGGCTGTTCATCTATTGAGAAAAATTCCAACACACCGGAAGGCGCTTTCGCTATTGCGGAAGAGTTCGATCAAGGTGAGCGTTACGAAGAAGCTATTCGTCGTTACACGGAAGTGAAAAATAAATTTCCATACAGCAACTTCGCAACAAAAGCAGAACTTGCGATTGCCGATGTTTACTACAAACAAGAATCTTACGCTGAAGCACAAGTCGCTTATCAGATGTTCAAAGAACTTCACCCGACAGCTCCAAACTCTGACTATGTTCAGTTCCGCATCGGTATGAGTTACTTCAACCAACTTCCTTCATCGATTGATCGCGACTTAACTCAAGCAAACGATGCCATCTTAAATCTATCGGAACTTATTAAGAAATATCCAAACTCTCAGCACGTCGCTGAAGCCAAAGAAAAGCGCACGGCTGCGATCAAAATGCTTGCGGAAAAAGAAGAATACATCGCGGATTTCTACTTCAAACGTAAAATCTTCGACAGTGCTTTGGGACGCTACGAAGGACTTTATAACAACTATCGCAGCCTGGGTTTTGATGCGAAAGCCCTTTCTCGTGCAGCGATCTGCGCGCAGAAAATCGGTGATTCTCCAAAAGCAAAAAAATATACGGAAGTTTTAGCGCGCGAGTTCCCTGGCAGCAGCGAGCTTAAAGCAGCTCAGAAGGAGATCGAATAATGAACGCTCTTCATGATGACATGCTTTCAGAAGCCCGCGGATATTTTATCAACGGGAATTACAAGATGGCGGAACCTATCTTGAATCAAATGTTGCTACAAAACACACGCAATCCTGAAGTTTATCAAATGCTGGCGACAATCTCTTACGATAAAGGTCAGTTCAGCAAAGCCATTAAAACTTTCAAACGTGCGCTTGAGATCGACCCGACATACACTGACGCCAGCGTCGGTCTTTCGATCATCTTGAATGACCTTGGAAAATATGACGAAGGAAAACAAGTTTTCTTGGATGCTCAAGTTCAGCTTGAGAAGAAGTCCGGCAAACAAGATCCGTTCGTAGATGAAAAACTCGCTTCCAAGCACGAAGAACTTGCGGATCTTTACTATCAGTACAAACGTTATAACGAAGCTCTTGAACAACTTTTGAAGGCGCAAAAACTTTCCAGCAGAAAAGCCGAAGTGACTTTGCGAATTGCCGAGGTTTACGTTCAATTAGGCCAAAGCGAGCGCGCGATTAAAGATCTGAAAGCTTTGATTCGCGAGTATCCACACCTTATTCCAGCTCGCCTAAAGCTTGGAGCTATTTACTACAATTCAAACAATATTGCTGAAGCCACTGAACAATGGGAGAATATCCTTATTCGGGACCCACAACACCCCGAAGCCTTGCGCTATTTGAAAATGGCTCAGGCGGCTGGCATCACATCCATCGATTTGTAAGAGGCAACAATGGCACAACTTAAAGAACAAATGGTTCCTTTCCTAACTAGCGATGAGATCAAAGAGCTTATCGAAAATCTTGCACAACAAATCGAACACGATTACGAGGGGAAAGAAGTTGTTTTCATTTGTCCTTTGCGTGGCTCTGTTCACTTCACAGCGGATTTGATGCGCAAAGTGGAACTTCCACAACAAGTCGACTTCGTTCACGTGCAAGCAGTTGAACGTGGTGGCGCCATTAAAATCGTTAAAGATATTTCTGTAAATATCGCGGGAAAACACGTTTTGATCGTGGAAGAAATCATCGATACGGGCCGTACTTTGAGTTTCCTAAGAAGCCGTTTGTTTGCTTCAGCTCCAGCCTCTTTGAAAATCGTGACGTTGTTGGATAAACCAGCTCGTCGTGAATTGCCGATCAAAGCAGACTACATTGGTAAAACGATCGACGATCGCTATGTGGTTGGATACGGAATGGACTCCGAAGAAGTCGGAAGAAATTATCCTGATATCTATACGTTGAAAAACTAGGAAACGGCGACGTTTACTAGAAACAAAATCACAACGCAAAAGGCATAAAGGAACACAAGTTGTTTCGGCATGCTGAGATCTCCTAAAGCCCAATCTAAGCACACTTACGACCTTCGTCAATATCTGCCTGACCGAAGGTCGTAGTATTTTTCTTCGCCTCACGTTTCTGATTAAATGAACTGACATGACAAAAAAACTGCGACTTCTGCCAGTTCTCCTCGGACTGGAGATCATTTATCTGTGTATCGCCATTCTGATTCCGACTTTACCCGGATGGAAGATGTTTGCTTCTTTTGAACGGGTTTCTTATGTCGCTAAATCTGTAGACAACTCTGAGGACATCTCTTTAGAAAAATATTTGCCACCGACCTACTATACTCTTACCGAACCTATGCTGGTGAAGCTCGCGCGTTTTGCCTGTGAAAAAGAGCAGAAATCCATTTCTTTAAACATCACGAACAAGGAATCGAAGGTTTATGTCTTTAAGACGCCCGCTTGTGACCTTCAATAAAATTTCGTGCTTACGGGCCTTTTATGGTTTCTTTGCCGTGGCTTTAGTAAGCCGTGTGCTGAGTGATATTTTTGAACTTCATCGATGGAGTATTCATCAGGGAGGCGCTTTTCCGTTTCGTCACCTTCTAGAGGCCATCCCAATTTATCCGGTTTCCATTCTATTGATCGAATGGACGCTGCTTTTATTGGGAGCTTTGTTCTTACTCACTAAGAAAACCCGTTTGGGCGCTCTTTTATCTTTGCTCGGTCTTCTCATGAGCCTTTCACAGATGTTTCAGAATCAAAAAGTTCTTTTACTGCTGGTGGCTTTCGCTCTTTCAGTGGGTCCTTCCCTTGAAAAAATGAAGACTGACGAAAAAAATGACACGTCGATGTTTTTAAAATGGCAGATTTTGCTCGTTTATTTATTCTCGGCCATTAGTAAAATATTTGATCAGTTTCCCTCTGGAGAAACGCTGAAAATGATGGACCAAACTTTGTTCAGTCACCAGTTTGCGGTGAACTGGATTTATCCGGCCGTATCAGTGATCGTCATCCTTACGGAACTTTTTCTTCCCGTTCTTCTTTGGAAAAAACCAAAACTCGGAATTCTTGCCGTTTTCATCCTCCATGCGGGTTTTGCGGTTTTTCTTTCAGATATTTTTCCGTTTTCACTGGCAATGATAAGTCTCAGTTTTCTTTTTTTGATCCCCGATGGAAGCAGAAGCCCTGACCAAAGACTGGTCGAAAACTCTTAAGCGTCCTCTAAAATTCACGCAAAGCCCGACTGTTTAAAAGATCACCATTTTTTCAAACTCTCGCTGATGGGACCGAAGCACACATTCTCAAAATGAGATGTGCAATGGAGTCACTTTTGTAATCCGCAGTCTAAAGAGAATCCCAAAATTAGCCGATATTGTGTTTAAGGGGGACATCTATGAAGAAGTTCAAAAACTTTTCTAAGAATCTATTGAAAAAAGAGTCAGGCCAAGGCGCGACTGAGTACATCCTTTTGCTAGTGGTGGTAGTTGCATTGGTGCTCATGTTCAAAGGAAAAATCACTGAACAAGTTAACGGTGCAATGGAAAAACTTGGCGCCGACATGGGTAACGTGATCTCTAACTAGATCATAGCCGACCTCACAGGAGGCTAACGTGACAATTGAATACGTTCTTTTGTTAATTGTGATCTTTAGCATTGGGCTGAAAGCATTTCTCTCAGCCCCTGCGGCTGCATTCAAAGAATCTGGCCCGCGCCTTGGTGCGCGTATCGAACAACAGTTGGCAACAGGCGACGGATTCAAACCCGAGCGTGGTCAGCAGATCAAGTGGGAAGGTGACCAATGATAAATCCTTTACGTAACCGCAAAGGACAATTTGTCATTGAGGGCGTTCTCTTGTTGGTGGTCACGGTCAGTGCATTTCTGTGGGCCACAAATTATGCGCGCGACAACAAGTTTCTCGCGAAGCTGATTGCTGGTCCTTGGACAAAAATATCCGGAATGATCGAAGCTGGTGTTTGGGAAGCTCCTGATAAAGCTCGGAAGCAACACCCTAACCAGATTGATCGATCCAATACGGTGAAACCGGAAGGTCAATGAAGAGACAAGGTCAGAGAACTTTTAATCCATTGCGAAATTCCCGCGGTTTTCTAACTGCGGAATTTATATTTTCCATCGTGCTTGCGGCGGGAATGTGTATTGTATTGTTCTCCTTGAAATATACACTTTCTATTGCGGAAGTCGCGCAGTACATCGCCTTTTCAACGGCGCGTGCCCATGCGGCGGCTCACGTCGATCAAGACAAACAAGAACAACTTGCCAAAGATAAGTATAAAGAGCTTTTGAACAATCCTGTCTTAAAACCTCTTTTCAACAATCCTGATGGCGGTTGGTTTAAACTTTCTGCTGAGCCCGAAATTCGTGGCGGCGGCCAGAAAGGAAATAGTTTTGAGGACTATGGTTCTTCTTCGACTCCAGATCGCGTCCCGCAAGTGGGTGTGCGATTTGATTTCCAACCACGCATTCTCAATTTAAAAGTTCCGTTTTTGGGAGCGACAACAGAAGATCCTGATGCTGGTTTCTCTGCCAGAATCTCAGGTCTTTTGATTCGTGAGCCCACCGCAACAGAGTGTATGGATCTGCAAGTTCGCAGACGTTATGATGCGATTATCCAATTGGATAGTCGTTATGGAATATTGGGCGCATCGGGTAAAAACAAGTATGTGCCTCTGGAGGATAACGGATGTTAAAACGTCAATCCTCTTTAAAAAATGAAAAAGGCATGGCGGTATTTGAAATGATACCGATCATTGTCGTTATCGTGTTGTTTTTAAACTTCTCTATTGGATTTTTTGGAGCCATTCATACTGGCATCTTGAACTCCATTGCATCACGAAACTATGCATTTGAAACTTTCCGCAATAGAGCCGACCTGACTTACTTCCGCGGTAACGACGGCGAGCCATTGCATTTCTCGAAAGAAAAAATGAGAGTTCACGGAACTCTCACGGAAAAAACGCTCTCTTCAAGAGGCGATACAAACTGGAAGGCTTCTTCCCGTTTGATTGACTTTATGGAGTTTGACAACAGAGCGGCGGACGTGGTCGGCACACAAGCAGACCACAATAAAACAAGATCTATTCCTGAAGGAAGAAACACCACCGTGGGAGTCAATCCCATTTGGATTAGAACAACGTATGGCATTTGCCTGAACTCAACTTGTGGAACCTAGAAAGAAGTAGGACTTTATGGGATCGAACGATACAAGAAATCTCTGGCTTTCCATCGCAGCAGGCGTGTTTGCAACGTTCCTGCTGTACAGCTATTCCCAAGAGAAGAAAGCCGAATACGACAAGCGTTTCGGTTCTACTAAGCGTGTGGTTGTTGCCAAAGAAGACATCGCAGAAATGCAAACGATCTACGATACAATGGTTGAAACAAAAGAACTTCCTGCTGACTTTATTCAACCAGACGCTATCACGATTCCCGATGAAATCATCGGTAACGTGGCCGCCGTTCCTATTCGTAAAGGTCAAATGGTTCTTAAGAACAATCTTTTAACTCCGGGTCCTGATACGGGGATTGCTTTGCAAGTGGCACCAAGTAAGCGTGCCGTGACAATTCCGGTGGATGAAGTGCGCGGTGTTGCGAAATTGATTCGCCCTGGTGACCGTGTCGATATCTTTGCTGCTGTTGATACGGGTAAAGGTATCGGTCAACGTCGTGAAGTTTTCACGATGATGTCGGACGTTGTTGTGCTTGCAACAGGTGTGAGTGTTGTGAACAACATTCCACGTATGTTTGAATTGGATTCATCTGGTAAGAACTTAACGCAGATCGCTTTAACTGGTGATACGAAATATACGACGATCACAGTGGAAGCGACTCCGAAGGAAGCTCAGGATCTGTTTTACATTCTTTCGACAGCTCCTGGAAACTTGTTCTTTGCTCTTAGAAATCCGAGCGACAGAACGGTTCCGCCAAGAATGCCAAGCTCAACTTCGGATTCAGTTATGGGACGACCTGTGGTAGCATTAGATGGTGCACCTGCTGTAGCAGCACCTCCGATCGCCGTACCTCAACGACCTGTTTATACACCACCAGTACAACAACAAAGAACTGCTCCTCCGCCGGCACAAAGACCTCGCGGCAATGGATTTCAAACTTTGTAATTGGGTCTAGGATTTTAGGGGAATTAAGGGGGATATGATGAGACGACACATTTTACTGACAGGACTTTTCCTCAGCCTCTGTGGTCACGTCGCTTTTGCACAAGAAGAACTTGTCGCAGAACCGTCATCGGCAACAGCGGATGAAGGAACTGGCGTCTATCGCTCCCGCAAATTTATCAACCTCACTTTGGGCATTGAGCAGGATGAAAAACTTCCGCCTCTTCCCAATGATATTGAATTTAAAGGTGACTTCCGTCGTATCGTAACGGCGGCTTACGCTAAAGATTTAAACGTCATGCGCTTCACTCCTAAAGCAGAGGGTTTTGCGACGTTGACGATTCATGATAAACGCAATGGTAAAGTCGTTGCGGAATTCCGTATTGACGTTAAGAAAAGTAAACTTGATAAAGTCGTTCGTGAAATCCGTGCGCTTTTGGGCGATATCGAAGGTATCAATATTAAAATCGTGAACAACAGAGTTGTTGTTGATGGTCAGATCCTTTTGCCAAAAGATCTTGCTCGTATTTACAACGTGATTAAACAATTCGGCGATCAAGCTTCTTCTCTTGTGACTTTGAGTCCTTTAGCACAAAAGAAAATTGCAGAGTTCATCGCTCGTGATATCAACAATCCCGAGATCGAAGTCCGTGCCGTGAATGACAAAATCATTCTTCAAGGTTGGGCGAACAGCGAAGAAGAATCAAAACGTGCCGAGATCGTGGCAAAAACTTATCTTCCTGACATCGTGATTGATGCCGCGGAAGACGGTGGTCCGATCAAAAAACGTAAACCTGCGAATGATGGAGTAATCAACCTTATTCAAATTAAGGAAGCTCCGGCAAAACCACCAGCAAAAATGATTCAGCTTGTGGTGCACTACGTGGAATTGAATAAAGACTACTCGAAAGCATTTAAATTCCAATTCACTCCTGAATTGGGCGACAACTCGCAAATGACTTTCCAAACAGGTGGCGACAGCCCAGGTGGTGTGATCAGCTCCATCACAGGAACTGTTTCTAACTTGTTGCCAAAACTCAATTGGGCAAAACAACACGGTCATGCGCGCGTGCTTGAAAGTACAAGCTTGATTGTGGAAGACGGTAAAAAAGGCGAAATCAAACAAGTGACCGACCAACCATATCCAGTCATCGGTAAAGACGGTACACAAGGTACAGCATTTGCCTCTGTGGGTATCGTCACAGGTATTACACCTGTGCTTTTGGGTGAAAAATCCGGAAGTGTGCACATGGAGATGAGTTTTGAAGTGAGCAGCTTGCTTGGTAATACTCCGCAAGGGGCACCGATTGTGAGTAAGAACCAAATGTCGAGCACGGTGACTGTGCGTGATCGTCAAAGTGCGGCGGTGGGTGGTTTGATCCGCAACTCCACTTCGACAGGTTACAATCGTCCAGCTGGACAAAAGAACCCGATCATCAGCTTGTATGCATCTAAAGACTTCATCAAACAACAAAGCCAGTTTGTGGTCTTTGTTACGCCCATCGTGAAAACTTCTGCGAGCTCGGGAGCTGAGCAAATTAAGAAGAAGTTCCGTTTACGCGACTAACATCTCGTAAACGGACCTCCCATTTCAGCCGATAAAGGAAATGGAGGTCTGCATTGGCTATCAATCCTAATTGTAATCTCATCGCTGTAGTCGGTGGTAAAGGCGGCGTCGGTAAGTCCGTTTTTGCCGCGAACTTTGCATGCACCATCATGAACGAACTCAGAGCCCAAGTGCTTTTGATCGATGCAGACGCGAAGAGCGTCGGCGATCAAAACGTCATCATGGGTCTGAAACCACAAAAGACTTTAAAAGAACTTGCGAACTTCCAAGGCTCTCTGAATTCTCAACCTATGAACACCTTGGTGACAATGCACCAATCAGGTTTAGCTTACTTGGGTGCAGTTCGTGGACCGGAAGAATCTTTAAACATCTCTCCTGATCTTTTGGGAAAACTTTTAGAGTTTTTCAGTCGTGCCTTTAAGTTTGTGATTGTCGACGTCGGAACTGATTTGGGTCCGGCACAAATGGCTGTTTTGCAAGAAGCCACCGCAATCATGATCGTGACAAGCCCTGAAGTATTGGTTGTGACGCAAACTCAACGTTTGGTGAATGAACTTCTTTCGGCAACTCTTCCGAAGGACATGTTCCAGCTTGTGATTAACAAAGCTTCACCAACAGGTCTTTCTCCGCAAACGATTTCAAATCAATTGCAACTTCCTTATGTGGGAATCATTCCTCAAGATGAAGCGACATCCATGATGGCGCTTCAAAAGTACACTCCGTTTGTGTTGTCAGCTCCTAAAGCTCCAGTCACAGCGGCGTATTATGATGTCACCCGCAAACTGACGGGCGGCATCCTGCAAAGACTTAAAACAATTGCTCGTCCAAAACCCGCCCCTGCGGCAACAGAACCTGCTGCTGGCGGTGGCTCTGCCAATGCAGCAGCACTGGCAGGAATGGATGCGCGCACACTTCTAAAAATCCGCGTGCACAACGAATTGATTCGCACGGTGGATTTGAAAAAACTTTTGCTGGATACCAAACAAGATGAAGGCAAAGAGAAAGAAATCCGCGAAAAAACAAAAAGAGAAATCACTCTGATTGTCGATAAAGAAGCTCCGGATCTTGCCCGCGAAGAGCGCTCTAAAATTATCAAAGAGGTCTTAGAAGAAGCCTTGGGACTGGGTCCGTTAGAAGATCTTCTTGCCGATCCCGATGTCACCGAGATAATGGTAAATGGTTTTAGAAAAATCTTCGTCGAGAAAAGTGGTAAAGTTCAATTAAGTCCTGTGACGTTCACATCAAATGATCACCTTCGCCGTATCATCGAGCGTATCGTGACTCCACTAGGCCGTCAGATCAACGACTCGACTCCATATGTGGATGCGCGTTTGAAAGACGGTTCGCGTGTGAATGCCGTAATTGAACCGTTAGCAATCGACGGACCTGCTTTGACAATTCGTAAATTTAAAAAAGGTGGTATCACACCTGAGAAGTACATCAATTACGGAAGTATTACGAAGAACATGATCGACTTCCTTCGCATCTGTTCAGAGAACGGTTTAAATATCGTAATCTCCGGTGGTACCGGTTCCGGTAAAACCTCGCTTCTGAATATGCTTTCTTCTTTCATTCCATCGAATGAACTTGTGATCACAGTCGAGGATGCGGCCGAGTTGCAACTTCAACAAGAGCACGTGGTCCGTCTGGAAACACGTCCCGCTTCAATGGAATGATCCAAC
>NZ_CAMLDV010000035.1 GCF_946478835.1 uncultured Bdellovibrio sp. | reverse complement strand
GCAGATGGTTGGTATTGAGTCCAGAGATCCGTCACCGCATGGATCGCACTGGCTCTGGCACTGACGACACTGTTGTGGGAATCCGTGCACGTCTTCAAGCTCATCAGGAAGTTCGTCACAATTTGCTCACTGGTAAGAAGAATTAATTTTGTTTGATCTCGGGGCGCTTTTCGGAGGGGGAAGCGCCCTTCTTATTTTGAGGGGAAATTTTATGAAAAAGGTTTTTTTGATTCTTGCAATGATCCTGGTTTCTCAAGCAGCGTCCGCCCGCACATCCACTTTGCAGCGTATTCTTTTCGAACTTGGATTTATCGAAGATCCTTACATTCAGATTTGCCCTGAGGATACAAAGATCGATTACAAAGCGACAGAAGCGGAATTGTGGGCCAGCGCTCGTAAAGCGGAAGCAGGTTATAACAAGTGCAAACCCGCTGAATACTACAGAAGTCTTTATGTGAACTATCCCAACAGTTATCGCGAAGCTTTTCGTCGCTACATTGAAACATTCTTGAACGCTCAAGATTTCATTATGGCGATGAATGAAGCCAATATGTACATCACAAATTGGAAAGGCCTGAACGACTCTGAATACATTCATTTGCTTTTGTTGCGCGCCGTGGATGGAGAAATCAAGCAGTCTTGGCGTGATAAAAATCGTCAAATGGAATTTGTGGCGTTCAGTTTAGGGGCGGCTCTGGCGCAAACCGAAGACTCTCCGTTTCTCATGAATCTTCAGTACCGTGCTTTTTTAGATAAATATCCGCAGTCACCCTGGAAAAATGAAGTTTTGGGAATGCTCAATGATTCGCGCCAGATGTACGGGAAAAATGTTTTAAATGAAGCGCGCATGTTTATCTTAAAGCGCGATTACCCAACAGCCTTTCAAAAGTACAACGTGATTTTAAAATGGGGTCCCGCTGTGGGCGTTTTTGAAGAAGCTCTTTATGAAATGATTCAATATCACTTCGAGCTTTCTTGGCTTCTGACAAATAAATCTCTTTTGAGCGATTTCAGTTTAAATCAGTTTTTAAAAAGAGATTTTGCAACAGTGAGTACCATGGAAGAACGGAAAGAGCTTTCAGAACAAACTCGTCAGCAAGCTCGTAACTATGTGGAACAAATGAAAGCCAATCTGCCGAACAGTCCTTGGACGGCCAAAGCGCTCAAACTTGAAAGTGCTTATCCTATTTTATGACTCCGCGAAATCTCTCTAAGAGATTCAGCACCATCAAATACGTGAGTCCCCAAAGTGGGGGCTCACGATCCAAATAAACGGCTGGCAGTTGCGCGATACCTGAATCGCGTTTCACTTCATATTGAGTTTGTCTTTGTGGATCTTTGATGTGTTTGATAGGAATCCAAAAAAAATCCGCGACCTCAGAGGCATCCAGTGTGACGCCGAAATCCCTGGTCACATGAAAAACAAAAGGACGAATGTAGAAATCCAGAAGTGTACCCGCTTTCCGCGCTTGAATGTCATCAAGGCGGCCTAACAATTCTGTGCGACTTAATTCAACGCCAACTTCCTCTTTGGTTTCGCGAATGGCGGCATCCAAATCAGTTTCGTCAAATTCTTCTCTTTTACCGCCAGGAAACGCAATCTGGCCGGACCAGCGGTCTTCAGGGTTGAAAGCGCGTTGTATAAAGGCAATTTCTAAGTTGTCTAAATCAGGACCCTTTAAAATTACGGAAACGCAGGCATGCCGCTCCAGGCGCGGCTGTAAATCCAAGGGCGACGGCGTTTCTAAGAGAGAGGAAAGCAGATTTTTCAAGCGATAGTCCCTTCTTTTCTCAGGATAACATGACTTTCAAGAGGAAACTAATTTTCATCTTGTTTTCAGTGACACATAAGAGGACGCTAGACCCTGGACAAGGGACAAAGATTTAGGGAAAAGAGGGAACCACTTAGGAGGTCTATAATGAAAGCTCTTTTTGCTATGTTCATTCTTTTGGCTGGATCTGTTTCTTTCGCAGGCCCGGACTGCACAAAAGAAGCGAAAGATAAATGGATGCCAGAAGCCAAAATGAAAGAAATGATTTTGTCACAAGGATACAAGATCAAAAAATTCAAGATCGATGGCAACTGCTACGAAATCTACGGTTGGGATAAAGAAGGCAAGAAAGTTGAAATCTATTACAATCCCGTAGACGGATCGGTTGTAAAAGAGAACAAAAAATAGTTCTCTCTAAGGGGACCAGACAAATGAAAGTCGAAACAAGAATCTACGTTTGGGATGTTTTTGTTCGCCTATTTCATTGGGTGTTGGTCCTTTGTATTTTCCTTAATTATTTTCTTACCGAAGAAGGTGAGAAACCGCATGCTGTCATCGGTTATATTGCAGCGGGCTTTGTGACAGTGCGATTTATCTGGGGATTTTTCGGCAGTTACTACGCACGTTTTAGCACATGGCTTGCGAGTCCCGGCACCGTCTTTCGCTATCTGCGCAACTTCAAATCACGGCGCGTGTATATGTCTCACAATCCTATCGCAGGATGGATGATGATCTTTCTTATGCTTTGTGTGATTGGCTTAGGCCTCACAGGTTTCATGATGGGAACCGATCGCTTCTTCGGCGAAGAATGGGTTGAAAGACTTCACGACACCATCGCAGACGTTATGATGGCCGGAGTTCTCATTCATGTCTTAGGCGCATTGTATGAAAGCTACCACGAGAAGCAAAATCTCGTGGCAGGTATGATTCATGGGTATAAAAAAGATCGTACAAATTAACGGCAAGAACGACGAGACACTGTCTCTGAATTTTCGCTGCAGCTCACGATGCGGCAGTTGTCGTAACGGTATTGGCAACGGTCGATGGCTTCGCGCTCTGTGTAGTAGCGAGATTCTCCGCGAGCTTCCATTGTCATTTTGTATCCGCGGTAATCAACGCCTTCTGCTTGGCATGTGAAGTATTTTGATTCACAAGTTTCAATACAGTTTCCGTGTTTTGCTAAACACTCGCGACAGTCTCTGTGCGCGCCCCAGTGTTCTTCCCAACCCGTATCACGTGCTGTGCACGTAACCTGAGGACGACCTCCGCCACGACCATCTCCTGGACGAGGATCAGGGCGAATCCAATCAAGAATTCCTGCGTATGTGTTGAAAGAAAAAAGTGTGATCAAAAGAATGGTGGTTAGTGATTTCATTGTTTCCCTCCTAATTGGTAACAAGAAGGAACAATACAAAGACGATGCCAATGGCTGAGGAGTCAAAATGACCCCGACTCAAAAATTTTTATCACACTGAGTTAGACAAGATAAAAGAGAATGCAGAAGTACTGACAGATACTTCCACCCATTACGAACAAATGCCAAATGCCATGAAAGTGTCGGACCTTTTCATCATACAAAAAGAAACCGATACCACCTGTGTACAACAATCCACCCAAGGCCAACCAAGCAACTCCCGCCGTCGGCAGAGCCGCAGTCAAAGGTTTCATCGCGACAACAACAAGCCACCCCATCAAGACATAAATAATCATCGAAGGAATGCGCGTGCGATGAGCCATAGTCAATTCATAGATAATTCCGATCAAAGCCAGCGACCAATTAATTCCAAAGAGCCACCAACCCCACGGTCCTCGCAATGTGATTAACGTGAACGGTGTGTACGTTCCCGCAATCAAAAGATAAATCGCGATGTGATCTAATTTTTGCAGAACTTTTTTCGCGCGCCCTTGCAGGCTGTGATACAAAGTCGAGATCGTATAAAGCAGAACAAGCATCCCACCATAAACGCTGGTGCCGACGATTTTCCAAACATCACCTTGAATCGTAGCCATTGTCACGAGCACTGTAGTGCCAGCGACGGAAAGAGCTGCGCCGATCAAATGAGTAATGCTGTTAAAACGTTCTCCGTGATAGATACGACCTCCTCGCGCCTTGCATCTGACTTTTTGATATTATCACAAAGCCGTTAAGGTGCGAGAGGCTAGAAACAAGATTTTAAGAATTTAAAGTAGAGTGAAAGCTCATTGAGAAAAATGAGCTTTCAAATTATTGAGCAGTCTCGAATCAAGCCGTCTTTTGTTTTGCGATAATGATCCACGAGATGACGCAGATCAAGGCCCCGAAATAATAAGGAGCGCCCGGGATATAAACCCCCTGTGGATTCGCGGTAAAAACAGAGAACAACTTTGTCGCCACAAGAGGATTGATGATTGCTGCGAGCGAAGCCAAACTTACGAGCGTTCCTTGCAGTTCACCTTGCTCTTGCGACGGGGTCTTGTGAGTTATCATGGATTGCAACGCCGGTTGAGACACCCAGAAAATGGAAGAGACAATCAAAATCGCATACATCATCCAACCTTGCGTTGCGGCTCCGAAAAGAAAGAACGTCACTCCATATCCGAAAGCTCCGTAAACAACGGCCCGGCGCTCACCGATTTTTGGAATCACAATGCGTGTGAGCCAACCTTGTGCGATTGCAGAAAGAACTCCGACAAGCGCCAAAGAAATTCCAACCTCTGCCGTCGTCCAACCAAAGCGAGTCTCTGTGTAAAGAGTCCAAATGGAAGGATGTGTTTGCCCTGCCAATTGAAAAAAGAAATACACAACAAGAAGACCCAGAATGTGTTTGGCTTGAAAAATCTTTTTCAAGGAACTGAGTGGATTTGTTTTTTTCAAATCCATTTTGCGACGCATTTCTTTGGGTAAAGATTCAGGAAGAATGAAAAGACCAAAAAGGAAGTTGAGCAAATTCATTCCGGCAGCAACAAGGAATGGATACTGCGGTCCCATGTGTCCTAGCAAACCACCGATCGCGGGACCGATGATGAATCCCAAACCAAACGCGGCACCGATCATTCCGAAATTCGCTGAACGATTTTTATCATCACTCACATCAGCGATGTAGGCCATGGCCACTGTGATGTTAGCTCCGGTAAGGCCCGAGATCACTCGACCGATAAAAAGAATTTCAATTGTCGGAGCATAAGCCATCAGGATGTAATCGAATCCCGCAATAAAGAGCGACACCAATAAAATTGCGCGTCGACCGAAACGATCTGAAAGGGCTCCCAATAAAGGCGAGGCAATAAACTGCATCAAAGCATAAAGCGCAATAAAGTATCCAAAGTACTCCGATACGCTGGCTTCTGACGTTACAAAGCGTCTCATGATGTCAGGAAGGGAAGGAATAACTAGACCAATCCCGATCATGTCCAGAGTCACTGTAATAAAAATAAAGAGGATTCCAGCTTTTAAATTCTTCATGAAATCAAAATTAAGTGAGGACATAAAAAAAGTCAGCTTGAGATTGCTTTAAGCTGCAAATTATTAACCGACGGACCTTTCCCAGGACTCCTATAGATAGGAACTTAAACAGGAGGGCAAGGATGCGCTTCTTTATCGTACTAATCAGTTTTGTTAGCAGTTCGATTTCAATGGCGGCCGTAAGTGACTTTAACGGACTTGTGAAGGAGGCGACTCAACAGGAAAAACGACTTCATCGCAAACTTTTACACGCGATTCAAGGAACTCAAGTGTCGATCGCTTACAATGATCGTGTCGAACAAATTCAAGCCAAGGATGCTTTAGAAAATAACACGATGTCAGTGCGTTTAGTTCAAGCCGAAGAAAAATAAAAAAGGGGATCTTCAACAGATCCCCTTTTAGCATTCTTAATTTCTAAGAAAAATCTTAGTAACGAGGGCGTCCGCCGCCTGCGCCACCGCGAGAGTTTCCTCTGCCGCCGCCGAAGCCGCCACGGTTTTCACGTGGAGCCATTGGTTTCGCTTCAGAAACGTTCATGTTACGGCCCAATTGCTCAGTGCCGTTCAATTTTGTGATCGCTGTTTGAGCTTCGTCATCAGAAGACATTTCAACGAAACCGAAACCTTTGCTACGACCAGTTTCACGATCAGTTACGATGCGTGCAGATTCAACTGTGCCGAATTCAGCAAAGATATCACCAAGAGATTGATCGTCCATTTGGTAAGAAAGGTTTCCAACGTATAATTTTTTGCCCATGTATTCCTCCTTAGGATGGGGGTACTACTAAAGAGAAATGAGCCCTACGCTATTAACTCAAGAGAGACCGATATTGGAGCCCTGGTTGTAGCCTAAATAAAAGGCGATATAAAGAGGAAAAAACTCAATTGTGTAGAAACTCGTTGAGAACGCTTATAATGGCTTTCAAAGCCGTTATAAACGATCTGGCCCCTGGTCGGGCCCCTGACTGTCTGCAGACCCCCTGTAAAAATCTTGAAAAGATGACCTAAGCCGCTCGAAATACCCTCTTAGAAAGAGGTGATTTATGAAGACACGGATTGTTTTTATAGCTCTGTTAATGGCCAGTTCTTTAAGTTTGGCCGCCGAAAAACAGCAGACCATGGACAATAGTAAAACCATGACTGAAATACGCGGTATGTTTGGAATGGTGCCGAAGTTTCTAAGAGAATTCCCACCGGAAGCGCTGCCGGGAGCATGGGAAGATTTTAAGTCGATTCAATTAAGTCCCAACACGGCGCTTGAGCCTAAGACAAAGGAACTCATCGGGCTTGCCGTCGCCTCGCAAATTCCTTGCCGCTATTGCGTTTACTTCCACAGAAAAGCGGCGACATTTCATGGCGCAAAAACGGCCGAGTTGAATTTTGCAATTGCTGTTTCTGCAAGTGTGCGCCGATGGAGTAATTATCTGTACGGAACTCAACAAGATATGACCGGATTCAAGATGGACGTGGATCGATTTGTGAAATCCATGAAGAATCCGCCGCAGGGTAAAGAAAACGTCGTGGTGACTGATGCGGCATCGGCTTATAAGGACATGGAAAACTCAATAGGTTTTGTTCCTAACTTTATGAAAGCCTATCCCGAATCCGGTATTGCTGGTGCCTGGAATGAATTTAAGGCTGTCGAGATGAATCCAAATACTGTCTTAAATGCAAAAACCAAAGATCTGATCGGTCTTGCAGTTTCAAGTCAGATCCCTTGTCAATACTGTGTCTACGCGGGAACTGAGTTCGCAAAAGCAGACGGAGCGACTGCTCAGGAAATTAAAGAGGCCGTCGCAATGGCGGGAATCGTTCGTCATTGGAGTACAGTTTTAAATGGTCTTCATCAAGACGAAAAAGCGTTTGAGAAAGAGGTCGATCAGATATTCAAACATCTGGAACGCGGAAAAAATTTAGCCCCGAAAAAGGTTTCTTACAAAGAAGAATGAGGTTTTTATCTATGCAGCTTTGTCTTCAAGACGGCGCAAGTAAGTTTGCAGATTTTTAAGGGCTTTATCCGTGCTGCCTCCCGAAAGGACGTAAAGATCCAAGCCCATAGCATAGATAAATACATCCTCCGCGAACTTCTTCAATCGGGAGGGGAGAAGTTCGCGGAGGGAGCCGATAACACGTTCGTTGTCCTTTTGATTCTGTGACTTGCGCGGACTCTGAAGATTTGAAATCAAACTCAGTCTGCGGTCGTCCCTGTGAGAATCTTGCAAAGAGCTTTCCCACGCAGAGC
Organism: uncultured Bdellovibrio sp.; assembly: GCF_946478835.1. Next base: position 19,112 of record NZ_CAMLDV010000035.1, on the reverse strand, counting down.
AAACAAGACCTTTCCAGTTTTTGTGGGGAGGGGCGCTGGAAAGGTTCTTGTGCAGACGGGTTTCTAAATTCTTTTTACATTCATTGATTAAATTTTCTTTTGTACCGAAGTGATGGACCAGCATGCGCGTGGAGGTGTGAAGCTGTCGCGCGATTTCGTTTAAGGATAAATCCCAGCCGCCGTGTTTTCTTAACACCTTCAATGTGTTCTTTAAAATTTTATCCCGGCGTTCGAGATCTTTGGGTCTGGCCATTGCATCTCCGTTTATGTACTAATTAGTTCATAAATTATTTTTGAAAGCAAGTTTTTTGACAAAAAAATCTCATGACGATGCAGGAATTCCTTTGCTAGTCTAGTTTTGATGGAATTTCCAAAAGAATTTACAAAAAATATTCTTGAAGTTTATGGAGCCGAAGGAAAGGCGTGGCTAGCGGAGCTGCCACTGCTTTTGCAAAAGGTTTCGCAAAAGTGGAAACTGCAGTCGCTCACGCCTGTTCATAATCTCAGTTTTAACTTTGTCGCGCGAGTGACGATGGAAAATGGCACCAAAGCTATTTTGAAAATGGGACCTTCAGGCGCTGATTATTCCAAGGAGACGCTGTGGCTTTCTTCTTATCAAGGTTTAGCGCCACAGGTAGTAGCGTTTGATCGCGATTTCAATGTGTTTTTCATGGAAGAGCTAAATCCAGGACAAACTTTGCAAGGGCTTACGATTTCGGGGCATGATAATGAAGCCACGCGAACGGTAGCTCGTTTGATTAAGTCCTTGTACGTGGCTCATCAAGTGAATGTTCCTCCACATATTCCGCATTTGGCCGAATTGATTTCTTCTTTCCGTTTTCTTGACGGAGTCCTAGAGAAAAAACTTTTAGACAAGGGTGTCGCCATTTACCGCGAACTTTCACAGCCGTCCTCTGGCGATGTGTTTTTGCACGGTGATCTTCACCACGACAATATTCTGCTTTCGGGAATAGAGTGGAAGATTATTGATCCGCACGGTTACGTCGGCGACAAAGTGTCTGAAGTGGGGTCGATGATATACAATCCCTTAGATTGGTCTCCATCGGGATCTTTAAAGGCGTTCATTTTGCGTCGATTGGACGTGCTTTGTGAAGAGCTCCCATTTGATCCGCAAAGAATTCGCGCTTGGGCTTTTGCGAAAACAATGCTGTCGATTGCTTGGGATTTTGAAGGAGGACAAAGAATTCCTCCTCAGGAATTGGCGATAGCTCAGATCATTGGTGAAATGATTGATTAATGTTTTGCCAGGAAAGAGTCAAAGAACTGCACTGTTTTTTCGTGCATGTCATTGGCCACTTCCGGAATTTCATTGTCGATTTCGTGAAGAGCTCCGTTGTAGGCGATAACTTTGAAATGCGAAGCCTTCTTCTTCAAAGTTTTTTCCGTGGCAAGGCGATCCACGTAAGTGTCTTCAACTCCCGACAGGAAAACCAATCCCGCGATTTTCTTAGGGATCTCCCAGCCTTGCGAAAATTCTGACGATAACAACAGATTGGTGGCAAAAAGCGGAACGACAGCCGGAGAAATCGGTTTGATCGGATCGACGTGAGGATTAAAACTTTTCTCAAACTTATTGCGCGTAAGAGTTCTTTCGGAAATCACCTGATCTAATGTGAACATCAGTTTCGGTGAGGCCGCAGCTTCACCAACAAATTTCTTAGGATGAATTCCCGGAGCGACCAAGACCACGGCATCAGCCCAGCCTTCATGAGCAAGACCGTAGGTCGCAAGTCCTCCTGTTGACCAACCCACAACCATTTTTTTACTTTGTGAACAATCGCGTCCGAAGTATTCGTCTTTGCGGTTAGAGTATCGATCCCAAATAAATTTCGCTTGCGTAGAAATTTGTAAGGAAGACGAAAGGGGTGCCACGATACGCGTGTTGTTCATGGAGCCCTGCGATCCGCCTTGTCCCATGTAATCAAAAAAGATCACGCGATATCCGGCTTTGCTGAGTTTATTGAATAAAGCACTGTGGTTTGCAACGGAGTCTGCAAGACCTTCGAGATAAAGCACGCAGCCTTTAAAGTTTGTAGGTTCAGCCTCTAAGTAATATCCCGTGCGCAGGTAAACGCTTTGAACGAAAGGATCATGGGTTTCATAAAAGGTTTGTTCAAAAAACCACGGAGAACGTGAAAGCTCCGATTGAGGCGCGCGTTTTTGAAAACTTGAACATCCAGCTAACAGAACGATCCAGAGAAGGACATTTATTTTTTTCATATTTTGATTTTACTACGAGGCTTCCGTAAGCAAATCAAAATTCCGAGGGCAGGACTATTTTTCGATAAAGTCTGGATTGAGAATCCCGTAGACCACCATATCAATCCGACGTCCATTTTTATGGAAATGCTTTTTGAGATAACCTTCCTGTTCCATACCTGCCTTCTGCATTACTTTTCCCGAGGCTGGATTGATGGCCATGTGGGAGGATGTGATTTTTTTGAGGCGAAGTCTTGTAAAGGCAAAGTCAATGGCCGCAATCGCAGCTTCTGAGCAAAAACCTCGACTCCAAAACTCTTCACCGATCCAATAGCCGACTTCCGCGCGTTGGTGATTTTGAGAAATACCCAGACTGATGCAACCTACAAGAGTGTTTGTATCTTTCAGTGTGATCGCCCAATTTACGGCTTGGCCTTTGCAAAAATGATCTGCGTGAGTAGCAATCCAACTTTCTGCCATGCCATCAAGGTAGGGATGTGGAATCAAGGCGGTCATCTCAGCAACTTTAATATTTCCAGCCATGCGTTGAACTTCTTTGGCGTCACTAAGAGCAAAGGGGCGCAACACAAGTCGATCCGTTTCGATTCTTGGAATGGGATTCTCAGGTTTATTTTTATAAACCACTTCATCGTTTTCCGACTTAGAACGAATAACCAGAACGTGTGCCTCTTGGGCAGTTTTATTTTCAAGATGATGATGGAATGGATCTTGGGGCTTGAGGCCCACGAAGTCCCCCGGGGATAGTTCGTAAGATTTTTCTCCGTGGTGAAGTGTGGGATGTCCTTCAAGAACCAAAAACATTTCTTCATCGTGACTGTGCGAATGAGGTGAGGAAGCTTTTCGCCCTGGAGGAATGATCTCGTGAGACGTAAAGAATTTTGAAAAATCCACGAGTTCACTTAAAACAGAGGAGTGAGAAAGTTTTTCGCCGGTTTTTTTGATTTCTAATTCTTTGTGATTAAGCTCGCGCAAATTTAAAATCTTCATACTGAAAAGAATTCTTTCAACTGGAAGATCATTTGGCTATAAGAATGCATATGGACACAAAATTAATCAAAAGTTCCGAATACCAGATTATGCCGTGGAAAAATGGTTTGGGCTCAACCGCCCAGATTGATATTTCTCCGGAAGGTTCGGCATTTCCTGGTGATGATTTTTTGTGGCGCGTGAGTTCGGCGACGGTGGGAACTTCTTCCCCATTTTCAAACTTTACGGGTTATGATCGCCTGCTTGTGGTGTGGAAAGGCGAGGGACTTTTTTTAAATGATGAAAAGTTAGGGCCGATGAAGCCTCTGCGTTTTTCCGGAGAAACTCCCATAGACTGTCGATTGGTGAGTGGCGAAGTGATTGATCTTGGCGTGATTTATCGTCGCGATCAGATCTCTGCGAATTTAACTGTAAACCAAATTGAGGCGGGGAAGTCCTCGAAACTACTTCTGGATTCCGGGACTCATTATTTGTTTTGCGCCGCGGGAATATTTTCTGCTCTGGGAAACTCTGTGGAAACCGGTTCTACATTGAAAATCCAGGGGACGGGTTCGTTGGAACTTTATTCTTCCTCTGGCGCGCAATATTTTTTCATCACTCTTCGTAAGAAGACATAAAAGATACGTCGCAGCATGAAAGCGCTGTGCGGCTCCGGCGCTCTTTTCTTCCCAAGTTTTAGAATGTGTGCTCTATTTCCTCCATTATAAAAGTGAGGGAATCCATGAAAAAGAAGTCATCTAAATCGCCGCGAACGCAAGCCATTCACGGTGAATTCTTATCGCAATCTTGGGAGTTCTCTCATCACTTGATTCCGCCAATGACTGCTTCCACAACATTCCGTTTGGGATCGCTGGAGCGCGGAGCGGAAGGTTTTAGTACCTTCGGTGCACAAAAGACGGATTCGCCGATTTGGATTTATGATCGTTTGGAAGAGCCAACGACAAAAATGTTGGAAGACCAGTTGGCTCTTTTAGAAAAAGGCGAGTGTGCCGTGACATTCGGAAGTGGTATGGGCGCGATTGCTTCCACTTTGATGTCGCTCTTAAAAGCGGGCGATAAAGTGGTGGCTCACAAAACTTTGTACGGATGCACTTACAGTCTTTTGACGAATTGGCTTCCTCGTTTACAAATTAAAAATTCTTTGATTGATGTAAATGATTTTAAAGTTTTAGAAAAAGAACTCGCAGATCCTGCCACTCGCGTTGTTTACTTTGAATCTGTTTCCAATCCAATTCTGGAAATTGCGGATCTAGAAAAAATCGCAAGCCTTGTGAAAGCAGCCAATAAGAAACGTAAAAAAGAAAATCAAATCTACACTGTTGTGGATAATACGTTTGCGACTCCGTGGGCGTTAAGACCTATTGAATGGGGTATTGATTTTGTTATTCAAAGTTTGACGAAAAATATTTCAGGCTTTGGAACGGAAATGGGCGGCGCTGTGATTGCTCCGAAAGAACACGAAAGCATGTTACGTGTGGCCCGTAAAGATTTCGGTGCGATCATTCATCCGTATTCGGCATGGCATATTCTTGTGTATGGAATTTCAACTCAAGCCATTCGTTTTGAGCAGCAGCAGAGCACGGCTTTAAAAGTATCTCAATTCCTGGAAAAGCATCCAAAAGTTCAAAGTGTGACTTATCCAGGTTTGAAAACTCATCCGCAGTTTAAGCTTGCGAAAAAATATTTGAAGTCTCCAGAGAACACATTTGCTCCAGGCACGATGATTTCTTTCCAGCTTAAAGGCGACATGAAAAAGTGTCAGAAGTTCGTCGATGATATCGCAAAAAATTCTTACGCAATCACGTTGGCAGTGAGCTTAGGCCTGACAAAAACTTTGATCGAGGTTCCGGGCTTCATGACTCATTCAGCGATTCCAACGGAAAAGCGCGGAGAAAGTGGTATCGATCCGCGCGCGATTCGTTTGTCGATCGGTTTGGAAAATGCCCAAGACATTATCGCCGATTTGGAAGAAGCCCTTAAGAAAATCTAATTAGTGAAGTCTTGCATTGACGTTGCCGCGGGGTTGGCGGTGTTGCACTCGCGAACTCCCGTTTGTCCTGTTTTTTCATCGACGACGTTAAGCTTTGTACGCGCATACATAATGCCCATTTTGGCTTCTTGCCATACATAATAAACTTTCCCAGGTTCTGTTTTTAATTCGATATCGTGAGAGTTTTCTGCTCGACTTGAAATAACATGAACGCCGGGTTGCATGTTGATCCACAAGTAGTGGCCTGTTCTTGTTTCGCCAAGAAGTTCATTGTCGACCACGACATCCATTTTAACGGCGCCGCCCATAGCTTCATTACGATAGACATAGAGAATGGACTTCTCTGGATGTGCTTTGAATAACTTGGCTTCAGCATCAAGTTTTTTATCTGCCTGAGGAATCGATGCACAACCAATAAAGAAAAATGAAAATGTCAGCAACGTCAGTGAAAATATTTTGTTCATAGTAGGCTCCCAAAGGTTATTTGCTATTGTGAATTTAATCAAAAAAGGGAGTCAATAAAACCGCGTTTATAAGTATAAAGACTCAGCCTTAGTCTTGAGAACGGTGACAATTTAGAGCGCTGCCTAAGTCATAAACATGTTTTAAGGGAGCAGTTTCTCTATATTTGAGGGGAAAATGGTGCCCTTATTGCTAATAAATGGAACGAATTCATTTATTTGGGAGTGTTTATGAAAAGCCTTTTGGTGTGGTTCCTGTTGGCTCTTTCGTTTTCTGCGCAAGCCATGACAGACATTCAGTCCCTGCCTATGAACCTTTCAAGCGAGTTTAAAGGGGACGTTGTTATTTTTAAAAGTGATGTGGGTGTGAACTCCTTGTCTTTAGGAGCGGTGGATATTTCCGTCATTCCAAGTGATCGAAATTCTGAGATGGAGCAGTATCTTATCAAGGGACCTATGATCACAAATCCTTATCTAAAATCTTTGATGGCGGATTCTAAAAGCGGCACTCGTCAGCGCTTATTTTTCGGCGTAGGTGGGAGCCAGGCGGTTGATTCAGTAGCCATGGGTGTTGCAGATGCAGTTTGCATGCAGATGAGTTCATCAAAGGATTTTTCTGCTGTTGATTTCAAGATGGCGAAGGTAGATCTTGCTAAAGAAGCGCGCTCAAGAATTTCTTTTGCTGAAAACACGTATCTGAACAACATCTATTTCACTTTTGATGTGAAAGGCGTTCCTCAAGCAAGTCACTTGGAAAAAACTATCCAAGTGAAGATGTTTAAAGATCTTCGCGGTGAAGAACTCTATAGCCTCACGCACATTACGTGCGGAAGAAAATAGTCTAATAAATCGTTTTATAAAATGTGCGCTCGGGATTGATCTCGGGCGTTTTTGTTACGGTGAAATAGATGCGACCAATTTCGCGGCCATCGGTCGTCTCAACACTGATGCGCCATTTGCCTTCAGAATAATTTTGTTTCGACGCAAATCCGCGATAACCGTTCTTACGTCCTCCAGAAATATTCATCGGAATTCGATCTGTGGTCTGCCATCCCATTTTGGGGTCTTTAAAGTACCAATGCAAAATCACCGAATCACTAAAACGCGCCGGAGAAAAGATCTGTGCAAAGAAATAGATTTTGTCGTCGGGCTCTGCAAGAAATTCCTGATCTCCCGTGTGCCAGAACATCCATCCTGAATTTTCTGAAGAGACAATATAGTTTCCATCCGCTTTTTCAATCATGTGGTAAATGCCCATGTTTTGAATTGAAAGAGGAACCGGCGGAATCCAACCGATAAAATAAAAAGCAAAGAACAAAACAAGAACAATGGCTCCTGGAGCCGCGAGCCCTCGAAGCAAAGCTTTATTGTCTAAAATCTTTCTTTTAAGAAGCCCATACACTCCGTAAAGAGTGAAGCCCGTGAGCAAAATCGAAAGCAGAAAAGGAACAATACCAACAAAACCCAAAAGCACGGGAACTAGAATCGAGAAGAACGAAAACACACAAATGACATACAGACCGATCTTGATGTTGATTTCGCTTTCGCGCACGCGTTTAAACTCATTGGCCACCATCAAGCCCATAAGAAGTGCAATAAAGACAATCGATGACCAAAGCGAAGCGCTTTTAAGAAAGAACAAAGAATAGAGACTGAGAAGACTTCCTAAAAGAAAATGCAAAGCCAGTTGTCGATATTCCCAGATTTTTTCCAAGCGCTTCGGAATTTGAAAAGCCTCGTGGCGACCCAAGAAATCAAAATAAAGAATCGCACCCAAGATCAAAAGATACGCAACTTGTTGGGTCACTCCCAAAATATCATCGACGTCAGACAAAGTTAAAACATCAAAAAAGAAGCCGCCCAAAAAGAATAAAATATCCAATTTGGTTTCATTGGCTTCATAAAATTTCAATAGCTGACTTTTGATCTTTTCCATAATTACTTTTGATAACCCAAAGCGTAGACCAAGAAATATCCCTCGCGGATTTCGTATTTTACGTCATTACCGATGACATCAAAACCATACTTTGTGCCCCAAGTTTTTTCATCTTCTACGGGCAACTGACGTTTTTGATACGCTGGACGAGGATCAAGTTCTAAAATGTCGATAATCAACGCGCGCAGTTTCTTTTCTCCACGAGGATCGCGTTTTGCAATTTCTGCTTCTGCGTCCTCTGTAAATTGCACAGGATAGCGAGGAATATCTCCAGAAGCCCATCCCGCGTTCGCTTCAGGAATCGCATCTGCGTAAGGAATATAGGGTTTAATATCCAAAATCGGAGTGCCATCAATCAAATCAACGCCGCCGACATAGATTTCTGCTCCACCTTCGGCATCAAGATCGATTTTTTCAATCGACACAGCAGAAATCCCAATAGGATTCGGACGGTGAGGAGAGCGCGAAGCCAAAACTCCCACCTTGCGATTGCCGCCCAGTCTTGGGGGACGAATGCTCGGCTTCCAGTTTTTTCCGCCGTGCTCATGGAAAACAAAAACAATCCACAAGTGGCTGAACTCTTCGAGGCTTTTAAGTGCGGTTTTTAAATCAGGATCGGGGTTTAGTTTAATAACCCCTTTGGCTTCAGCCGCAAGGCCGGGCTGGCGAGGAACTCCGAACTTGTCTTTGAACGGAGTCCTGACGATGCCTATTGCTGAGAATGAGAATTCTTCCCCGAGCTTTTTCACGCGCGAGGAAGAGCGGTTACACCGACTTTAATAACTTCGCCGTCGATATCTGAAGCTTCTGTGTGTGTGCCTTTTGGATCAGCCGCCACATCCATGATATTCAAATTCATCGTCAAAGTTTCAGAAACAACCATGTCTTTGTGAGCTTCAAGAGCTTCACGCAAAGCCGCCGTACAAGCGATCTCAAGCGTGATCTTGTCATCCAACTTAAAGTCAGCAGACTTACGAGCCACTTGAACCTTACGCATGATCTCACGAGCCAAACCTTCACGCTCTTGCTCTGGAGTCACTGTCGGATCGACTTCGATAGAAACGATCTGGTGCACAGACAAGTTCGCGTTGTCACCTTTTGGTGCACGACGGATTTCCACGTCAGTCAATTGGATGTCTTCGCCTTCCACTTGAATTGTTTCACCGTTTTCAAGTTTCAAGATCGCAGCTAAATCCAATTTTTGAATCGCGCCACCGACGGCCTTCATCTTAGGTCCCAAACGTTTACCCAAAACAGGGAAATTTGCTTTCGCAGTCACCTGCACGTATTGGTCTTCATGAGAATCGTAAGTCACTTTACGGAAATTCAACTCATCAATGAAAAGATGTTCAAACATCTTAAGCGTTTTCAAAAGCTCCGGATTTCTGTGGATGATCTTGATTTCGTTCAGAGGGATCTTCGCCTTCACTGCGATCTTCTCACGGTGATTACGTCCCAACGTCACAAGAGTATCCATTGCTTTTACGGCTTCTTCCAATTCAGGACGAAGCATAGAAAGATCTTCTTTCGGGAAGCTTTCCAAGTGCACAGAGTCCTTCTTATTCGGAAGAACTTGCGCCAAGTTTTTATAAGTCACTTCAGACAAGAACGGAGCAAACGGAGCCATCAAGCGGGACAAAGTCACAAGAACTTCATGCAAAGTCTCGTAAGCGTAACGTTTTGTCTCAGGCATGCCATCTTGCCAAAACAATGAACGGTTGAAGCGGATGTACGTGTTCGTCAGGTCTTCAATGAATTGAAGCAGGTGAGGAACGACGTTGTACAAACGATAAGCGTCCATCTCTTTGTGAGTGTTTGCAATCAAACCATTCAAACGAGAAAGAACCCATTGATCCAAAATATTTGGAGATTTCTTCGCATCACCTTTCGGAACAAAACCGTCGATGTTGGCGTAGTTCGCAAAGAATGAATAAGAGTTCCACCATCTGAGCAAGATTTTACGAACGATATCGTAAACACCTTTTTCAGAGAACTTAAGCTCTTGCGCTTTCACCACTGGAGAATCAATCAAATACAGGCGCAAAGCATCGGCACCATGCTGATTCAAAACTTCCATTGGGTCAGGATAGTTTTTCAAGCTCTTCGACATCTTGCGACCATCTTCAGCCAAAACAAGACCGTTCACGACAACATTCTTAAACGGCGCTTGATTAAACAATGCCGTTCCAATGATTGAAAGTGTGTAGAACCAACCGCGCGTTTGATCCAAACCTTCCGCGATAAAATCAGCAGGGAAAGCCTTTTTGAAGTCTTCAACAGAAGTTTCAGGATAACCCCATTGAGCGTAAGGCATAGAACCCGATTCAAACCAGCAGTCCAAAACGCCATCAACACGTTTTAGTGGTGATTTACCTGTCGGAGAAGGAATCGTGATTTTATCTACAAACTCAATATGAAGATCATCAATTTTTTGACCAGAAAGTTTTTCAAGCTCCGCGCGTGAACCCACACAGATCACTTCGCCTTCAGGATTTCTCCAAATAGGCAGCGGAGTTCCCCAGAAACGGTTACGAGAAATCGCCCAATCACGAGCGCCTTCAAGCCAGTTACCGAAGCGACCATCACGAAGATGATCCGGAACCCACGTTGTGTTTTGGTTGTTCGCGATCAATTGTTCTTTAATTTTCTCAACCGCCACGAACCAAGAAGACACTGCACGATAGATCAACGGAGTATCTGAACGATAGCAGAATGGGTAACTATGTTGGATTGTATCTTGTTTGAAAAGATTCCCGCGTTTTTTAAGATCTGCGATGATATCTTTATCTGCGTCTTTTACGCGTTTACCAGCGTAATCAGGAACTTCACTCGTGAACATACCGTCATCATCCACAGGATTCACCAATGGGATGCCAGCTTTCGCACACGCATAGTAGTCTTCTTCACCAAACGCTGGCGCCATGTGAACGACACCTGTACCACTGTCAGTCGTCACGTGATCAGAAGAGATAATACGGAAAGCCCCTTTATCGGCACGGTCACCGAAGTATGGGAAAAGAGGTTCGTAAGTCAGACCAACAAGCTCTTGACCCTTCATCATTTGCAAAACTTCAACTTCTTCATCTGGTTTTTTGAACACAGAAGGAAGCAAAGCTTGCGCAAGAATAAGTTTGCGACCCGTCGCTTTTTCCTGAACTTTCACGTAATCAATTTCAAGACCCACTGCCAACGCCAAGTTCGAAGGAAGAGTCCAAGGAGTCGTCGTCCATGCAAGAACAGATGTGTCTGGTTGATTGATCAACTTAAACATCACTGTGATCGCAGGGTCTTGAACCATTTTGTAGTTTTGATTGGCTTCAAAGTTTGAAAGAGACGTCGAGATCCCTACAGAGTAAGGAACGACTTTGTAGCCTTCATAGATCAAACCTTTTTTGAAAAGCTCTTGGAACACCCACCACACAGACTGCATGAAAGAAACGTCCATCGTGAAGTATGGATTTTCCATATCAACCCAACGGCCGACTCTGCGAACAGTTGTTTTCCACTCTGTCGAATAACGTTTCACAATCGAGCGGCAAGCGTCGTTGTAATTCGCCACGCCCATTTTGAAAACGTCTTTGCGACTTTCGATTTTATGAGTTTTGTTGATTTCATACTCGACAGGAAGACCATGGCAGTCCCAACCAAAACGGCGCGGAACTGTGTAGCCCTTCATCGTCCAGTAACGAGGAACAACGTCTTTCAAAACTCCGGCAAGCAAATGTCCGTAGTGAGGAAGACCTGTTGCAAACGGAGGTCCGTCATAAAAGCTGTAAGTCTTTTTGCCTTTTGGATCTAAAGACTGCGCAAAAATTTTCTCTTGATCCCAGAAATCTAAAATCGTCTCTTCTTGCTTTGCAAGTTGGACATCGGGTTTTACGGGATTGTAGGGATTTGAACGGGTGTTGTTTGCATTTGTCATAGGTCCCCAATATCTATCAGGTTTTCCCTAAACATGCACCCTTTTCAGGCCCTCCGGAGAGGAGGAATTTAGCGATAATGCAAGGCAACATCCGAGAGGGGACTTAAAGCTATTAAAAGAAGGAGACCGCTTGGCCTCCTTCTACGAATAAAACTTATTTAAATAAGAACTACGGTTCCGTGAAAGTAATGTCAGACGTCGTCGGATAAGAACTAGGCTGTCCTGCGCTCCAGATAGTGCTTGTCTGACGGAATGATGTAACGGATGTCTTTGTTGAAGACGTATCCAGAGTAACTGCGTTGTAAAGAACATCGCCGGTGGTTGGAAATGTTGGAAGTGAGAAATCTGGAGCAGTGACCTTGAGGGCCTGCCATCCAGATACGGTTTTAGTATCATTCGCAGATGTACTAAATCCCGGACTTCCAGGCGCACCATTGAAATAACCTGCCCATGTTTGCGATGCGCCCGCAGTTCCACCGTATGTTGTCATTTGGGAAACACCCACCGTCATAACAACTTTCGTGGCTCCTGCTGGCGTATCCATAATTTCACCGACTTGGAAGACTCCTGCTTGAGAGTAAGTTAAAATTGGTGAGCCACCCATTTGGCAATTTGCACCCGTAAACCAAAATGTAGAAAGCGCATAACTTCCATCCGCATTAAAGGTCAGGCCTTGCATGTAGGATGTCCCATTAAAAGCGGCACCAAAAGTGGCATCGCTTGAGACGGCGACGCAAGAACTGTAGCGAGTACCTGCCAGTTGAGCCGCAGTCAGTCCACCGCTACCAAGACTAGGTTCTTCTTCCTCTTTTTTCGCGCAACCAAATGCCATTGAAGCCACCATCACGGTTACAACTAGTTTCGCAAACGTACTACTTCCGAATTTCATGTTCTCTCCATTTAATTTTTTCTGCGCTTTCTAAACGCGGGGTTGAGAACTTTTCGGTGAAAAATTTAGGAAGCATAACTAAGTAAATGCTGAATGGTTGATTATTTTGTTCTGAGTGTATCGGTTCGAGAAAAGGTCGCCACACGTTCGGGGGAGGCAATTACTCGAGTGAAATAGTTCAAATCACATTGTTGTTTATCGTGACTTTTGCGCTACTAAAAAAACAACGTCGCCGTCGCGGAAGCTTCTCGCAACAAATAATAATTGTAGAGCACACCCAGCATAAAATTTTTGGTGAGTGAATATTGAACTCCGCCAAAATATTCTTCTTTGATTTTTTGCGGTTCCAGTTGGTCCGTCTCATAGTTGAATGCCGGAGCATCCGAATCTTCCAAACGCTTTGACGCCGTCAGAATAAATTTTCCAAGTGTGAGGCTGGCAGTATAGAGGTGAACCGTTGCCACGTATTCGCCATAGAGGGGATCTTCAGCCGTTTTCAAACGCAAATTTGCATAGTTTAAAATCAATGAGTTAAGGTACAGACCGATATTGTAAGTCTGAACTTGATATTTAATTGTGTTCGTAGTTCCGCCGCCCAGATCAACTTGAGTTTCATCACCGTAGATAGAATAGCCAATGGAAAAAGGACCCCACACTCCGTTAAGACCCGCACCGGGTGTCACGTTTTTCGTGAGAGTATTGTACTTTGCCATCGCTCCAAGTTTAAGACTGTATCGATTAAAGCCGCTGCCTTTTCTGTCGACAATATCGAACGCCGCAGCCAGAGTGTACTTTTGATTCGGAAATTTCTTTTTATTTATTTTTCGATCTAAAAGTTCTTCGTTGGTTTCAAAGCCCGGAGCCCCAAAAAAGGTTTCTTCACTATTGGACGGGGAAAGCGCTGCTCCCATTCGGCCGTTTCCTCGCACCAAAGAAAAATCTCCTCCGTCACTAAAATAAATAACTTCAACACCAAATCCCTTGTCTGTCGGTACCGCCGAAGGATTGATTTTAACCTGTGTGCCCGGAGAAGGACTTGAGGGATCTCGGTGAAAATGACTGCATTCGTTTATCAGATAACAATTTGTCTCCGCAAAAGCCTGTTGAGGTGCTTGAACACATAATACGAATAACAAGCCCAAGCAAAAATAAAAGCTGCGAAACAAAAAAGATCCTTTGGAAGAGTTCCTTCTAGATTAATGGAATTAGATGTTTTTGTTAAGGGCCATTTTCAATCGAAAAAAGATGCGCTTGCGGTTTACATTGATAAGCTTGCGCCATGAATGCAAAACCGCTCCTGCGTAAAATTCCTATTGCGATCTGGGTCCTGATTTTATTTTTGATCCTCATCCGTATTTTTCTTCCGGTGGGAGTGAAGTATGGAATCAATTGGTACCTTGGTCAGAAGCTCCAGAACTATGAGGGGCATCTTGACGACTTCGGTCTGGCTTTATATCGAGGGGCCTATCAGTTTGAAGGCCTGCGTCTGTGGAAAAAAGGAAAAAGTGCGAAAGACCCATTGATTGAAATCAAACACACGGACCTGTCCTTGGCCTGGCGGGCGTTGCTCAAAGGAAAGTTGCTCGGAGATCTTAAAGTGGATGGCGTGTTACTTAATCTCGTCGACAGCCAGGAAAAAAAGAAACAGCAGTTCGGCGGTGGGGAAGACTGGAAGACCGTTGTTGGTAAGTTAATTCCTATTGAGCTTGAATCGTTCAAACTCAGCCACGGTGAAGTTCTATTCCTTAACAAAGAATTTAAAGTGCCTGTGAAAATCGTGATGGATGAAATCAACGCTGAAGCCACTAACATTAAAAACACTGATGACCGAAAAGAACTTCTGCCCAGCACGGTGCAGGCTTCAGCGAGATTGCAAAAAAGTGCAAAGCTTCATGCCGAGGCTAAAATCAACTTGCTCTCTCGTCTTCCGGCTTTTGAATCCAAGTTTAAACTTGATAAGTTAGATGTCACAAAGCTGAATGATTTTTTCTTAGCTTACGGTTCTTTCACAGTGCACTCCGGGAAATTCAGTCTTTATGGAGAAGTCAGTACCAAAGAAAATATGGTGAAAGGTTATGTAAAACCTTTTTTTGAAAATCTCGACGTTATGTCTCCCAAAGAAAAGTTCGAAAGTCCCAAAAGATTTTTTAATGAAGTCGCTATCGCCTGGGCCAATGTTTTTTTAAGAAATAGCAAAGATCACACTGTCGCTACTAAGATTGAATTTGAAGGAGCTTCCAAGGCGCCGAATATCAACAAATGGGGCGCTTTCTGGGAGTCTTTAAGAAATGGATTTGTCGAGGCTTTGAAAAAACAGCTTGATGAGAAAATCACCATTAAGGACGTGCCGAAGAAAAAATAATCAAAGTTCGTTTCGTTGTGCAAGAATCAAAGACTGTGGATCGAAAACTTTTTGAGCCCGAACACTGTTGCCACAACCAGAAATGGGAAAATTTGAGAGCGTTTTACGATTGAAATAACTTTGCGCAATTTCAAGATCCTGAATCTTCTCGGTGTACGCTCCGGCGTAAACGCCTTCCCCCTTGGGAGAAGTCACGAGAAAATAAGGGCTCTGCAAAGTAGGCAGCGCTTGGGCCAATAACTGTCGGCTTCCCAGCGTCACGATATATCCTTTTTTGCGTAACTGAGTTTGAAGATTTTCGTCCGGCTCAAGAAGAATCACAAGTTCATCAAAAACTTTGACCGATTTTCTATGAAGAAGATAATCAAGAATTCTTTGGTCCTCGGCGGTGGCTGAGTCAATAACGTGAGTAAGCACCCATCGACCCGGAGGAGGAGCATTTAAAATAGGGACGCCATTCAATAGCGAGACCAATAAAATACTGACCGTGGCCCACAGGAAAACTAAGAAGAAACGTACCGCTTTTAGCATACTTATCTTTTCGGTATCAAACATTCTTTTGTATAGTTAAAAATTGGAAAATTCGTTTCATATTGGAGCAATTCGACCGTGAAACTTAAAATGTAATGCGGTTGAATGCTCAGTCCTAACATGTTAACTAAGAGTCATGGCAAAAGAACCTGGCGAGCTTAAGTGGATTGAAGAACTGTTACCCGAGGAGGGGTATCGGCGCAAATCCATGTTCGGTGGATTTGCTTACTATATCGATGACAAAATCGTACTCTTGATTTTTGAATCCGATGACAAACGCTGGAACGGAACTATGTTTCCTGTCGAGCGCGAATTTCAACCACAAGCTCTCAAAAAATTTCCAGAATTATCTCCGCATGTGATTTTGCCAAAGTGGCTTTATCTGCCGTTGCATACCGAAGGTTTCGAAGAAATCGTTCCCGATATTCTCCGCGAAGTTTTAAGACCTAGCAGTTTTTGGGGAAGTATCCCAAAGCCTAAAGGAAAAAAAGGAAACTCCAAAAAAAGAAAGAATGTCGAAGACGAAATTTCAACCAAGATTGACACACGAAAGCCGCGACTTTTTTCGGATGAACCTGCTGAGGATGCATTGAAGAAGGCCAAAAAAATTTCTGACCTAAAAAATCTTGGTGAAGTCACGGAAAAGCAATTCGCGAAAATCGGCATCACGACAGCTCAGCAGTTTATTAAGCTTGGCTGGAAAAAGACGATGAAAAAGTTGATCGAGTATAATCCCAAATATCGCCATTCTCTTTATGCATACGCTCTCATTGGGGCATTGACCAACACTGAATTCACACATATTTCCGATGAAGAAAAAGCAGAGGCCAAAGCCTTTATCAAATCCATTCCCAAACCAGAAGCAAAGAAGAAGAAATCCAAGTGAGTCTGTTGGTAACTCGGCTCCTGCTGGAAATCCGGCGCGAGGTTGTGCCGAGATTTCGGCAAGAGGTGAAAAAGAACGATTAGGTTTATTTTGGGGGTCCGTTTTGGCTGGCACCGCTCTTGCCTTAGTGAATGATAACAACAGCAAAACACTAAGGAGAAAAATATGAAAAACGCAAAATATCTAATGGCGGCTTTGGTAGCTTTGGCGGGCTTAACGTTGTCATCAGTTTCGAAAGCAGACATCTCGCCGATTACGACGGTGAACGACACGGACTATGGAATGTGGATCACTATCTACGACCCCTTCGACAGTGGACATGCAGACTATGGCTGTGTGCCGCCACGACAAACTAAAACCTGGAGTTCAGGAAATTACATCTCTATTATGGCGCCTTACACTGTTCGGGCTGAAATGATGAGCACACCAGACTGTCGCGGTAAAAAACTAGATGACTTATCAGTGGGTGCTTCTCCGAACCGAACATACATGGTGAGTTTAATCAGTGGAGGTTTCACTTGGTCCAGAGTTCTGGGAAGTCCCGCACAAACTCCTAACGAGAACTAAGTGTAAAAAATAAAAAAGCCGACTTTTCAGTCAGCTTTTTAGATTTGGTGCCCCGCGAGGGACTTGAACCCCCACGCTTGCGCACTAGATCCTAAGTCTAGCGTGTCTGCCAATTTCACCAGCGGGGCAACACCTTAAATTTGAAACACAGTGATAGCGCAGTTCTGCGCTATCTTGCAAGAAAAAACTATTTCTCGCTGATCAATTTTTTGTAGTCCGGAGCTCTCATAAGATTTGCGAGTTCCTTTTCAGTATCCATTTCGATACGAACCAACCAGCCTTCATTAACTGGGTCGTCGTTCAATACCGATGGGTCGTCGCCCAAAGCTGTATTTACTTCGATCACAGTGCCTGAAACTGGAGCGTAAAGGTCGCTCACGGCTTTAACGGACTCAATAACGCCGAAAGTTTGGCCTTGAGTGATTTTTTGACCTTCTTCTGGAAGCTCAACGTACACGACTTCGCCCAATTGATCTTGAGCAAATTCAGTGATTCCAACAGTTACGATGTTCTCGTCAACTTGAGCCCACTCGTGTTCTTTTGTGTAGTAATAGTCTTCAGGGATGTGAAATGCCATGTTCGGCTCCTTATTTCTTTACAAATGGGGTCTTGCACACAACGGCTTTTACTTTGCGGCCGCGAATATCAAGAAGGAATTCTGTTCCCTCTTTCGCATAAGCCACGTCGATAAAAGCGATCCCAATAGGTTCATCCAAAGTCGGAGAATGTGTACCACTTGTTACCTTGCCGATTTCTTTGTTGTCAAAAGAAAATAGGCTGTAACCTTGGCGAGGGATGCCCTTCTCAAGCATCTTAAATCCCACAAGATTTTGCTTTAGACCGGCTTCTTTTTTGCCTACAATTTGGGCTTTTCCCATGAAGTCTTTTTTAGCGGGTTTAATCACCCAGCCAAGACCGGCTTCATATGGATTCGTCGTGTCATCAATTTCATGGCCGTACAAAGAGTATTTCATCTCTGTGCGCAAAGTATCGCGAGCGCCCAGGCCGATGCCCATGACTCCCAAATCTTTACCTTGCTCCAAAAGTGCATTCCAAAGAGCCACTGTTCCTGCGGCCTCAACGAAAACTTCACAGCCTTTTTCGCCTGTGTAGCCTGTTGTTGCGACCATGATTTTATGGTTTTGGAATTGGCCGGTTTTTACAGTGAAAGATTTCATCTCGCTCACTTTGAATCCGAAAACGCGGTCACAAAGTTCCAAAGCTTTCGGTCCTTGAATGGCGATCTGACCCCAACGATCACTCTCGTCAGTCATGTCAGCACCCTTGTTGTGTTTCGTCATCCACGCAAAGTCTTTGTCTTTGTTCGAGGCATTCACGCACACAAGGTAGTCTTCGTTTTTCTTAAGGCAGTAAACGATGATGTCATCGACCAAACCGCCTTGGTCATTCGGAAGAAGAGAGTATTGAGCTTCACCGTCGTTCAATTTGGCAACGTCGTTTGTTGTCAGCCACTCTAGGGTCTCCAGAGCTTTCGGGCCTTTCACGCGAACTTCTCCCATGTGAGAGACGTCGAAAAGTCCCACGTTCGTGCGCACGTTGTTGTGCTCTTCACGAAGGCCGATGTATTGAACAGGCATGTACCAGCCGGCGAAGTCGACCATGCGGGCACCCATTTTTTCATGTGTTTCTGCGAGAGGTGTCTTTTTCATGGGCCCGAGTGTCCTTTCCTCTGGACAGACAGTCAACGAGGATTCTATTTTGACTCGCTCCATGTTTAAACTTTCTCGCCGAATGCAGCTTATTTACGATCTTCTTTTGCCCGGAAAACCGGTCTGGGATTTCTGTTGCGACCATGGCTATATGGGACTGAACGCCTATGAAAGCGGTCTTTTTCCCGAAGTGTATTTTGTCGACAAGGTAGAGCACATCATCGCACAGCTAAAAACACGCTTTGAAAACGAATATCATCGTGTGGATTCACCTGCGCAGGCGCACTTTCTTGCTCAACAGGGGGAGGAGATTGCGCGTCCTTTGCGGGGCTCTGTTGTTGTTGCCGGAGTGGGGGCGTTTACCATCTTTAAAATTATCCAAAGTCTTCATGAAAAAGGTCACTTAGAAGCCGAAAGATTGATCTTGTGTCCTCAAAGAGATGAAGAAAAACTGCTTCAGTTTTTCGCCGGGAGAGCGAATTTTGGATATGAATTGAGCAACGAACATTACGAAGTTGTCGAACGGGGACGCACTCGTAAGTTATTGATTTTTGATAAAAATTAAGTAATGTTCGGCCTTTTCATGACGCACCCGGAATGGCAGTATTAAATGTCTGTAAGGCTGTGAACAAAATATTGATTATTAGGGTACCTGCAAATAATTGTGTCC
>NZ_CAMLDV010000034.1 GCF_946478835.1 uncultured Bdellovibrio sp. | reverse complement strand
TGGATGTCTGCTTCGGCCTTTTTGCCTTCGTCTTCGCTGACAGCTTTGTCTTTTTGAAGTTTTTTAACTTCATCATTGGCATCACGACGAGCCATACGAACAGCCACGCGTGCTTCTTCAGCGATCTTCTTAACTTGCTTCGCAAGGTCTTTACGGCGCTCTTCAGTCAAATCTGGAACTTTCAAACGAATTACTTTACCGTCGTTCATTGGAGCCATGCCCAACTCAGACTTGATGATTGCTTGTTCGATATCTTTAAGAATTGAAACTTCCCAAGGAGCGATCAAGAAAGATTTGGCATCCGGAGTAGAGATTGAAGCCACTTGAGAAAGAGGAGATGGAGTTCCGTAGTAATTCACGCGGATATTATCAAGCATAGAAACTTGCGCGCGACCTGTGCGGATTTTCTTAAGCTCTTCACCTAGAGCCGCCAAAGTCTTTTCCATTTTTGCTTGCGCATTCTTTTTTACATCAGCAATAGCCATGTTGTCTCCTAATGTACGAGTGTCCCGATGGTCTCACCTTGAACGGCTTTCAAAATGTTGCCGGCTTGAGTGAGGTCAAAAGTGATAATTGGAAGTTTGTTGTCCATACACATGCTGATCGCTGTCGAGTCCATCACTTGCAAACCGCGATTGAGGACGTCGATGTAGCTGATCTTATCGAATTTTTTTGCATCAGTATGTTTAGCAGGATCTTTATCGTAGATTCCATCTACCTTCGTCGCTTTCATGATCACTTGTGCATTGATCTCCATAGCGCGAAGAGAAGCCGCTGTATCTGTTGTGAAGAATGGATTTCCGGTTCCTGCACCGAAAATCACGATACGGCCTTTTTCTAGATGACGAATTGCTCTGCGACGGATGTAAGGTTCAGCAATTTCAGCCATTTCGATAGCAGTTTGCACACGAGTAGGAACACCTTCTTTTTCCAGAGCGTCTTGAAGAGCCAGAGCATTGATACAAGTCGCAAGCATACCCATGTAGTCGGCACTTGCGCGATCCATGCCTTCAGCAGAAGCGGCAACACCACGATAGATGTTACCGCCGCCGATTACGATACCCATTTGAACGCCTGCTTTATAAGCCTCTGCCACGTCTTGCGCGATTTGTTTGATCGTCGCTGTATTGATACCAGTCCCTTGCTTTCCAGCAAGAGCTTCACCACTTAACTTGAGCAAAATGCGTTTATAAACAGGCTCTTTCAAACTAGTGTCCTTTCATTTGTGCAGCAACTTCAGCTGCGAAGTCGTTAGACTTCTTCTCGATACCAGCACCCAATTCGAAACGTACGAAACGTTTGATTGTAACGTCAGCACCGATAGTTTTACCAACAGATTTCGCCAAATCAGACACTTTCATGTCTGGGTTTTTAACGAAAGCTTGGTCCATAAGGCAGTTTTCAGCCAAGAACTTGCGGATTTGACCGTCAACGATCTTTTCGATCATTTCTGGTTTTTTGCCTGACTCAAGGTTCTTCGCAGTCAAAATTTCTTTTTCTTTAGCAACAACTTCTGCAGGGATCTGATCAGAAGAGATCGCCATTGGGTTCATCGCAGCGATGTGAAGAGCAACGTCTTGAGCGAAAGTTTTCAACTCAGGATTGCTAACAGCTTCTGGCTTAGAAGCAGTCACTTCGATCATCACGCCGATTTTACCTTCGCCGTGGATGTACGTGTGAACCAAACCGTTTGGAGCTGCATTGTACTTTTCGAAACGACGAATAACGATGTTTTCACCGATAGTCGCGATCGCTTCTTTAAGCATGTCGCCCACTTTTTTAGTTGGGTTTTTGTGGAAAGCTTGTTCCAAGATATCGCCCACTGCGTTTACAGCGTTCAATACGTGGTGAGCAACGTCGCTAACAAGAGCTTTGAAGCCATCGTTACGAGCAACGAAGTCAGTTTCAGAGTTGATCTCAAGGATCACGCCTGTGTTACCAATAACTTGAGCAAAAACAGTACCTTCAGCAGCAATACGGTCAGCTTTTTTCGCCGCCGCGCCAAGGCCTTTTACGCGCAACCATTCAACAGCAGCATTGAAATCGCCAGAAGTCGCCTCAAGCGCCTTTTTGCAATCCATCATACCTGCATTTGTTTTTTCTCTGAGTTCTTTTACAAGAGTAGCGGAAATAGACATTAGGAAGTCTCCTTCAATAATAAAGATAATTATAAAAGATCAAAAAACGAGAAGGCGGACAAAGAGAAGGGTGGCTAGGCCACCCTTGCTACTTCATTCAGCTGATAATTACTCAGCAGAATCGTCTTCTTTGTTCTCAAGCTCAGCTTGGATCTCAACTTCTTCTGCTGTACCAGCAGCAACAAGTTTACGAGATTTAGTGGCTTTAACAACTGTTGGGCCAGCAGCTTTCTTAGGAGCTTCTTTCGCACCAGCTTTAGGAGCGCCACGACGTTTCGGAGCTTCTTCTTTACCTTCAGCTTTAGCTTCTTTAGCAACATCAGATTGTTTGTCTGTCATTGTGCGAAGTTTTTGTTCCCAAGTTTTAGCACCTTCTAGGTACGCTTCAGCAACTAGGTTTGCGAACAATTTGATAGAACGGATCGCATCGTCGTTACCTGGGATAGCGTATTCGATAGATTCAGGATCAGAGTTTGTATCAGCGATACCAACTACTGGGATGCCCAAACGTTTTGCTTCAGCAACCGCGATGTGTTCTTTAGGAAGATCTACTACGAACATAGCAGAAGGCATTTCCTTCATGTCACGGATACCGTTCAAGAACTCAGTCAAACGAAGATATTCTTTTTCAAGCTTCGCGCGTTCTTTTTTAGTAAGGTAATTGAATTCACCTTTTTCTTTCATTGTGTCGATCTTGCGAAGACGATCGATAGAAGATTTGATCGTTTCGAAGTTCGTCATCATACCACCCAACCAACGCTTAGTTACGTAGTACTGACCGCATTTTGCTGCAGCTTCTTGGATTGGTTCGATAGCTTGCTTTTTAGTTCCAACGAAGATCAAACGACCACCGTTAGCAGCAACTTCTTTTACGAACTCAGCAGCTTTGTTAGCGCGTACAACAGTCTTTTGAAGGTCAATGATATGAATGCCTCCGCGAGCTGTGTAAACATAAGGTTTCATTTTTGGGTTCCAACGCTGAGTTTGATGTCCGAAGTGGACGCCAGCGTCTAACATTTCTTTCATGGTCACTTGTGCCATGGCAGTACTTCCTTTCTGGTTAATCGTCCTCGTCAGCAGAGCCAGCTTCTTTTTTTCGCCGGAAGACCCTCTTTTTCAGTACTTGAGGGACCAGTTAATACTCACGAGTGCTTATTGTTGGAATCTGGGGATATCATAGTGGGTCACGCTGCGCAAGAAGTCTTTGGACCAGTCCTCTTCTGAAACATCTGTATTACATCTGATCGTCCATCATTAAAGTTTGTTTAGACACTATGAGTCGCATCCGATAGGTACGGGGAAGTCCCACTAAGGAACGTAGGCGAATATGGGAATGACAGGTCAAGAACTCGGACGAAATCATCCGGAAGTAGAAAAAATCTTCCAGCAGCAAATGCATGAAATCGGTATTCGTGTCGATCGAGCCTTTGCATTTCTTATGCTAATTCAATGGGTTAGCTGTATTTTTCTAGGCGCAAGCATCACCCCTTTTACTTGGGTAGGGCAGTTCAGTGGCTCTTTGGAAAATGCCTTGGTGGGATTGGTCTTCGGCGGTCTTTTCGCCCTTCCTCCTATATATTGCGCGTGGGTTTTGCCCGGTCAGAAAATCACCCGCTACATTATCGCTATTGCTCAAGTCTGTTTTTCAATTCTCCTCATCTATCTCACCGGTGGAAGAATCGAAACGCACTTTCATGTCTTTGTGTCGCTAGCGGCTCTAGCTTTTTATATGGATATCCCAGTTTTGTGGGTGGCGGCGGCGATCGTTGTGATCGATCACGGGCTGCGCGGAGTTTTACTTCCAATATCCGTTTATGGAGAAAGTGCTGATGTCGAGTGGCGGTGGATTGAACATGCCGGTTGGGTTTTCTTTGAGAACATCATTTTAGGCTTAGGCATTCAACGCATTCGCGCAGAACTGCGAGAAATGGCGTTCTCAAAATTTCAACTTATCGAAGCTCGCGAAGAGGCTCTGCGTTTTGCTTCTCTCAAATCAAATTTTTTAAGCAATATGAGCCACGAAATTCGCACGCCTTTAAATAGTATTCTGGGATTTTCCGATATTTTGCGCGACACAACCTTGGATGAAGAGCAGCGGGAGTACATCGGAACGATTCATCGCTGCTCGGACACTCTTTTGCATCTGATTAATGATATTTTGGATATTTCTAAAATTGAAAACGGCCTTTTGCAGATTGATCACCATCGTTTTGATCTCAAAGAACTCCACCAAGATATCCACAAGATGTTTTCTGTGAAATGTATGGAAAAAGGTTTGGAGCTAGAGCTCGCCATGGATGAAGGAATTCCCAATCACACACTGGGAGATTCGTATCGACTCCGTCAAGTGCTCACGAATTTAGTCAGCAATGCCGTGAAGTTCACGGACAGCGGAAAAGTTCGCATCGAAGTTTACAAAGATCGTGAGGCCCGTCTGTATCGCTGGCATGTGAAAGACACCGGCAAGGGCATTCACTACGATAATATCAAAAAATTATTTAGAAGCTTTTATCAGGAAGATCCCTCAATCTCTCGCAAGTACGGTGGCTCGGGATTGGGTTTGATGATTTCAAAAAATTTAATTGAGCTTATGGGCGGACAGATTTCTGTCGATAGCAAAGTGGGAGAGGGAACGACGTTCTCCTTCTCCCTGCCTTTAGAAGAAGCCTAAAGAGAAGCTTCTTGTGGAGTCTCTTCTTCGTGATTCATTGTAACTTCCTCAGAGGCTTCAACACGGAAACCAAGAGAGGCCACAATCATTTCAGCCTGCAAAAGAGCACCAACTAAATTCTTTTGTTCATTCACAGTTGAAGAAGCGATCCAAAGATTTTCCAACTCAGGAATAGTCAAGTTTGCGCTCAACTTAATATCGCCGTTTCCTGCAATAATCGGAGCGACAAAAATTCTTTCAAGTTTAATATTGTCCAAAGCTTCAGGATAAGCGCGCTTGATTTGGCGTTTGATTTTTTTCAAAGCCATGCCAACCACTTCGCTATCTTCCGTCACTTCTTGTTCAATGAATGTCATCCACTGAGACGCTTGAAGTTTCTGACCGTCGACTTCAACAGATGGAAGGAAGCGGCCCGCACAAGGACCGATTTCATCTTGAGTGGTTCCGTTCAGGATGTGCATCGCTGTTGAATCTGTCACTTCTTTGCTGTGACAAACATCCAAGCACAGAGCAGTCCAATAAGTGTTTTTTGAAAGTTTAGAACGCGCACGTGTAGAAATAGAATCTTCCGGTAAAAGCACGCCAAGGTCTTTTACGGTGCCTGCAAAAATAAAATTCTGTGCATGCAAAGTTTTAGAACCGTTGATTGTGATGTGAGAAACTTTGTCGCCTTCTTGATGAAACTTCGTCACATAAGAACGTGGCATGAAGTCACCTTTGAATTGTTCAAAAAGAGCTTGTGTCCACTCAAAAGGTTGCGAAGCCAAATCAATGCGTTTGCTGGACGTGAAGTAGGAAAGTTCTTCATAGAATGCAGGAGGATTCTCACCGAAGCCTAAGAAAGTTTTAAAGCCGCCCGCTTCATAAGTAATCGGAGCTTCTTCTGAAACATCCGCGATCACTTTTTTATTCAGAATCTTTTCAAGAAAGCTCATCGCTTTTTCAGCAAGAACTGAATCCGGTACAAAGCGAAGTCCGTTATTGATAGGACCCGTCGGGAAATTTACTTTTTTGTTTGTACCAAAAGCAACGTCAGCCGCTTCAATAAGTGCGATGTTGTCAGTCTCGCGACTGAGAGCCGCAGCGATGCTAAGACCAGTTAAACCACTTCCAATAATTGCGTAATCGTAGATATGAGCCATGCAAATACCTTCCCTCATAAAGGACGGGCTTTGCAAGCCTCAAAGACGCGAAACTTTAGCTAACGCATTTAATCAAAATGCGGAGAAGGGCTCTGACTGCGGGTTTGAACTGCGGATGCTTATCGAGTAAGCAAGCAATGCGAGGAGAATGTTGATAATAAAAAGCAATAAACTTGCGGCCCCAAAAAGAATTGCGAAGAGTAAAATCGCGGAACTCTCGCAGAGTCCTAACTTCTATTGCAAGTGGGTTGTCGAAAGCCGAAGTTGCAATAAAGCAACGCGGACGTTCTTTGTCTGACATTTTTAAAAACTGTTTTACGATTTGCGGATTGCGCGCCGTTTTTTGGAAGGACTCTGCCTTGCGGATAATATCCGGATAAATCGGCGTGAATTGAACAAACATCGCAAGTTGTTTTGCGGCGTTGGCCATGCGATCCGCGTATTTGTCGTGAGAATCGTAAATGCGCAAGAGATCCCAATACACAGAAGCAACCACTGTCAGTTCTGTCGTGCGGGCACTTTCTTTAAAAGCTTCCGGTTTAAGGCGTTCGCCTTTTTTTACGTCGAAAACGATATCAAGAATTTTTAAATATTTTTCGTAAGAGACGGCAGCTTCGGAATAAAGTTTTTGGGTCATGCACATGCGAGCTTTTTTAATAAGCATCACGCGGCTTTTCCACAGTTGCAGGCGGTGCTGTTCTTTGGCGCGCTCTTGTTGCATCAAAATGCCGCCACTGCTTGTCGCCAACGTTCGGCGCAAATCAGAAATGCAACCTGCACACACTTGAGGTGGCAAATTGGTTTCACCCGCGGCCTGAAGTTTTTGTATTAACTCCGGATCGACGGGGTGAAGCTCAGTAACTTGAATTCCGCAGCGAGGACATTGAATCATTCCAATTGAGTTTCCCTGATCTTTCCATTTTAGGAAAGTGCAAACATTAAAGCAAACTCATTGGATCGATATCGATTAATATTTTAATTCCAGAAGGCACCCACTCCTGATCGCCCAGTAACTGTCTTGAAAAGGGATTTGCAGCGGCTACCTGGGTGGTTTTGATAAGGAGGTGATAGCGAAATTGCCCACGCAACTTCGAAAGTGGCGCCTCAGCAGGCCCTAAAACTTCAATGGAGTTGTATTGAGGGAATTGGGCTTTCAAAGCATAAGCTCTTCTCGCTAAAAGTCCCGCTGTCTCTTCGACCTTCCCCAAATGAGTTCCTTGAATGCGGAAACTCACCAAACGTCCAACCGGAGGATAGCTTAATTGTGAGCGAATGTTTAATTCGTGCTGGGCAAAGCCTTCGTAGTCATGATTCCGGGCGAACGTGATGCTGTCGTGTTCGACGTTGAAAGTCTGAATAATAACGAGTCCCGGGCTTTCGCCTTCTTTGACGTGGCGACCACTGCGACCGCTCATTTGCGTGATGAGTTGAAAACTTCTTTCGGTCGCGCGGAAATCGGGAAGGTTGAATCCGACGTCAGCAAGCACAAGACCCACGAGTTTGAGTTTCGGAAAATCAAGACCCTTGGCGATCATCTGTGTTCCAACGAGAATATCAATTTCTCCGGATTCCATTTTTGCTATGAGGTCTTCAAGATCTGCACGACTTTGAATTTCATCGCGGTCCGCACGCGCAATTGTTTTTCCTGGGAACAGGCGAGCAAGATCTGTTTCAACAAGCTCGGTTCCTAAACCAATCGCTTGCAGTTCACCTTCCTTGCAATCAGGACATTTCGTTTTGAAATTTTCGTGATAGTCGCAATAGTGGCAAACCAGGTGCGAATGCGCATGCAACGTCAAAGAAATATCACAGTTCGGGCATTCGCGTGTATGACCGCAGGCAGGGCAGACCACCATTTGCGCGATTCCGCGACGATTCAAAAATAACGCCGCCTGATCACCGCGCTCTAAAACTTCGCCCATGCGCTCGTAAAGTGCGGGGCTCAACCAGAATGGCAGATGAGAATATTTATCGATGATCTTTTTCTTTTCTTCGTCATCGGATTTTTGATGGCGAAGATCAATCACCTCAATATCAGGAAGGGACCGATTGGCAACCCTGCGGCGAAGTGTGTGAAGTTGGTATTTTCCTTCTTGCGCGTTCTTCCAGGTTTCAAGGCTCGGCGTTGCTGACCCTAAGACAACCGGGCAATTCATAAGTTTACCCAGCATCACCGCGGCATCGCGACCGTTGTATTTTAATTTTTCATCTTGTTTGAAGCTGGGTTCATGCTCTTCATCAACAATGATGATTCCTAAATCTTCAATAGGACAAAAGAGTGCAGACCTGGCGCCGATTAAAATCGATTTTCGACCTTCAACGATATCCCACCATTGATTGGTTCTTTCACGATCTGTAAGTTGCGAATGAAGAGCTGCAATCTTATCGCCAAAGCGACGCGCGAATCGCTGAATCAGTTGCGGTGTTAAAGAAATCTCGGGAACAAGAACAATCCCGCGTTTTCCTCCTTTTAAAACTTTATCCAAAAGACGCAAATAAACTTCCGTCTTTCCAGAGCCAGTCACACCAAAAACCAAATGCGTGGCAAAGCCTGTTTGTTTTGCGATGTTCTCAAAACACTCACGCTGTTCATCTGTTAAGTCTAAAGCCGAATCACTTTCAAGCTGCGGAATCACCGGAGGTCGTTTTGATTGCCTTTGCTTATCCGTCTTACGCAGGGGAGGGAAAGCCGACTGTACGACTTGTCCAACCGGATGAATATAATACTGCGCAAGCCACTCCAGCCATTTTACAAATTGCTCTGGAAGTGGGCCGTATTCTTCATCGATAGAATCAATGCTTTTAATTTCAAAATCAGGAACTTTGTCGGTGGGTCCTAAAACTAAACCCTTCACTTTGCGTCGGCCCAGCGGCACGTTGACAAGCTGACCGCGCTGAAGAGGCTCTGCAAAGCTGTAAGTCAAAGCTTCTGGAAGAGGAGCATCCACTGCCACTCTCCATAGCTGAGTAGAACTCATCGAAACCTCGTGTAGAACTCCGTGATAACATCTTTCGCAGGCAAGGAATTAATTCCGTCCCATTTTAGATTCGCATCCAAAGATGAAGGTTGGAACAAATTCACCGCTGTTTGCGGGCGAGCTGAAGCACTGATCAAACGAATCGTCACTGTGTTGTTGCCCCAGCGAATTGTGCGAGCACGAGGATAAGAAAGACCGCGCGCAAATTGATTGTAATTGTTAGCACTCATTTCAACTTGTGAAGGCAGGCGAAGTTTACGAACCACGAATTGATCCTGCTCAATCCAGATGCCAGGATAGTTTTGTTCCTGATCCACGGGAGTTGGAACGCCTAAGGCGTAATTCACCACACCACCAGTGCGTGAGTACCGAACCCATGACTCAGGTTCGTTTTTGAAATCAGCGGCCGTTTTTCCTACAGGTTTTTTCTGAAAAGCCGAAGCTGGAATCATTTTAAGATGCGCTAAAGTATTCGCAAAAATTTCTGGATTTCTAAAGTTCAAAAACTTTTCCAAGAAATCTTCCGGGACTCTCGCACTTGTGCGGTTGTTATTCGCCATGCTCCATTTTTGTCCGCCGTTATAAATGTACTGAAGCTTAAAGCTGTTTTGTAAATCTTTGGCTCCGGTGACGGTAAGGCGCATGGTGCGATCACTGTCGATCAACCAAGTTTCCTTTACGGCGACCGTTTCTTCGCCATTGGAAAATTGCACTTCTTGCTCGATCGCATAGATTCCTGAGCCTGCGTTTTCTGCCGTTTTTTGCAAGATCGTGCGAGTCGGAATGATGTACGCCATCGCAAGACCGGGAAGGCAAAGAGAAATCAATAATGAAACAAAAAACTTCTTCATGGATTTTCCTATTTCAAATTCTGCGCTAAGTGCAGGATGTAATTCTTAAGATCCGCACCTAACTCTGGATTTTGCAAAGCCAGTTCGATATTGGCTTGAAGATAACCGATTTTATCGCCGGCATCATAGCGTTTTGCAGAGAAAGTCATCGCATTCAGTCCTTTGGACTGACAAAGAACTTTCATACTGTCCGTCAGTTGAATTTCTCCATTCAAAGTCGGTTTCGCTGAGTGCAGAATATCCATGATGCCATTGTCGAAGGCGTAGCGGCCCGGCAAAGCCCAACGGCTTTTTGTCTCCGTTGGTTTTGGTTTTTCAATCAAAGATGTGACCTTGAAAAAGCCTTTCGGATTTTCTTCAACTTCTGCGATTCCGTATTTTGAAACATCTTTTTCAGAGACCTTCATCACGGAAATTGTCGAAGTGCCAGTTTCTTCAAAAGAACTGACCAATTGAGAAGTCACATTCGGTTCACCATGGAAACCCATCGTGATTTCATCGCCCAGAAGAACGGCAAAAGGCTCTTTTCCAATAATGGGAAGACCACACAGAACGGCGTGACCCAAGCCCATTGCTTGCTTTTGACGAATGCTGATGATGTTGGCTTTTTCACGAATTTTTGTAACGCGCTCAAGAAGTTTTTCTTTGCCGTCTTTAGCCAGTTTGTCTTCAAGCTCGTAAGAAGTATCAAAAAAATCTTCAATTGCATGCTTTCCACGACCGGCAATCAGAACGATATCTTCAATGCCCGCTTGAACGGCCTCTTCAACCACGTACAAAATGATCGGAGCGTCCACAATAGTGAGCATCTCCTTAGGAACTGTTTTGGTGGCAGGCAAAAAGCGAGTGCCTAGACCAGCGGCTGGGATGATGGCTTTTTTAATCTTCGACATACTTAATAAATCTCAGACGTTTCACTCTAAGACAACACTTAACGACGGGGGCTATGGATTCTCTTAGGGAACATCAAGGGTGTCTCAGTGTGAGAAGGTCTGTGGTTTTTTGTGAATCTGCCGAAAAGGAGATGGTAGTCTAGTGTTTAGGGGAGATTCCATGAAAGTACGTTTGAATAAGACGACATGGCGAGCCGCCAGCGGCATTGTTGCCTCCTTTATTCTTGTCGTGTCGTTTCAAAACTGCGGTAAGGCAGGATTCGATTCTGAATTGGATAGCACTCTAAGCGCAGGCACGTCAGATGCTGCGTTATCTGCCAAATATGGCACAACTACGGCCTCAAAAGTGTCGAGCATTCCTTTTGCGTACGATGCGGGCTTTGACACAATTACTTATAACTCTTGTGCTGAAACTCATCTTCGCAACAATAAAGCATTTACGTCTTTGCAAGCGGGTGCCTTTACGACGGGCGGGATCAAAATCAAAGATGAGTTCTTTGATTATGCTGATCAAAACTTCAAACCAGTTTATCCAGCGACGTCTTTGTCGTTGAATCAATACAAAGAGTTTTTGCAAGATTCACCTGCAAATGCGGGTGCTGTTCCTACAGTGGGTATCCGTGTGAAAAACAGTCTGACGGATGTTTACACGACAAACAGTCAAGTGACTTTGTGGTCTGATATTATTCCGATGGTGGGAACTCTCACTGATGCGTTGGTGATGGATTCTTTCTTGACGGCAAATCAAAACAACGAAGTTCAAAAAGGTGTGACGGCAAACTATTTCCCGTTCTCACCAGAGCAGCGTGTGATGGATTCAGGAATCAGCTTTAACGCCAGCGAAGAATTGGCGGAAGAGTTCCGCAATATCTTTATGAGTGCAGGTATTCTGGCTTTGACATATATGCCGACGAATGCTGAAGAAGTTTATAAAGTGCGTTCACCAAGCAGCGCTTATCCTGTGAAAACGGCTTATGGTAAGGGTTATAGTCTTACATTTACTCCTCTACCAGGAACCAACGCTTCGACAAATCCAAATCGCACTCTTGCACAAGTGATTGAGACTGACTTGGCCTCGCCAGGTGTTGGGGCAAAAAATTGGAACTGCAATAGAAAATATGCGGTGATTCGCTCTCAAGATGCGGCGTCACTTTGTCCCGCTCTTACATATGCTCAAATGAAGGATGCCAATGTGCGCACTGAACTTAGCATCATGCGCCGCCATTTGCGTGCTGATCAATGGGATGTAAATCCTCTGCGTGGTTGCGTTGTTCCTAAAAACGGTATTTCTTGCTACAAAGAAGAAAACCTTGCTGCCAAAGGCTTTGCCGAAGTCGAATATGATTTATCAAAAGAATGCTTCCGTCCGAACGGTAGCTACGGTGGCGCTACACCAACAAGTAAGTGTCTGCACTTCGTAACTGTTTGTACTCGTGATTAATTACTAGCCACGCGCTCTTCTAAAAGGCGCTCCATCTGTGGCGGATAAGATTTGATGTATTTAATAGGGTCGACCATGCGACCCTTTTTCTTTACTGCGAAATGCAAATGCGCGCGAGTGCAGTAACCTGTGCAACCGACTTCCGCAATTTTTTCTCCGACGTTGACCTTCAGACCCTGACGAATTTTTTTATCGATGCGGTAAAGGTGATTGTAGGCTGTCTCCATGCCGTTGGAATGCAAAAGCACGATGTAGTTTCCAGCGGCGTGATTGTGCCCATAGCGCACAACAGTTCCTTTGCGAGGGGCAAAAACGGGTTCACCCACGGGCAACTCAAAATCAATTCCTAAATGCGGTTGCAAGCGGCCGGTGATCGGGTGAAGGCGATTGGGTTTAAAGCGGCTGGCCACTTTGATGTATTCAACCGGTGCAAAGAAGGGGCGATCTTCTATCAAATCCTGAGCACTGAAAAACACACCGCCATCTTTATAACGAACAAACTTTTTTTGAACTGGAGAACCGTCGATCTCTAGCGAAGTCTGCAGAACCTCACCATATTTTACAAACTGACCAGCTTCATATTTCTTTTCCACCGTAAACCAAAAGCGTGCGCCGCGAGCCACATCGCGCGATGAAGCCATATCAAAAACGTAGGCATCCATAAACCGAGTCGCCACCCAATTACTGTTTATTTTCGCAAGCACACTGCCAAGAAGCGAACCATACACGCGACCGTCAATGCGAGCGTGAGTTGTTTTGTAGTTGGGTTTATAAGCGCCCGCTTGAACGCTCGCTCCTTTTTTAAGAATGCGGAAAGCTGCTGAAGTTTGCGAATCAAACATGCGAAGTTCAACTTCGTTACCGGATTTT
Source organism: uncultured Bdellovibrio sp. (assembly GCF_946478835.1). Next base: position 13,796 of record NZ_CAMLDV010000034.1, on the reverse strand, counting down.
CTGACAAGATATCGAGTATCGAGAGTGAGAAATAAATTGCGAAGGCCTTTATCGGAAGCGAGAACTTGTTCGCGTTGTTTTTCTGAAAATCCTTGTTGGCGCAAAATAGAAAGAAGGTTGTCGCCAAGACGTACAGGTTTAGCAGTAAAAGTGTTGGCTCCGGCGTGGACCGATTGGTAGGATGTGAATGCTAAAAGAAACGCACTCACGATACTTGCGAGGTGAAAAGTCATGCCCCATCCTTTGAGCTTAATTAAAAAACTTCCTGTTTTTTTATTTGTTTATCTTATCGTGAACGCAGCGTCGGCCCAAGTTTATAATTCCTCAATCTCGGCAGCAACGGGCGGAACTGGACGTGCGGCGGTGGAAGCAGGCGATGCTTCATTCTTGAATCCAGCAACTTTGGTGCACTTAAAAGGCCATTATCTTTTTTCGTCATTTGCCAAAGACGAATTGGCAATCACGTTGAGTGACAACTCGCCGGAAAGTTTTTTGCCAGCCGCTTTGGGCTACGTACAAAAGAAATCTGACGTTCCACAAGGGGAGTTGAAGTTCAGCGATATCAACATGTCGCTTGCAGAATTCGTTATGGATAAATGGGCTTTCGGAATCACGGGTCACTACTTTGAATTCAAACTGCCGAACTCTTCTTATCGTCAAGTAAACGGGGATTTGGGTCTGATCTATACTCCAAAGTCCCACATCGGTTGGGCCTTGGTTGTTTACAATGTTTTTGGAGAAAACAAGGACATCCCGGAAGCCTTTCGCCCAAAAACTTCCGTGGGCGGAGGATTTAATTATATCTACCAGGCCATGGTGCGCTTCCGCCTGGATGCCACTTCCGAGTCGATTTATATGGCCGGGATCGAGACCTACGTGAACCAATTTATTATTACTCGCTTCGGGTATTCCAACGACACGGACGAAAAAAGGGAACTAATTACTGCGGGAGTGGGTTTTAAAGGCCCTAGATTCGCTTTAAACTACGCTTATCAGGGAAATCCGCAAATCTCGGGAGATTACCGCCATTCGGTTGACTTGGAGATTCCGTTTTGATAATTAACTCGTTCCGTTAAAAACTCAGGAGAGACCATGGCTTCTAAAACAAAAAAACTTGAATACATCCGCGAAAAGAAAAAATCTACTAGCGGTAAAAAGCGTAAAGCAGCTGTGCGCACTAAAGGCACTACTAAGTCTGCGAAAGTGCTTTTTAAAGACTAATTGCTTATTGATTTTAAGTACTTAGATAAGCCTTTGGGTCGCTCCCAAGGGCTTTTTTTGTTTCCCTGGATTCTTAAAGTCCTCTTCTCGGAATCCGATAAGTCTTTGGTATATGAAGGCTTTTCTGATCGTTCTTAGTTTTTTTATCTCCATCGCTCACGCTAAAGAGTCGTGTTCCAGCATCGATTATCGATCTGAGCTGGGTCCTAATCGCGACCAAGGAGACCTTAGCTGGTGTTTTGCTTACACCTCAGCCGATCTTATTTCTCAAAGAGTAAAACAAAGAGTTTCTGCTACCGACATCGCATCGACGTTCATTCTGGCGGACCCTTATCAACTCGAAAACTCTTCGCAACCTGAAGTGAAAAATTATTTGCAGGAAAATCCAGATTTCTACAACCGCGTGCAGACACATCGTAAAGAGGCTGCTGGAAAGTACGATCCAAAAAACATTCTAAATTCAGCGGGTCTTACAGATACAGGCGGGCAAGAAGACACGACAATCATGCTTGCGAATTCTAAAGGCATGTGTGCGGAAAAGAATTTTCCTTCCACCGAAAAAAATCAGACGCAGTTTTTAAAAAACATCGCGCGCATACACTACAAAAAAAATAAAAGCTACCAAGACGTCAATCGATGTCCCTTGTTTCGCCCGCAAACAGATTTTACTTCAGCAATCGTCGATCCACTTTCTGTGGCCATGGCCGATGTTTATGAAACGGAACTGGATAAGCGCTGTCACCGCAAACCTTGGCCTGTCCCTTTAGTTCCTGTAATGGTGAAGTTCGGTGACGATCTTGCGCAGTACGAAGAGAAAATAAAAAAAGGGGAGATCACCAAAGACGAAGGTGCTGCAAAACTTTTTGCGACGATTGATTCAGCATTAGAAAATGGTCGTGTGTCAGCGATTGGTTACAACGCCTATACGATCATGCCTCCCGATGAAGGAGGAGACAACAGGCACGCCGATCATTCAAGCGTCATTGCCGCTCGTCGTATGATCAAAGGTCAATGCCATTACTTGATTCGCAATACGTGGGGAAGTGATTGTTCCACTTACTATCCAAAGTTTCGCAATCGCTGCGAACAAGGTAATATCTGGATAACAAAAGAGGAACTCAAAGAGTCCCTCTATAGTGTCACTTACATGAAGTAAGTTTTTTAATTAGCGACGGCTTACACTTCGGCGTAACAATCCGCCGTCTTCTTGAATTCCGCCTTTTAAGTCCCAACGGAATGGAAGTTCAACCCATCCCTCTTGTCCTGGATAGAAGCGCCATTTTTTAAGAGCGGCCAAAGTTTTTGCGTCTAGGTTTCTAAATCCCGTCGATGAAATCATACGGAACTGACTTGGGTAGCCTTCTTTGCTGATGTAAGCAACAAAGGCCACTTTACCTTGGTCACCACGACGACGCTCTTCGCGATCATACTGTGGGCGCGGGTTTCCCGGCATCTGACGAAGTTGATCAAGGCTGCGAACTCCTTGCGGCATTCCTGCTACTTGAGTTCCTGGGCCTTGAGATCCTGTATTGCCTGCGCCGGAACCTTCTTTAGTACCAAGACCATTTCCGTTTCCACCAAGACCTGCACGTTTTGCCGCTGCCTCGCGAGCCGCGGCTTCACGAGCAGTTGCTGCGGCCGCCGCTTTTTCAGAGGCAAGTGCAGAAGCAATGGCGTTGGCATTTTTCTTACGCAAAGAATCCTGCGCTGCTGCTAAACGAGAAGCTTCTTCTTTGTTCGCTTCATCAAGAGCGTTGAGATTTTCGTCTTGTTCAGCAGCAAGAGCTGCCGCCATGGCATCCATGGATTTCTTCTCTTTTTCAAGAGCCGCTCTTCTTGAGTTATCGATGTTTTCAAAGTCTTCGTTAAAGTCTTCATTCATTTGCGAAGCGACTTTAGCGTTGGCCACTTCGCCTTCATCAAGTTCTGGAGCATCAATGTCATCGATGGTCATCGGAACCGCTTTCATTGTCGCTTTAGGAGCAATGCTTCTTCCTGCCGTTTTCGCAACACCAGCCTTCGGAGTTGCGTGAGCTGCGACCTTTGCAGAGGCTTTGGCTTTCGGAGTCGCTGCCTTCGCTTTGGCGACAGCTTTGGAAGTGGCTTTTGGTTTTGCGGCGATAACGTCGTTAGGGCTGCCAGCATCTTCAAGCTTCTCAACGACAGGAGTCGTTTCTTTAACTGGCGTTCCTCCTTGAGTTGGCGGTACCGGAGCACCACGCGCCATTTTTACTGGAGGTTTCACGTCTTCGATTTCAATTGTGATCGTTTCAGTTTTTGCCTGCTCAACAAGAGGAACTGTCATCATGGCGATTAACAAAATCGCCGCCGCATGAACAACGGCAGAAACAGTCATAAAGCGAGATGTCTTGCTTTGTTCAGGTTCTCGGTGGGCCATCATCCAAACATCAAAATCAATGGCTGCAGAGCCTTCTTCTTTTTTCGCAGGAACGAAGTCGGCCTTGGGCATCTGAAAGTCGAAAAGACTCAGCTGATCCTTATTATTTGACTTGTCGTCGTCCATATTAAAACCCATAGGTACTCCTGTGATATCAGGAGATGCATTATCAATTCCCGGGCCACTCAAGATGGCCCTCAGTTGCAGATGGGTTTGGGTAGGCCTGAAATAACTACAGACCTGTTCGGGCGATTGTCAGTTCTATTCCGGAAGAAGACCGTCGGGGATTTGACCATTGGCGATCGCAGAGGCGATCTTTAGATGGTCAGGATGTCCCACGATGTTAACAACTTCAGACATCGGAAGTGGATCAGGCTGTGTGATCTTTGCTTTTTTTAGATCCATGATGCGACGGTAGCTCGCTTCTAAATCTGTTTTTTGCAAAGAACCTTGCGCTGTTGCTTCAAGGACTGCCTCGAAAGCTTGAGGTGGCACTTCAGGATCATTGCAATATAAAAGCAAATCAACGCCGGCCCTCAGAGCGCGCACAGGAACTTCTTCAATTCCATAATGTTTTGTCATCGCCTTCATGCCTAGGTCATCGGTGATGATCAAACCACGGTATCGGCACTCGTCACGGATGATTTTTTGTATGAAAGTTTCTGACAAAGTCACGGGCCACTCAGGATCAATTTTCGGGAATTTAATATGCGAAGTCATGACCATGTCGACGCGGGCTTTGAATGTTTTTTTAAACGGAATCAATTCGCAAGATTCCAAGCGAGCCATATCGACATTTTCGACCGGAAGATCTTCGTGGCTATCAATGACGGTATTGCCGTGACCGGGGAAGTGTTTTGCGCACGTGATGATATCCGACTTGATGTAACCGCGAACCAAAGCGGAAGCATGTTTAGCCACCATCTCTGGATCTGAACTGATTGAGCGGTCACCGATCACAGTGTTTGCAGGATTTGTGAATACATCCACGCAGGGAGCAAAATCCAAATTAATACCAACCGATTTTAATTCCTGTCCCATTTTATTCGCAAAATGGAAAGAAACTGTTGGTGCATCAAGGTCGCCAAGTGTGCGCAGTGGTGGCCACACAGTGAAAGGCGGCTTTAAGCGATGAACGCGTCCGCCCTCCATATCGATGCCGATGAAAAGGGGAGCTTTATCAACTTGCTTGTGACGAAGAGATTGAATTTCCGCGCACAGATCGTGAACTTGTTTTGGGTCTGCGACATTTCGTCCGAAAAGACAAACGCCGCCGATGTTGTTTTCTACGATGAATTTCTTTTCGTCAGCAGTCAGAGCGTGTCCAGAAACGCCGATGAAGAAATGCTGACCAATGATGTGATTCATGCTCATGCTTAGTGTCCTTTACTATCCGCTTTCTCAGGTTGAGCTTTAAGAATGATTCCTTGTCCTTGAGGGACTCCCATTTGTTTGGATGGGGCTGGTGCTTTTGATTCAGCTTCTTTTAATTTTGCTGATCTAACCACGACATTGGCTTGTCCTTCCGGAACAGAACCAAAAAGAGTTTTCAAAAGTGTCGGACTATAAGGAAGTCCCGTTGTAGCTTCCGAAGGTGTGCCTACAAGTTCTGTCGTGATCCCTTGGCCCATGGCATTTGTGCCAAGAACTTCACCGCGTTCATTGACGTAGCTTAAGAATTTAATGTCTTTGAAAGTGTTAAGAATTTTAAAGACCTTAAATCCGTTGAATGTTTCTTCTTTTCCAACAAGAGCCTGGCCTTTGTAGATTGCGGCATCTTCTTCAGCGATAGCTTGATACTCGTAATTCGTTTCTGATTTCAAGCCTTCTTTACTTTTCAACATTAAATAGACAAGGAAAGTAGAAAGGAATGTTCCTTTAGGAACTTTCTTTTCGATGCGTTGAATTTTGCCATTATGTTTTACGACGGCGCTTAAATTTCCTGCTTTGAATTTTGCGTCAATCGTTTTGCTCTCTTTTCCCGCTAGCGTCGTATACTCATAAGAAATGGGACCCAGCTCGGCATCAGCATAGGCTTTTAAACTTTCTGTGATTTCCGTGGGACCTTTCCCGGTTTTTAGGAAATAGGTAGAGATGAATTGTTTCTTTTTGGCGTCGAATTCATAGCGGCTGATGACGTAACCAATATGTTGCTCTCCCGAGAGAATTTTGGAATACCCCTCAAACAAGATATCCGCGTGAGCGCTTGAAGCTCCCAACACGGAAAAACTGATAAGCAAGGCGAGCATGAATCGGACCATCGTCGAGTTCCCTTCGTAGAACTATGTCCAAAAGTCTGTCATCTCACTATAGAACAAGTCAAAGTTTTAGAGGTCGAGTTGTTGCCTCAAGAGCAATCCTACGAGAGAATGTTTAAACACAGATGTTGAACAAACGAAGCACATTTACGCAGAATCTTAACAACCGCAAAGGGCAAGTCGCTCTTTTCATCGCTTTGATTTTCCAAATCTTGTTTTTATTCTTTGCGATGGTTATCAACGTCGGCTTGTTAGTGCATCACAAAATCAATCTGCAAAATTCTGTGGATCTTGCAGCCTACTATGGAGCGATGAAGCAAGCCGAAGGCATGAACGTCGTTGCTCACACTAATTATCAAATTCGTCAAAGTTGGAAGTTATTAACCTGGCGTTACCGTATGTTGGGAAGTGCCGGGGATTTCGAGGAACATCCCTTTGATAAAGTGACAAGAGGCCTCAAAGGAAGTGATGAAGACGGCATCAATATGTCGGCGGAAGATTTTTATAATGCGCCTGCATTCTGCATCACGTATATCCCGTTCAAGCCAATGCCTCCCGAAGAGAATACTTGTAAATCACTGAAGAACCTCAGCGGAATTAAAATTTTCACGCCGCCTCCTGTTTTCATCGACTTACCTAACGTGAGTAGATCTGTTCGAACATTGTCCGAACAAATGCGAAGTAAAGCCTTTGAGCGTTGCAGAGACTTTGGATCATTCAACTATAAAATTTTAGGTAGCTTTGTAGTTGGTTATAATATTGACCAAGCTAGTCGTATGGAGTTCATCAACTATCTCGCAAGAGCGATGAGTCCCGACGATCCTAAAGCTGACTTTTATGATATCGATGGTCAAAGTGTTCGTGAAGGAATCAAAAAGACGCTATTCAACAATCTGACTTCAGCGAATCTTGATTCCATGAAAAAAAATGAAACTTTTGAAGTTTATAACTCTCTTGGAAATCCAAACTGTAATAAATCTGGCGTTCAATCCGGTGCTCCGCCGAAGTGGTTGGTTCCAATAAAAATTGCTCCGGGTTTTGTCTATGTAGATACTGTCTGTGAAGGTGCTTCAAATACGATTCGTCCGAAAAAGATGATGCTGCAAAAAGATAATAAGCCGACGCACTATAAAAATACTATTTTCGCTTCCGAGATTGATGAGATTGCTGAATTTATTCGTGTTGCTGCACCACCATTAGAAAGTCCTTATAATTTCTCAGTGGGTGTGGAAAAGAATCCGTATTGTATGGCCTATGTCGGAGTTTCAGCGACGACACAACCAAATATTCCATTCTCTCCTTTCGGAGCCGTAACGCTAAAAGCGCGAGCTTTCTATAAACCCTTCGGCGGAAGAATTGGTCCATGGGTTGGTAGAACTTGGCGATCAAAACAAGTTCCGAGCAAAGGTTCGGATCAGTTGGCAAGATCAAGTCAGCTGGACCCGAATATCCCACCGCGAGTTATTGATGTCGGAAATATTGGAGATCCAGCCGATCCATCTCGCGCTGCAAACTACAGTCGTTTTATTGGCGATCAGTGGGGGTTGAAAAGTAGACGTGCTTTGTTCCAATATGGACAAGCAGTTTATAAGCTCGATCCTTTGTGGCAGGGTTCAAACAATTACAATCCTCCTATTCCTGATCCTAATGGTGTTTATTACGGCGACTCAGCTCCTAACTTTGAACACTGGAGACACTTGCCATTTAACTTTTATCGCAAAGATGACACACAAGACATCATGGCGTGGGATTCGGGAAAGAATACTCCATCGGGAATGCGTGACTTAGAAATGAGCGCCGTTTTGCCTGATGCGTTTGATTTTGCTTATTACTCAATTCAACCAAACTTTTATCAAACTTACTATAAGCGAATCAAAGATGGGTTCCTGAAGGGACCGGGTGCAGGTTATTACACGCAAGGTCCTCCAGCTTTAGGTTCGAGAGAATTTTTAGGAGATCTTGGTACTCACAAGGGTGGCGGTAAAGTTGGCGGCGTGAACTACGATGAATTCAGCGTGAAGGACCAGTATACTGTTGTGAAAAACAGCGGTCATCTTCGCAACTTTGTCGATATAGAATCGAAACTGACTTATATCTCCAAGCAGTGGGAACATGCTTTAACAGGTTGGGCTCCGCAAAGTTTGATGGATTATAGTTTAGATACCAACAAGTTTGGAAAATGCAAAACTTATCCAAAAGGCGCGAATTCAGGAAATCCTAATGCCGACGTTGAAGTTCCCACATCTGGAAACTGCGCGATGGGTGGCTCTGTGGGTTACTCTGTGAAGTTGATTTCATCGGATTATCTAAGATCGGAAATTCGTAATATCGGTGGTGATGGTGTGAACGGAACTCTTCTCAATCCGCCTCCTCCAGACAACGAATTCTAATTTATTCCCTCTAGAGCGTCTCATTCCGAGACGCAAAAATATTATTCAAGACTCGTCGACTTTTGTCCGAAAAGTGAGACATAGGGGAATCTTTATGATTAGGGTCATTTCTAAACAACTCACGCTTGCGTTGACAGTCATTTCTTTTTCCTTATCTCCAATTCATGTCTTCGCGGAAAATGGGGCAGATAAAGCCCCTCCAGTTTTCATTGATTTACCCGTTGTTAGTAAGGCTAGGGAAAAGCTAAATGCTGCGAATGATCCTGATGGCGGTGTCAGAAGTGAAAATGCTGCTGGCGATCCTGGTGCAGGCGGTGGCGGTGGGGCTGGTGGTATTACTCCAAAACCCCAAGACGCAGATAATGACAAAATGGGAGAGCAATTAGATTCAGATAAAAAGATTTCTGCAGCAAAAGCAAAGTTGGAAGCTGCTTATGCACAGGGAACATTGAATGGTGGTCAGTTCCCTCAATATCAACAAATTGTTGCTGCTGAAAAAAAATATATGGCAGATAAGCCCAGCTGCGTTTCCAGACACGAAGGTGCTGCGAATGCATGTCTAGAGCACTTGAGCCCGAATATTCTAACTGGCATTACTACTTTAAATACGATTCTTTCGACTCTCGGCGGGGCCGCAGTCAAAGATCAATGTAGCGGATTTGCAAATGCAATGGATATCGCGAAAGCTGCAATGACTGCATACACGGCGGCTTGCGGAACGATGAAAGCCGGTTGCGGTCTTTCTTGCGTGAGTGCGAGAAAGGGTCTTGAAACTATTCAAAAATCCATTGCCGCAGATAAACCTACATGTACATCTCCTGACCCAACTACGTTGTCGGCCTGTCAGAAGGCTTTAGGGGAATACCAAGCAGCCCAACAAGAAATGAATGCAGCCTCAAAAGAGGAGCTTAATGCTGCGGAAAAAAAATCCATGGCCGGAAAAGCTTCTTTATGTACAGATAAGTATGCTCAGCTTCTAACTTCAGGTCTCGCGGGTATTGCTTCACTTCTTAACTCGATCAATCAAGGTAAAAAGTGTGAAGAGGAATCCAGTGGTAGCACGACTCCTCAAGTTGCAGACGTGTGTTCGGATCCTGCGAAAGCACAGACGGAAGAATGTCTTTGTAAAAATCCTCAATCTCCACAATGTATCTGTTTTAAAAATCCAAGAACGGCGGGTTGTTCGACGGGACTTGCAGGTGTAGGCGAAAACTCAGCGGGTAGTCAGGTGGCGACAGGTGCTACGGATAAATCCAATGTCGTTGCTTCAGCCGGTACACCAAATCTTGGTGGTGGCGATGGCGGTATGCAGTTAGGTGAAAGAAATCCTAGCAGTGCAGACGGCGGCGGTATCGGCGCCCCTACTGGTGGCGGCGCAGGTCTTGGTGGAAGTGGCGGCGGTTCCGGTGGCGGAGCTGGCGGTCGCGGTGAAGAATCTGCAGGTAAAAAAGGTCTTGATACAAATATCTTAGGTGGAACTGGCGGCGGTGGCGGCGGCGGTTCTTGGGGTGCTTATGGTGGCGGTAGCAGCAACGAAAAATACCGCGCCTATCTTCCTGGTGGCGCAAAAGATCCGAACAAAGCTGCGGGTCAACAAGCATGGACAAAAGAAGTAACTGGACAAGGTGGCAAATCGAACTGGGAAAAAGTGAAAGAGCGCTACCGTGATAACAAAAACACTTTGTTGAATAATTAAGGGGCGAAGTTATGACGAAGTCGATTATTAAATACACTATCGCTTTGCTAATGGCCTTACAGCCTTCAGTGTTGTTTGCCGCGGGCACAACGACAACTACGACAGGCACTTCCTCTAAAGGTGTTGAAACAAGTGGTTCTTCACAAAACGGCGCTTCAGTAAAACAAGGTGCCGATCAAACCCAGAGTGCGAATAAAGGAGCAGCTGGTCAGCAAGCGATGGCAGGTGCGATGATGTTTGCAATGTCAGCGGCAGCGGCGGCTTCGCAAAACTATGGAACCGCAGCGATGCTTGCTGGTTTAGGAATTCTTTCCATGCTCCAAAGTGGTCAGCACGGAAAAACGGCGGGAGCTGCCGGTTTAACAGGTTATCAATCGAATGGTTACGGTGACAGTCCTTACGACTACGGAACAGGTATCAATGATCCAAATAATCCTATTAATAAAGACCCTAGTGTTAAAGCCATGGGTTCAAATATCAAAAAACTTCAAGATGCTGGAATTGTGGATGCGAAATTAGGAAAGATCACAACTCCTGATGGAAAATCTTATAAACCTTCAGACTTTGCATCAGAAGGTGCAATGGCTGCGGCAGGATTTTCAAGTGGTGCCATCGCAGGCGCGGTAGCAACATACGAAGAGATTCAAAAAAGAGCCGCCGCAAAAGCAGAAAAAATGAAACTAGGCGCACTCACTACAGCTAGTGGCTACGAAGAAGGTGGCGGAGGCGGCGGTGGCGCCGGAGCTGGCGTCGGTGCTGCTGATGAATCAGGAGCAGGTGTAGCGGCGGGTGGCCCAGCGGTTGCTCCAATCGGTATTGATCGTGATCCTTCAAGTCTTGCGGGTATGCAGAAGAACTACAATGGCGAACCTATCGGTGTCGCTGCTGACAGTATCTTCTTGATGATGACTCGTCGATATAAAGTGAAAGAAAGCCAAGAGTCTTTCTACACTGACGCAGAATTAGCTCTACAAAAATAAGAAAAAGGTACCAGGTACCTTTTTCCTCTCTTCTATAAGAACATTTTATCTGAGGCTTCGGTGTTTGCGGGAATCGTGACACCGGTGCCGACAATCACGTTTTTAAGACGTGCATTTGCACCAACTGAACTTCCTTTTCCGCAGACTAACAATCCTTCAACTTGTGCAGAGGTTTCAATCTGTGAACTTTTAGAAATCACAAGATGGGCTTTGCCTTGGATCTTTGCTTCAACAGCTTCAGGAGCGAAATCCTTGAGCGTTGCCAGTAAGGCTTCTTTTTGGAAAGAGGCTTGAGGACTTAAAAGATATTGAGAGCACTTTTCAGAAGCCTCAAGAAAGTCTTTTGGATTTCCTGTTTCAAACCAACTGCATTCAAAAGGAAAAGCCTGGACGAGATCTCCGTTTTGAACTCCAGCCACTAAAGCGTCATATAAAATATTTGATTCACCACTGAGTGGAATATAATCAAAAACTTTTTCAGAAAGAATTTGCACACCAACAAAGTGCCAACCTTTTTGTGCGCCAGAAATCGCAGATTTTCCAAAACCAAGAACTTTATTCTGTGAATTAGCCCACACTCCGCCGAACTGTGTTCCCACGCGAGAATCATCCATCACTAAGATTGTCGCCAAGGCTCCCGTGCGTTTGTGGTGTTCAAAAGCCTTTTTTAAAATTTGAGGATCTTTAGGAAGAATCACTTCATCCGCATTCATCATGACGAAATCGCCGCCACCGATGAAATGTTTGCGGGCATTTCCCAATCCGCCACCACTTCCTAAAATTTGTCCCACTTCATCAGAGAAATGCAGACTTTGTGCCTTGTGAGGAAGTGTGTGGAAAAGTTCGTGGATTTTTTTTGGAAGGTGATAAGTGTTAACAACAAGTTTGTTAATCGTGTTACCACGCAAGGCACTCAACGAATGAGCCGCAAGGGGCACTGTTAAAAAAGGAATGGCTGGCTTAGGAAGAATCTCAGTGTAAGGGCGAAGACGCGTTCCTTCGCCCGCAGCCAGAAGCATTACATTCATAAAGATTCGTACTTTCTTTCAAGAGCACCGGAATCAATCAGGACATCCGCAAAAGTTTTATACTCTGGGAATTCATTGATGGCCTTCATCACTCGACGAAGAGTTCCTGAAAGATATTTTAAATAACGACGGTCTTCACGCAAATGATAGAAGCTTGCAAAGCTTCCGCAGGCTTTAAAGCAACGTTGGATAGACTGCAATTCATAAACGCGATCAAAATGCTCGCGAGAGAAATCCTTTGGCAAGTACTGTTTAGATTTTTCCAAATAGTAATTAATCAAGTTTTTCGCCATTGCATCGTTCATGTCGACATAAGAGTCGCGCATAAGACTGACAAGATCGTACTGAATCGGCCCCAGACGTGCATCCTGAAAATCAATCACGCTCATCTGATCAAGTTTGATCATCAAATTGCGAGAGTGATAGTCACGGTGAGCAATGCGTTTCGGTTCTTTGTCCAAGCGAGAACAAATATCCAAAAAGATATTGGCCATTTCTTTGTTTAAAGCGTCGTTAAATTGAAACTTCAAAATTCCGGAAAGCAAATTATCTTTTCCGTAGTTCATTTCCCACATGAATTTTTCAGTATCAAATTTGATTTTAAAAGCTGTGCAGTCGGATTGATCCAAAGTTGCCGGATGATGAATTTTAACGATTTCATCAACAGCCATTTGATAGAACTCAGTGGCGGCTTCCTGGTTTTGGCTTTCCCAGAATTTTCTTTCCAAAGTCAGGTCTCCTAGGTCTTCAAGCAAAACCAAACCTTCTTGCGGAGACATCGCAATCACTTGCGGTACATGAACACCATTTTTAGCAAAATGATTCAAAACGCTTAGAAACGGATAATTTTCAGGCTGGAATGGTTCCCAGCGCATCAAAACCCAAGACTGATGATCCAAAACCACACGGTAGTAACGGCGGTTGGAGGCGTCTCCGGCCAAAGAAAAAACTTTGTAAGCGTTGGAGTTTAATGAGCGAGTAAGAAATGGATTTAAAAATTCATCATGAGTGACCATAAGAAAAATTCTCACAGACACTCATGCTATTTTCAAGGATTAAACTTTTAGGCGTCGATCGGGGAGTCTTTCATGAAGAACAACTCCAAAACTTCCTTAAGACCTTGCGTCGTTAAAGGTGCGCGATCGACCTCAAAACAATTCACCGAAAGTTCATCGACTAAATTGGAATTCAAAGCCGATTTACCAAGTTCATCAAGATTCTTCAAAGAACTTGTAATCAACAAAGGTTCTTCGGTAGAGCGCTCTTCTGCAATGTAATCCATTAGAAGCTCTTGCTCTGCTGGATTTAGGTTTTCAACATTTTCTACGAAGATTGTCATCGCGCCCATTTTTGCGATGTCTTGGGCCGAGTGCAGTTGACCTTTGATATCGTTAAACGGGACGAAAGCCCAACGACCCGTTAATTCATGCAATTGCAAAGCGACTTTTTTGTTGGTGTTTTCAGAGCGTCCTTCAAGATGAATCAAGTGCGAGATCAACTCAGCCTCAGGACTTTCGTTGAGGACCTCAAGATTGTCATTCAGAATATCATCAATAGAAGGAAGAGGATCTTCACCGAACAAACGAACATTATCCAAGTTCAATTGAGCACGGTTGAGCTCTACAAGGTTGGCTTCCTTTTGATCCAGATACCATTTGTACATCGCTGGTTCTAAAACCATGCGCACAAGTTGAGTAACACCTTGGCGTTTTTCTGCATTGAGGTCATCGGCAGAGGGAACAACAGCGGTGCCCAAGATCGATCCGTTCACACGAATCGGAATATGAAGATCACGCCCCCGCGTGAATGGATCTTCTGAAGTTCC
>NZ_CAMLDV010000033.1 GCF_946478835.1 uncultured Bdellovibrio sp. | reverse complement strand
GATCATCTTTGAGCAAAGGCTTGCAGCTTTTGCAAAGCAAGATCGCCGTTCTTGAAGATCTGTCAGATCGCACGGAAACCCAAGTGAACCAACTCACGGCTTTGCTTGAATCCAAAGTTAAAGACATTCAAACAAAAATCCAGGCTTCGGATAAGCAGCTCGCAAAAATTGAGCAGAGCATGCAAAAGAGTTTGGAAGTTGCCAAAATCTTCCAAGATCGCATTCCGCACACTGAAATATTAGAGCGCCAAAATACGATTAAGTATGTGAAAGCGGCCCGCTTAGCCCATCAGGGGTTGAGTGCCGAAGAGATCGCACAACAAGTGGATCTTTCTATGGGCGAAATCGAATTCATCGCCAAAGTGAATCGCGATCAGTTGATGTTCTGTGAAGAAAGTCTTCCAGAATGGGTGCAAGAAGAAGCACAAGTAGAACCCGCGTCTGATTTAAGCGATGTCGATAACATCAGCTTTATGACTCCACTGCAAAGAGAAGCTCCGCAAGATATGAGCAATGTCTTTGAGGTTCCCAAAGCAGATCAAGATGCGCTGAAAAAATTAGGCGAAGCTTTCAAGGCTGCTTGCCAGGAAGTAAAACAACAAGAGGACGCTGCTCAACAAACGGCAAATAATGTTTCTGCATTGTTTAACGTGACTCAAAATATTGCGCAAAATTTCTTAGGTGAAAAACCAATTCCTGCAGCACCGACCGCGGCTCCGGTCGTGACTGCAAAACCAATCAATACAAATAAAGAAGCTGTGATTCGTCCGGTGGAATTCCGCCGCATCGACATGGCGAAAGATTTGGGATAGACCTTGGCTTCAAGAGCATTTTTAAAATCTCTTGAGAAAGGTCAAATCCTTCCCGCCGTGGTGGAAGAAACGGCGTCGTCCACGGAAGCTCTCTGCAATTTTCAAGGAGAGCTTTTGTTAGTTGCCAATCACACCGGGCACGTTTTCAAAAAAGGCGACCCGATTCGCCTGCAAGTCAAGAGCGTCGATCCACTGCAGTTTCACATTTTCGATCCCCGTAATTTGAAATTTGAACGGGTTGTCTAAATTATCTATTCCCTTTAAGCACATTCTCTTATTCTGAAGACAACCTCATCAAGGCGGTGGCGTATGAGTGAAGTCATTCAGAAATCCATAACTTTGCATGCAGAACCTTCTAAAATCTGGGAAGCTCTGACCCGTCCTGAAGAATTGTCAGAGTGGTGGAATGACGGTGTCGTTATCGAACCTGAAATCGGCGGACTTTTTAAAGAACCTTGGGTTGATAGCGAAGGCGTCGCGCAAGTGGCTACGGGAAAAATTCTGCAAGCCCGCGAAAAAGAAGAACTTAAATTCACCTGGCATGAGAAAGACTGGCCCATTGAGTGGGAAACGGAATGCTCTTTCAAGATTGATGATAATGGTGAAGAGCGCGTACTTACTGTTACGCATGATGGTTGGGAGCATCTTCCCGAAGACAAACGCGAAAACGTAATCAAAGATTTTGAGACAGCGTGGGCGATTCACTTAAAAGAACTAAAATCTTTTGTTGATCTCAGTCCTTAAAAACATTTGTAGGCTTTATCGAAGAGACGACCAATATTTAAAAGACGTCCTTCAAAAACGTTGATGTCTTTCGAGTGGCAAGTCTTTGTGATCAGCATTTTCTTAAGGTCGGCGCCTTGTGCTTTCGGATATTTTTCTTTCAGTAAAGCGGCGGCTCCAGAAACGACGGGAGCGGCTCCGGAAGTTCCATTGAAAGGATGCAAAGAGGTTGAAAAAGGACTGTAGGTGGCAATGCCATCTTCAGCGTCTCCGGAGGGAGCGGCGATATCGACATCAGGACCGTAAACGGAGTACGAAGTAGAATGAATAGGAAGATCAAGGCCGATAGTGCCGACAACAATCACGTTGGGCCATTTTTCTTGCAAACTCGGGTAACGTTCCCCGGAGTTTCCGGAAGCTAAAACTAAAAGACTTTTCTTAAAACGTTCATCACCAACAGTATCACGCACACGTCTTAACATCTCTTCCGTGAACGTCACAGACAGATTGATGACAGGAACATTGCGCTTGATCGCATATACCGTGGCGTTGACGATATCGTCTTGAGATCCATACTCTTTTATAACTAACAAAGGCATGATCTTAACGGAGGGAGCAATCAACGTCACAATGCCCGCAACCGGAGTGCCGTGACCGTCGAAATCCATTGTAGAAGCGTTATTGTCGATAAAGTTCCAACCGGGAACCAAGTGTTTGGCTAAAGGCTTCGTCGCAGCGGAAGCCCCCGTATCGATCACGGCCACAACCACGTCTTTCCCGGAAACAGGCAGGCTTTTGTGATCTAACGAAATAAGTTTTTTAAGACGGAGATTTTCGGGGTCTTTGACAGGCCATGAGAGATTCTCGCTCGAAGCAAAAGACACACTGGTAAACGCTAAGAATGTAAAAACAAATAACAATCCACGCATAAGACACTGTTTATAGCTCTGATGTTTTCTTCGCAGGGGAAAAATGAAGCCTCTTGAAATAAAGACACGACTGTCAATACTCTTGCCACCGGACCCCGAATCAAACCACATCTGATTTTAGGCAGGAACTTGTTTTTTCCTTCCGGAAAATTACTTTCGCATTTGAGAATTCAGGCAAATCTTAAAAATGATTTTTAGGAGAATACCATGATCAGAGTTGTACGTTTTATGGTTCTTGTGTCTCTTGTGTCTCAGCTTTACGTCGTGAACGGTTGGGCTCAGATGAGAACAAACGCTTCGTCGGGAAATAGGGCCGATTATTCCAACGTGTTATCGCAAATCGATATTTTGGATATGAGAAGTGCCATGCTCAATATTTGGCGTCACGGTTTAAATCCTCAAGCGTACTGGACTGAACGCTTAGAGAACGCCTACGTTACAGGAGGAAACCTTTCGCGCACATTGAAACCGCTTGCTGATCAGGCGTATTTAAAAATGCTCAATGACTTGCATCGAGGCAGTGTAGATCCGCAAAGCGTTGGAAGAGACGTCAAATTCATTCGCAAAGATTTTTTATCACCGCAACAGTTGATGACTTTGTTTGTCGCTGCGGGAAGAAGAAGTGCCGTCTTGGCAGACATGGTGGCTCCGCAAAATGCTCCGTATCTGGCGGTGAAGGAAGCTTTTGAAAAAATCTATTCTGCTTGTCAGGACGGTTCGTGGCGCCCCATCACCCCATTAACGACGCCGATCCGTCTTTACTCACATCACAAAACCGTGATCGATATCAAACAGCGCCTGGTTGTGCTAGGTTATCGGATTAGCAAAATGGATGATACCTTCGATGGAGACATGTTGAGTGCCATCAGCGATATTCAATGGAATATGCGTATCAATCCTGACGGAGAAATTTCTCCGAATGGAAAAGTGTGGGCGTTTCTCAACGTCTCCTGTATGGATCGCGTGCGTCAGTTGCAGGTCGATATGGAGAAGATGCGCTGGTTTCCACAATATTTTGAAAATCGCTATATCTTCGTAAACCTGGCGATGTCTTATTTTATGCTTGTCGATCGCACCAATGAATGGCCGCGTATGATGAGTTTCAGAACGGTGAATGGGCGTCCGGCACGTAAGTCACCGACGATGCGAGACGAAGTTGTGCGCGTGATTATCAACCCGTTCTGGGTTGTACCACCGACGATCTTCAGTGAAGACAAGGTGAATGATCTGAAAAAACTCTCCAGAGCGCAAATCGCAGAATATTTCACATCACACAACTATGAAGTATGGGATGGAGGCTTCCATCGTAAAATTGATCCGACGACTGTGGATTGGATGGGTATTAGTGAAGGACGCGTTTCTCCTGATATTCAAATTCGACAATTGCCACATTTGGGGAATGCGTTAGGAGTTTTGAAGTTTGATTTAACAAATTCTTTCGCGATTTATCTGCATGATACAAATCAACGCGAACTTTTTGATACACCGATGCGTCAGGTAAGCTCCGGATGTATTCGTCTCGAAAAACCCTTGGATCTGGCGGAGTTTCTTCTTGAAGACACGCCTTGGGATCGCGCGACTATTCAAGCAGTGATGGCGCGTCCTGGTGAAGTTCTTGCGAAGTCTACGGAGCTGCCAATTCCCAAAGCCAAGATCACACCAGTCTACACAGCCTATTTGACGTCGACGATCAGTTCAGATGGAGTTGTTCGCTTCGTTGACGATATTTACGGACAGAACGCGGCGGTCCGACGCAATTTAACAAACTCCTTCTAGGTGACGAATTCGTAAATTGCGAAAGCTCAGCGGGTCCAATACAAATTTCAACACGAGTTCGAATGATTAAACTAAGAAAGGGGTTCACAAAATGTCTCTTCATTTTTTTCAGAAAGTTCTCATTGCAGTCCTCATGGGTGCACAAATAGCGTTTGCTGCTGAGTTGCCGAAACCACCAGCGCCTCCGGTACAACCGTCCCCTCCGCCGGGACAAGCTCAGTATGAAGGTGTCGGTCGTATTGACCAAGTTACTCGCCAAGCCGGTGGAGAAATTTATCGTCTGGATTTGTCACGCGCGCTGCCTCTGGTGCGCCTTGAAGCAAAATCGAAAATGGGTCGCCTTAAAATTTATTCGACAACGGTAGTTACCGATAAAGGTGACAAGATTCCGGTGCGCCAATTGGCGGGAATTCTTGTCGATGAGCCAAGTCCCGCTGTCAGTTCAGAGATTTTAAATATTCCAACGGGCATCGCGGCGATTGAAGTTCTCGCGGAAGCTATGGGCGGAGAAGCCACTTTGGAAATCAAAGCGTTCTCGACCAAAGAAGCACCAAAACTTTCTTTGGGCTCACGCGTGCCAGAGTTTTCTTGTAAAAAGAATATCGACGCTCTTCTTAAAGATAAGTTAGAGCCTGTCCAATTGTGGGTGTCTCGTGCCGAAGCGGCAGCTCCAGGTTCCGTGCAGGAAAAATTTGCGGGCAATCAGCTTAAAGATCAAGTGAATGACTATATTGCGACATTGCGTATGGGCGGCGCTTACACGTCTACAACATATCTTTTAACATTGTTGAACTTCTTTGCTGATCAATACAATGCTGTGAGATCCGGTGGAGTTTCTGAGCCTGCTTACAAAACACTGTTGAACGCGACTTATGATGTTTTGCAGTTGGCCATCCAAAACGAATTGCCATGCCGTCGTTTTCCAAGTGATTCGTTGATCCAAATTGCTTTGGATTTAAATAAAAAGCAGCTTTCTATGACAGACAGCAGCCGTGCACGTCCTCTTTATGTCTCTATCATGACAAAGGTGCGTGACATGATTCCTGGTCAATATCGCAAAGAAATTTCTGCAGCGAACTGGAACTTCCGCCAAGCTGACACGGAAGGCACAAACTATTACAAATTATATGTTGGTGCTAAAGATGATGCGTTCTTGAAAACCACCCATCGTGATATGAGCGCTTACGCTTTTGTGGTGGCTGAACAAGCTCTGCAAAAAGAAGTGAAACTCATGGATATCGAGCAAAGATATCAACTGATCGTAGAGTATCAAGCTAAGTACAATGCCAACGCCGACTTCCCACAAGCCGTGGCCGGTCGTTACTTGGCGATCTTATCGGATCAAAATCTGTATCTACCGATTTATAGATAGATGCAAAAGCACAAAGGCTCTCGCAAGAGAGCCTTTTTTATTTCATCAATTTGCGAACGACTTCCGGCATCCACTTTTTTGCGCCAATAAGAATATTAATATTTGAATCCAGCGCACCATGGATATTGAGATCCATTTCTGACATGTGTTCGATCTCGCGTCCCAGTTCTCGAAGTTTACGCAAAACGATTTCCTGGGAATCCGCCGATAACGGGCAATTAAAAAAGAATTTAAAGGACTCCGGAGTTTGGTAAACGTCAGTGGCAAAGTCAACGGCCATTGGCACCATATACTTTTTATGAAGGGGGCCGTTCATATTCCAACGGACTTTTCGATACACGGTCATTTTTAATTTATTTTTGGGGTGAAGTTCCAAAATTCCGAAGGATTCCAATTCAAGAGCGATTTTTAGAATCTTGTCGTGGCTGAATTTAAATCTTCGAGAAATTTCCTCAAAAGAAAATCCCATCACGGCCAAATAAAAAACCGCAAAGAGTTCGTCGTCCGAAGCCAGGGCTTTTTCCTGCTCCAGAGTTAGAAATGTCGTCGGTCCCTTGCTTCCAAATTTTGAAAGGCGGGCAAGTTCGTACAAGTCGATCTCTAAGATATCACATATTTCAGAAATTCTTTGCAGAGTGATGGGAATGCGACCATTTAAGAGACGCTTGATCGTGTCGGGACTGAGCCCCATTTTCTTTCCAAGATCTTCATATGTGATGTCGGAACTTTTCACAAGCCCCCGAAGAGCGTGAAGCATCGGAGACGCTTGGCTTTTTTCTTTTTCATTCATGCGGAAAATCTCCAGCCGTTTCTTTATATTAAAGACCCAGCTTGGCTTTGATGGCTACCAATTCTTTCTCTTGCTGATCGAGTCGTTGGCGAAGTTCTTGATTCTCCGTATTCAGACGCGTGATTTCTTTATTTAAATCTTGCACAGCATTGACGACCGCCCAATGAATAGGGTCTACATTGAGCTCAAGATATCCATCTTCTCTTACGGTGACTGCATCAGGAATGACTTTTTGAACCTCCTGAGCAATGAAACCTGTTTTTGAGTAGTCCGAAGGAAGTCCCAATGGATTTCCTTTTTTATAGTTATATCTCACGGTATGAAGCTGCAACACTTCTTTAAGTCCGTATTCATAGTCACCTTGAATGTCTTTTAAGCGAACGTCTGAAGCATTCGTCCAGGATGTTCCCGTGCTTAATCCGGCATTTCCAATGACGTGCAAATTGTAGTTCGGAGACGTTGTGCCTATGCCGACCTTTCCATTCGTTGAGATATAAAAATAATTGGAGTTGCCACCAATGCCCGTAATATCCGAAGTCGAATTAGAGTGAGACGACGTCGATTTGTAGTTGATCGCATAACCATCACCACCATACGGAATTCCCGCAAACCATTCATGGGCCATGTTGAAAGCAAAGTATCCATTGGCTCTTGGCATCCCTTGCGCTAAAAATCCGCCGCCGACGTAATCGCCGCCATAGCCGCCTGTCGATGTGATCAACGGAACTTTTGCCGAAGAACTGACTTCAAGAATCTGTGTGGGACTCGATATTCCAATTCCGATATCTCCATTGGCTCCATAAATCCAATTTCCAATGTTCAGTTGATTGCTTGCGGTCGCTGAAGCAAAAGAAGTGTGATGGCCGATGGCTACATTATTTGAGCCCGTCGTCGCATTGTCACCGGCGTGTTCACCAATACCAATATTCTGTGTGCCGGAAGTCACGTTATCCAGAGTATTAATACCGATGGCAATATTGCGATAACCCGTTGTGAGTGAATTTAAACTGCTGTCTCCATAAGCTTCATTGGACGTGCCTGTCGCTGTGCCATTGCTGTGGCCGACGCCGACAAAGACATTGCGACTGTAGCCATCAAAAGGGCCGACGGTGACGTAAGAACTTGTGCTTGCTGTTGTTTGTACGGTGCCATCAGGGAATTTAAATCCACCCGTTGTTGAATAGACGGTTCCTGCGACTTCCAGTTTGACAGTCGGGGAGTTTGTACCAATACCAACACTGCCACCGTTATAATAAATATTTGGTGAAGAGGTCGTCCATTGTGTGGCAACTCCGGCAGGTAGGTCGGCTGCGGCAATCGTTCTAAAGGAAGCATTTCCCGCGGAGCCATTAGGTGCTGCTAAAAAAGTATTTGCGGACTGAGATCCAAAGTTTGCCGCCGTGACAGTGATGCTATCGCAAGTCCAACTTCCGGTCGGTGAAGAAAACGTCAGTGTTTGATTCGCAGAGCAGTTCGCTGGCATTTGTGAAGCTTTTAGTAAACTTGAACCGTCAGAAAGACTGGAGGAGGACAAACTTCCATTCACCCAAGCACTGCCATTGTATTTAAGAATTTCGCCAGAGTTCAAAGAACTAAAATTAACACTCACGCCTTTAATTTTATCCACGGTGTTGGCGGATAAAGTGCCACTGACGTCTCCAGAAAGATTTGTTGAGGGAGGAGCCGCTGGAGTCGCGCAAGTTAAAGCGCTGCCGTCCCAAGTAAGATAGCTTCCTGACGCACATGTCGGAAGACCCGCTTTAACCAAAAAATCATTCGCAGCATAAGTTCCCAGTTTTTGCGCAGAAAGAGCATAGCCTGAAAAAGGCACAGTACGAATGACATTGTCAGGAGAAATCGTTTTCCAACCTACGCCATCAAAAAACTGCACACGCAAATTTCTTCCGTCGTCCGCTTTCGCTGCATAATTTGAATTGCCACTACAAATAAAAGAACGGGAATTGTTGAAGGCTTCCAGAAGACTTAAAGATCCATCGGTTGGATAAGTCACAGTTCCGTTACCAATGGGAACGTCAAAGACACCATTGGAATTTGTCATGTCATATCCGTTCACTTGCTCTTGATAAATAATGCAGGCGCCGGAAGGATCCGTGATCTTAAAAATAAAACTGACGCTTCCGAACTCCAGCGGAGATCCGTCATCTTTGACGATACGGCCTTGATACGTGAGCGTGGAAGGTGATGCGTGGGCCATGGAATGTTGAAGGGTCAAGGCGAGACTCAACGCTGAAAGTAGATAATACTTAATCATGAATCGATTCATCGCTTTAACCTCATCGTTAGACGTTCCGTTTTTTTAATCGGTTCGAAAAGGCGACGGCATAAGTTCTTTAGAGCACTTTGTCGGACTCATAAAATTTTGAACAAGAGTTCTGCTCCAAAGAAGAAATGCATTTTGGAACACTCTGGACAAACGGACTTAATCTGCCTCGCAGGAGGCTTGAGATGCCTTCTTTGAACTAGTGCTTGAGAAAATTTCGGGAAATGATTCTGCTACTTAAGCAGATGAAGAGATTCAACAGGGCTGTCGACATTTTAAAACACGACTATGAGGCGCGAAGGCAACGCAATCCGCGTTTTTCAAAAAGGTCCTACGCCAAATTTTTGGGAATCTCCAGCGGCAGGCTGGCGGATCTAATGAATGAACGCATTCCCCTCAGTGAAAGAATGGCCTTGCAGGTTTATAAAAAGCTTGATGTCACCGGCGAAGATCAAGAGCACTTTTTAAATCTCGTGCGCAATGAACAAGTTCATAAAATAGACCGCCGTCGCAAAATCAATTTTGATAAACAGGTGATCTTTCTTAAAGACACGAAAAAATCTTTGGAAGAAGCACTGAAGATTTTAGAGTCCGGTGACACCGACTTGTGTGACTTTACTTCCGTCACGGTCCCGGTGAGTGCAAAGAAGTTGGATCAGATTCGAGTTCTTGTGAGACAGTTTCAATTCAACCTGGCGGCACTCGCGCACGAAGAAAATATCGATGACACTTATTGTTTAAGCATTCAGCTTGTTCCGACTTCCAGAATCGAAAAATAAAAAAGGCTCCTTGTCGGAGCCTGTTCTTTTCCATCGCTGGATTATTTTGAACTCTCTTTAATGAAAAGAGTCAGATAGTGGCGAACCATGTATTCCAGCTTCACTGGAAGTCCCTGGTACGTCCACACAAGTTCTCCAAATGCGCCCCATTTTGCTTCGACGATGTGTTCGTCCATGACATTGGTCGCTGTTTGCTGAGCTTCTGTGGAGCCCGGAGTTGGAATGTAGTTTGTTCCGATAAAATTAAAACGGATGCTGATTTGTCCCGGAGCTTTCAATGAGAAGATCATTTTAAAGCCGTTACGGAAAAGCATGAAGTCCGCGTGAGTTTTTGCGATACCGTAGATTTTAATACGGCCAAGTGCGGAAGGTTTTAATTCATTGAACGAAGTGGAAGCATCGACGAATTCTGTTTTCAGCTCCAAAAGAAACTGAATCGTCTCATTGATCAGAATTTTCTCTGAATCAAATCCGAAACTCATGTCCACGAGTCCCGACTCTTCCATCTGTTGTTCAGCCTTCACAAGTTCTTTAATCCAGCTGATTTTTTCCATGAACCCCTCCAGGTCTACAACGCAACGTCCTCGCCGCTAGTTGTCGATATCTTCAATAATTTCGAGGGCCTCGCTCTTTGTCAAGATTGGTAAGTTTGGCTCGGCGCGAAAGGGGGACTCCCATCGCCCTCAGGAGGGGGATCCTTGGGGCGGGCGATGGGCCGCAACCGTCATTTTTAAGACTTGCGGCCTCACAAAAAAGGTTAAAACCCGATGATTTGTAAGGTCGTTCCGAAAGTGCTTTCGTTTCCGTTTGGGGTGTTGAAAGCGACATAATAACCAAGGACGACGCTGACCGGAATGACGTAACCGATCGTGGTTTCAAGTTTCAACTCGGCTCCGGTGCTCCAGAAAGAGCGCTTCATATTGACGACTTCGTAAACGAGATCTTTGTCGTTCACAAAAAGCCCGTCTGCGGCAGCTCCATCGGCAACAAGTGCGCCCGAAACTCGACGCAAGAAAAGCGGATCGGTTCCTGAACCCGCATAAATATTTTTAATCGGAAAGCGGTATTCAGCATTCATGGCCACGAGGTTTCGCCCAAAAAGCTGCCCGCGTTTGTAGCCACGCAAAATATACTGGGGCAAGGGACTGTCAGGAATAAAAACCAAAGGCTCTGTGGAAACGCCATAGATAGATGCGATTTTTTCCGGAGTATAAACGCCGTTCACGCGCAACATAAAGGCGTTGTGTTTCGGAAGGAGTGAAGAAAAATAAACTTCTCCACCTGCCAAAAATTGCGAATGGCTCAAGTATCCATCTGTTTGAATGTAATTGTAGGCACCAAGATAAGCTCCCAGGCCGGATTCGGGAGAAATCTGCGCTCCGGATTTTGAGTAATTGATGTAGTTAAACATTGTGAATGGACCGGTGCGCTTTGTTTCTAAACTCGTGGTTGAACGCTCTAGATACTGCCAACCGATTTGTAAACTTGCGTAGCGAGAAAGCCAGAACATATCTGGAAGAGCCGCCGCAGCCGCACCATAGTCATTGAGTTCATTGGATGTTGTGCCCAGATAAGAACTTCTCTTGTATGCAATGGCGGCAAAAGGCAACGATGTCACTTGATTCAAGTATGTGCCTTCAAGACTTCCGCGATTCAAACCTGTGTCCCAAGATCCCAGCAAAGTGTAAAAGTGTTTTTTAAGCGGATCAAATCCCGAAGTTTGCGCAGTTAAAATAACACCCGTTTCGCTTGAAGAACCCGAAACAAATGGCATCCAGTACTGAGGCCACAAATAGCCATACGGAGAATAATCTTCGATCTTGGATTGATTCATAGCCGCGCGGGCTGCTTCTTGGGCCTCTTCGTTCTTGCTGGGCTTTTGATAACGATCGGCCATCAAAGGCGAAATCACGGGAAGTTCTGCGGGAGTATTTTGCCAATCCTGGGGCAAGATCGCAGCGACTTTAAGACCCTGTGACGTCATATGAGTGGCAAAAATTTCTTTGCGAACAGGATCAATATCGCCTGTGAAAAAAGCGGTGAGCGTGTGCGAGACAGGACGAGCCGTTTTTAGTTCACGATCCGCCAAATAAAGATTTAAGACGCCATTTTTACTGGAAGTAAAAAGCAGTCCCTCGGAAGTTTTTTTGGCAAAGCGAACATTCGGGTAGTCCGTAAAAATCGTCTCAAGATTTTTTGAAGAGATCGTGAAGCGTTGAAGCTGTTCGCTGCCATCCACTTTTCTTAAAGAAAATAAAATCGTATCTTGGTCCCAGAAAAGCGGATAGGAAATGCGCTGCTGAATTTCTCCAGAGAAAAGAATTTCTGAAGTTTTATCTGACATCTTTAAAAGGCCAAGATGTGTTTTGCCGCCTTCAAGTTTCACAAAAGTGATCATGTCTCCTTGCGGAGAAACGGAAGGCTCACGAGCGCGAAGTCCTTTTGTTAAAGACTCCGTTTTCTTTGTTGTGAGATTGTAAACGTGCAGGTCCGCATAGCGCTCAATGCGATTGGTGTAATCAATTTTATCATAAACGATTTTCTGGGAATCCGGAAACCAACTGATACGCTGAATACTTCCTGTCGGCGGACCATCCTTCGGTGTTGAAGGCTCAAAGTTTTGATTAAATTTTTCCACGGTGTCTGCGGCTTTAGCATCTAAGAAACTCTGTTGAGCATTTTCTTTGCTGATCAGTTTCACCGAGCGGGAATTTGCATCATCTTCAGTCACCACGGCCAGATGTTTTCCGTCAGGTGAAATCGCGGGGGCTGTGACCGATGTAAACGCATTTTTCGGAATCGTCGCGTTTGTGATATTTGCTTCCCGTAAAGTTTTCATCTGCTCTTGGGCGCGCAGGGTGGTTTCTTCAAGCATGCGATCATATTCACTCGGGTAGCTTTTTCCGATATGTTCGCGCGCTGGTGTTTCAATAAAATAAGGAACTCGTCCGCCGTGACGCTCATTGAGTGTCCCTGCCAGAGCAGAACCCTTGTCGGCCAGCATCTGACTCCACATCAAAGAACCAAAAAGGTAGGGGCGCATGCCTTCGGGCCATGTGGGAATCACTTCATTGGCTTCAGCGATGTCATAAGAATTAAGCGTGCCGTCTTCAACCATCGCGCGGATTGTGGCATCTTGATAAAACGAACGCAGGCGACCGTGATTTCCGAGGCGTGTTTCCATTTCCACCGCCAGGCCCTCCTTCCACCAATTTGGCAAAAGGATATTTGGTGCGATGATGTTTCCAAAAATGGAACGCAAAGGTTTCATGATGCCATTTGCGGGTTCAAAATTGAGAATGTGAGTGTATTCATGCGCGAGCAACTCAAACGCCCAATCCCCTGTGTCGGCAAGACTCTCTTCGGGACCCGGCAAAACAGGGTAGGCCATAATGTGAGGATACGGAATGCGAGTGGCATAACCATTTGTGACATCCGTTTTATCATTTATAATCACCACTGTTGTTTCGGGAAGGGTGTGGAAGTAAGAGCGAAGTTCATAGTAGGCTTTCTCTAATTTTTCAGCGTAAAGCAGACCTAGGTCCTGCTGCCGGGCATTAAAGATGATTTGAAAGTGGGGCGTGGTGAGAGTCTTCCATTCAATTTCAGGCGGCACTTCGAGTTGTGCTTTTACCGAGAGAGAAAAAAGAAAAATGGCGCTCCAAAGAAGATAAACAAGATGTTTTTGCATAAGTAGTCTTAGCCCGTACAGCAACGCAACATCAATTAGGAAATCTAAGGTTTGACAATGAGCCGCTATAAATTAAAGTTTTTATTTGTTAATGATAACTATAGGAACTTCATAGGAGGACATCATGGTTCGTAAATTAGCTCTAGGTCTTGTTGCCTGCGCTCTTGTTGCTGGTTGCAAAGGAAAACAAACTCAATCAGATCAATCAATTGAAACAATGCCGACAGGTGGACAATCTACAGCGATTGATTCTGCACCTCTTAGCTTTGATCCAATGGGTTCTGATTCTGGTAAAATCGATGGTCTTGTGACTGTTCACTTTGGCTACGATAAATCAAACCTAGATGCTGCAGCTAAAAAAGACGTTGGAACAAACATCCAATGGATGAAAGCTCACCCAGGTGTGAAAGTTCAAATTGAAGGTCACTGTGATTCTCGTGGTACAATTGAGTACAACGTAGCTTTGGGCGAAAGACGCGCAAACGCCGTGAAAGCTTACATGATCAGCTCTGGTATCCCAGCAGATCGTTTGAGCGTGATCAGCTACGGTAAAGAAAAACCAATTGAGATGGGTGACTCTGAAGCTGCTTGGGCGAAAAACCGCCGCGCAAACTTCGTTCCTGCTCAGTAATCTCTTAAATCAGAAAGGTGCGGATGAGACTACAAAGACTTTTCATCGGAATTTTACTTTTCACGGTGATCGTTGGTTGTCAGACAGTTCCCGCACCCATTGAGGATTATTCCCTCGCACGAGCTGCACTAGATGCGGCTCGTTCTGTTCAAGCGGCCCGTCACTCTCCCGGATACTGGCATCAGGCGGAAGAGGCTTATCGTAAGGGCCGCATCTATTTCGAAGATCGTGATTTTGGAAAAGCCAAAGAACAGTTTGTTCGTGCCCGAGCTGCTGCTGAAAAAGCAGAAAACTCGGCTCGTTTGATTCGCCAAAGAACTGGAGATGTTCTATGAAGTTCGCTATTGCTCTTGTTGCAACGACATTATTTCTAACAGGTTGTTTGAAAACTCGTAACGATGTTCGTGAAAATGAACAGCGCCAAGTGATGCAACAACAAGTCGTTACTTTGCAAAGAACCAATGCGGATGCGGCGGGAAAAGTTTCTGATCTTGAGGAATCCATCCGTGAACTCAACGGTCGCGTGGATGTGGTTGAAAACCGTATCGGCCAGGGAAACTCCGGTGTTGAGAATGCTTTGAAATCTTCCCAAGAGCAAAACCGTGACTTGAATCAAAAAGTGATGATTTTGCAAGAAGCCCTCACAAAAATGGAAAAAGACATCCTGACGTTGAATGCGGAACTTCAAGCCGTGAAAGCGCAGAAGGCGGCTCATGCCGAAGTTCCTGTAAAGCTTACGAAAAAAGATATCTACGAAGCGGCTCAAGGTTATTTTGAAAAGAAGGATTGGAAACAAGCGATCCTAAATTATCAAAAATACCGCGATGAAAACCCTAAAGGCGGCAAATTTGCGGATGCGACCTACAAAATCGGAGTCTCCTTCCAAGAATTGGGTATGAAAGACGAAGCAAAAACCTTTTATGATGAAGTCGTGAGCAAATTTCCGAAGTCAGAAGAGGCTCGTCGTGCTAAGATCCGTTTGAAGGGTTTAAAAAAGTAAGACTGTGATTGATCGAGTATTAGCCATTGAAACCAGTTGTGATGACACCTCTGTTGCGATCGTAGATCGTGGCGGATGGGTTCACTCTGTGGTGGCAGCCTCTCAAGATCTTGAACACGAAATGTATGGCGGTATCGTTCCTGAAATCGCCGCCCGCAATCACTCCATCGCTTTAATTCCATTGATTGAAGAAGCTCTGAAAAAGGCCAATATGAAATGGTCCGATATTCAGGGCATTGCAGTGACCAACCGTCCGGGTTTGATCGGAGCTTTGATTGTCGGACTGGTGACGGCGAAATCCTTAGCCCAAGCTAAAAAAATTCCTTTCTTGGGTGTGAATCATCTGGAAGGTCATTTGCTTGCGCCTTTTTTAAAAGACTCTCAATACGCACCTCCTGAAGATTTTGATTATCCTTACGTGGGCCTTGCCATCAGCGGGGGACATACAAGTCTTTATCAAATCAAAGGACTGGGTGATTACCGCGTTCTCGGTGCTACCAAAGACGATGCGGCGGGAGAGTGTTTTGATAAATTCGCAAAGATGGCGGGCCTCGGTTTTCCAGGGGGCGTGCGCATTGATCAGATGGCGAAAACGGGAAATCCCGAAGCTTTCGAATTTCCTCGCAGCATGATCCACGATGAAACTTTTGATATGAGTTTTTCAGGTTTAAAATCATCGGGTCAAAGAATGCTGGAGCAATTGGGACCTGAATTAGTTCAAGAACAATTGCCAGACTTGTGTGCTTCCTTCCAAGAAGCCATTGTCGACGTGTTGATTGCAAAACTAGATCGTGCCGCAAAAGTTTATAGAGCCAAACGTGTGATCCTCACAGGAGGCGTGAGTGCGAACTCTCGTCTGCGTGCTCGCGCTGAAGAGTGGGCGCAGAAAAAAGGTTTAAGCCTTGTGGTTCCTCCAATTCGCTATTGCACAGATAATGCGGCGATGATTGGTTATGCGGGTATTTTAAGAATGAACGCCGGTGAATTTTCTTCTTTGGATTTGGGGCCTTCTCCACAACCATTAGTTACGGATTTTAGATGAGTTCTCAATCCCGTGAACGTTTAGAGCAGACCCTTCAAGAACTAGGGATTCTTGCTAAAAAATCTTTAGGTCAAAACTTTCTTGTCAGTGATTTGGTCATTGAGCGCATCATCAACAAGGTCAAAGAATTTACTCCCGAAGCTTTGGTGGAAGTGGGCCCTGGCCCCGGCGCTTTGACGTATTTCTTGCGCCAAATGAATGTGCCGCTGACACTTATTGAACTAGATCGTGTGATCGCTGCTTACTGGAGAGAACAAAATATCCCCGTGATTGAAGAAGATGCTTTGCGCTTGGATTGGTCCCAGTTTTACTCCGATAAAAAATTAGTCTTCGTCAGCAATCTTCCTTACCAAATTTCTTCAAGCATCGTGATCGATCGCTCTTTGGAAGACAAAGGTGTCGAGCACATGGTGCTCATGTTCCAAAAGGAAGTCGCGCAAAGAATCAGAGCGCCAGCACAGTCGGAGCATTACGGTCTTTTAAGCGTGATTGCTCAGACCTTCTGGAAGCCTGAAATGGTGACGGAAGCGGGACCTCGGGATTTTTCTCCGCCTCCGCGCGTGGCAAGCCGTGTTTTGGCGTTTTCACGTATCGAATCGCCAGTGAAAAACCGCAAAGCTTTCTTAAACTTTGTTAAGGCGGCCTTTGCTCAGCGCCGTAAGCTTCTCAAGAAAAATTTAGCTGGTCTTTTAAGTCAAAAGAAGCTAACTGAAGAGCAATTAGTGGGTTGGATGGCCGAGATGGGTTTTAAAGAAACCGCTCGCGCTGAAGAACTCAGCCCCGCACAGTTTGTCCGTCTTTATAAGAATTTTGGATTTGAACCATGAGCATTTTAATTGTTCAAGAGAACAAAAAAGCCCGCTTTGATTATACGATCGTAGAAACCTACGAAGCGGGACTTCAGCTTATGGGAAGCGAAGTGAAGTCTTTGCGTAACAAAGATGTTCAACTCAAAGACTCTTATATCAGTTTTCGTGGTGATGAAGCCTTTTTGCAAAATGCGCACATCGCGGAATACAAAGCTTCCAGTTACAACAATCACGCGCCCGAGCGTCTTCGTAAGCTCTTACTGAATCGCAAAGAGCTGGATGAAATTTTCGGAGCTTTGAAAGAAAAAGGTTACTCTTGCGTGCCACTCAAAATTTATTTTAAGAATGGCCGTGCCAAATTAGAGATCGCTTTAGTGAAGGGTAAGAAAACTCACGACAAGCGTGAAGCGATTAAGAAACGCGACGTTTCTGATCAAATTCGTTCAAGCTTAAGACGTTCTCGTTAGTAATAAATTCTTCTTTAATACCCAGACGAGCGCGCTTTTCCGCCAAAAGATGTTTCCAAGCCGCATAGGCCTCACGGTTTTGTGGGTCGATGCTTAGTTTTTCTAAAAGTTTGAGTTCGGTTTCCGTGTTGGCTTTTAGAGCGCGATAGAAATAATCATAAGTCATCGCAAGATCTCTGAAGTCATCTTCTTCCGGCAAATGATAATCAGGAATATGCCATTGACCCAACATCAATTGGTGCATGTGTCTTTCCATGGTCACAAGGGGAGCTAAAAGATTTTTTGTCATGCGAACACTGAGGAACAAAGTCACGCCTGTGAGGAACACAAAGCTTGCGCCTAAGAAAATTCTTAACCATGTGACTTCACGCTCAAGGTGCTCGACTAAATGAGGGTGAGTATCGTAAGCCAGGTTCTTAAAGAGATCATAGTTTTGATTGATAAAATAAAACGCAGGCAAAAGAAATAAAATCGCGCCACCAGCCACAGCCGTGATCATGTACCAGCAGTATTTATACTGAAAACTTTTGTTCAGAATAAATCGGCGGGAGCCTTCTCCCTGGGGTACTCGTTGTGGTTCGATCACTCTTCGTCCATATAACATATAGTCTCTTATCGGCCGGTTGTGTTTTCGTAAGAGTCCAATTATTCTCAAAAGTAGACTTTTCCAGACAGCTAAGGAGAACTTCATGAGCTTAACACGCCTAAATTCCCACGAAGGGTCCAAACCGCAAGAAACATACAGACTAAAGTCTTTGTTGTTCTTCATGGGAAGTTTGGTTTTGGTAGCAAGTTTTGCCACGCCTGTTTTTGCTGCGGACGAGGACACGACCTTGGTTGATGATAAGTATTCTTTAAAAGCGGATCGTGAAGCCTTGGAAGCTCTTCGTAAAAACATTCCTCCTGAAAGACAAAAAGAGAACGACGAAAAAGCCTTCATGGATCAAATGATGTCGGATCTTTCGCGTAATCCATCTGAGGTGCGCAGTAAGTTCTCAAGTATCATGAACAAAAAACGAGAGCTTTTTAATAAAGACATGAATAAAGCGCGTGAACAGTTCTCAAAAGTGCAAAAGAAAGAACGCGAAGACTTTACCAAAGCGCAGGCCGAAATCCGCAAAGATTTTGCCAAGAAAAAATCAAGCTCGGATGAGCGCAAAGAGTTCTTTGATGATATCGAAGCGAAAAGAAAAGATTTCTACGTTGATCAAAAAGAAAAGCGCGATGAATTTGAAGCCGACGCCCGTGATAAACGCAAAAACTTTGAAGACTACACACGCGCAAAAACGGATGAATTCAACCAGCTTCATCGCGATTACACAAAGCGCTTTGAAGAAAATAAAAAAGCCCAAGCCGATCTAAAAAAACAAGCCGAAGAAAAACGCAAACAAGTGCAAAAAAATCTGGATCAAGAATATGAATCCATCCGCAAAAAAGACCCGACGGTATTGGAACCAAATACTATTGGGGAGTAATTCAGTTCGAAACGATGTTCTTTGGGGTTACTTTTAATATTTATAAGTTAGTGAAATAGTAAATTATTAAATATTAACGCAGAGACAATTGCACGTTCTTCCACCATCCGTGAGCAAGCTGTTTCCCGCTCTTCCTGAGCGGGAAAGGAAAATATACATTTAGTTTAAGTCCCTGCACCTTTTCCACCTCTATTTGCCAACAATCCCCAGCACTGAGCCGCGTGAAGATTATGTGTGCGACACAAAACTCTTAAGTTTCCTGATGTATCTAGTCCACCGACAGCCAATGGAATACGGTGATCGATCTGAAGTTGGTAAGTGCTTTCGCATCTTTTTCCGGTTTGTGGATGAGTATATTCACAACAGTGACTCGCTTTTTTCAAAAGTGTTCTTTTTAGAGAGACCTTAAGATTCTTTCTTTTTCGCGGAGCCAAGAAACTGTGCGTTGAGGTTAGGGGCGAAGTAGTCGCTTGTACAACCTCTGAGTTGTTCGACATCTTTAGTTCACGAATGTTGGCATCATTAAAATTTTTAGTTTCTGACTTTTCAAATTTATTGGTTTCAATGATTTGTTTAGGCGATTTTATCTTTTGATTTGATGCTTTTCCCATTTCTTTCTGAATATGTTTTTTTGCCAAAAGGGTAAGCAACTCCGCCCAATTTCCATCAGGTAAAACATGGGACAATAAATCTTTAGCTTGTTGCAGGGTTTTCATTTGGTTTTCTGTGAAAGTTAACTCCAGACGTACACTATTGTCTTGTTGAGGTTTGATCACTTCGTGAGTTTTTATCGGCAGGTTGAATTCTTGTGCCAGATACGTTTGAGTTTCAAAGCTGGACTTATTTTGGATCTCTTCAAGGATTAGAGTTGCTTGGTGACTATCAACTTTATTTCCAAGTTTAATTTCTTGCTTAATGCACTTTTGCACTTGAGTGAGTTGAGTCAAATTCAATGAACCTTCCTCAAGTTTTTCCGCGACTGCCGGAACTTGTTTTAATACGCGAGCGGCTTGCAATCTGCGATAAGCACTATCTTCGCCGTAACCCAAGTGTTTAGTTAGATACTTAAACATAGAATCAAACCCAAGCTCAGCATAAAGTCTGCGAGATTCTACTGCGTTGATATGACATAAAATCAAATGGGTGATCTTTCTCTCCGTCCTGACAAGTTTTTCTAAACGAACTAACAATTCAGAATTTGTAACTTTTGAAAGATCCACAATCACTCCCATATTTTAAATCTAGTTTCAGATAGATCTCGTTTCGGAAAAAGTTGTATCACAGGTTTTAATCTTCCATTTTTGCGGCTTTTTGAAGAATAAAGATAATTAACGGAGAGTCTTTGATAAGCTGTTATTGCTCTTAAACGTCCCCTGGTAAAGATGAAATATTCAGAGACAGATCCACCGCGTATTTCGCAGAATAATTTATTCCCGCGCTTTTAAAAAAGTACGAAATACCGTCAAGCATTTTCTACATTCTTTGTTGATAAATTTAAAATAAATATTCTTAATTCATGGATGGCGGAAGAACGCACAATTGTCTCTGCTGAATTGACGCTAGATTTCTTGGAAGCGCGACTTCCAATTTATTTTTTTAGAATAGATTCTCCGGAGTAGATGTAATCGATCTCTGAAATTTGTCCATCACCCTTCACACAATGTGAGGCTCAAGATAAATTTTCTATTAATTTTTAAAAGACTGTTAGTTAGAAACGATATTTCCCTGAACGGAAATAAAGACTTTATAACCGCCATTGGTTTTTGCTGAAAGTTTGTTGGTGTAATTTCCGGTCGCACTTTCCACGGTGTAGCCGTTAGACGTCGGCGTAGCTTGCGAAGAACCAGACACGAATCCCGTAAGTTGACCTTTTTGCAGTTTCACTTCGGGTGGTTTGACCTCTCCCGCCAGTTGCTCCAAAGAGGCCTCCATGGAGCAACCCATAAGGCTGCTGCCAATTAAAGCTATCATCAGTGCTTTGGAAAGTCCCATAACGTCTCCGGTATGAAGAACTTATCGGAATATCATGAACGACTCTAAAGTCTCGGAATGAGACAGAGCTTAGCTTGGACGCTTAAAAACTTCTTTATGAATTTCCATCGTGATTGCAAAAAGTTTATTTTCCACAATCGGAATCAAAGGCGTGAACTCTATACCGAAAGTCTGAATGACTTTATTGCCATCATCGACCTTGATATGACGGACAATGCCTTGAATCTCAATGGGAGGACGTTTCGCAATAATCAAGTGACCCGTGACTTGGTCGCCCACTTTCATCAAAGGATTGTCCATGCGATACACCACACGACATCCTTGACTGCTTAAATCGGCAAGCTGTCCTGTGATTTTTTGAGCCTGCCCATTCACTAAAATAATATTGTAAAACGCGTGATAGCCGTCAGGAATGCGCACACGATAATTTTGACGACGTTGCAAATGGTATAATTCTTTTGGAATGGGAATGGCAACGCGACCTTGATGAATTTGCGCTTTTGTTTGAAAGTAATATTTTTCTCCGCCTAAAAAGAAATGACCTAAGTATTCTTCTTGGGATTTTAAAGTGGTTGAAGATTCAAAAACGCACTCTAAGCTCTGTGATTTTGAGTTGTAAGAAGAGACACGCAGTTTACAAACAGCATCTTCCTGGCCTTTGCAAAGAAGTTCGCCTTTGGCTTGTGCCAAATCCTGCCACAGCTTGATTTTTTCTTCGTCTCGGCTAATCAGGGCGAAGATGTCTTTATCCATACCGTGACCTCGTGCTTGTTGTGGTGCAGATGTTGTATGCGAGCATTTTCCATCGACTGAAACTTTTTAAGTGTCGCAAAGTCCGTCTTACCTTGGAATTTTATCGTGCAAACGAAGTTTGAGCAAAGTCCTGAACTCTGCCACATCTGAACCAGCTCAAAAAGTTTTTCTGGATAACAGATGATATCGGAATAAAACCAATCAATGGCCCCAATGTCCTCGGGCTTCACCGTGAAGGCATTGGTCTTCATAAAATGAATGCGGGGGAGTTTGGCAATATGCGGTTCTAGGGGAGCACGATCAATGCTCACGACCTCACATCCCATTTTTTGCAGAACCCACGTCCATCCTCCCGGACAGCTTCCAAAGTCGACGACTCTTTGCCCGGCTTTGGGACGAATTCCATAAACGGTGAAAAGCTCCCAAAGTTTCAGGTAAGCGCGCGAAGGCGGATTTTTTTTATCTTCATGGAACTGCACTTCTCCCAAAGGAAAAGGCGAGTTGGTTTTGCTTGAAGCGATCAAAGTATTTTTATCAATCAAAGTCCAAGCGCCCAGATTGTCTTCAGGAAGAGGTCCCAGAAATTCCATTACTCGAGGTTTGAGCTTGGGAAGTTGATCTTGAATCAACTGCGCACGACGATGATTTTCAAAAGTGTAGGGC
Organism: uncultured Bdellovibrio sp.; assembly: GCF_946478835.1. The sequence continues at coordinate 4,900 of NZ_CAMLDV010000033.1, read as the reverse complement.
GCCCAGAGTTTTCCAAGACCCTTCAGAGCTTTCGCCGCCTGACTTATTGATTCAAAGGAAATGATTTCGGGGTTGAGCCAAATATTTTGGGCCCATACAGTGTTCTGCAAGGGCCCATCAGTAAGAACCAGGCTTCCATGAACGGACTTCACATTTTTAAGTTCTTCAAGAAGCTCTGGTAGAAATTGTTCTGCTGCTAAATAACCAATCACGCTGCTTTAGTTGCCACAGCTGGCGTAAGAAGTCCACGGTTGTTCCAGGTTGTCATGCAATCGGCCCAGAACTTTTCTTTCAACTTCACCTCTGCCGGTCCCATTTTTACTTTCGGGAAGTCTTGCTTATCGAAGTGCTCAGTAAATTGAGTTTCGTTGCAAGCACGCACGACCTTCAACATCAAGTTGAAGTGAGCTTCAGTGAAAGGTTTGTTATCTACGAGCATTTTTCTGAGCCCGCCCTCTGGTGTGTGAAGCAAGAAGTTATAGAGGTTCGGTACATCATATTGTTGACTCATTTTGATACTCCCTTTTTTGGTGACATAAACATTATCGGTTAGACCTAAAGAGTTCTTAAACTGAGTTTTCCGACCAACGTCCTAAGTGTGGCTGAACAATAATTTTTCAGTTTTTTCGACTTTACCTTCTTCCAGAAAAAGTCGGGGAAAAATGGTCCAGGTAAAGTCCAGTTGATCTTAAGTCTTAGGACCTACCTCCGATCTAGGAGGTATGAAAACACAAACAAACAAAACTAACATCCTGATGGCCTTCGTAGCAGCAACACTTTTTTCAAGCGCGACTTTGGCAATGTCCAAACGCCCGGTGAATGACGGAGGCAGCACGACTCCAGCACCGAAACCTCCAACAACACAGCCACCGACAACGACTCCTCCGGTAACAACGCCACCAGCACCGCGTGAACCGGCGGCGATTTCTGATTCCATCACACCAGTGGGTTTTGATGCTTTTATTGAAGTGGCTTATCCAGTAGGAAATATCGTGGATACGACTTACAAACAGTACCGCGAACTTTTACCACAAAGAAATGCGCAAGAGTCTTACCGTACTGACAACTGTGATGCGAACCTCGATAAGAACGACCGCTTCGCAGATCGCATTGCCTACGCTGTTGAATTAAAAATGCAGCCTTCGAAAGCGCAACTAGGCTACGTCGCTTCATATTTTGCTTTGAATAAAGACGTGAACACGTATTTACCAAACAGTTTGATCTCGCATCCTCTTTGTAACGTCACAAGCGATACGTTGAATACAACTCTCAACGGTAAAAACGTTCCTTCGGCAGCGACAATCAAAAAAGCCAATGAGTTCGCAAACAAAATGAATGCTTATCGTCGTGAAGCGCTTTCTGGCAGCAGAGAAGGTTACGTGAAAGCTTCAAAGCTTTGGTCAAAATACATGATGTGCTTGTCGTATATGGAATCACTGACGACAGCAGACTCATCAAAGGCTCAACGTGTGGCTGAAAAGTATGCTCCGTCAGGCTATCGTCGTCCCGCTGGTGTTAACTTCTATGAAGATCCAGCGCAACCGCCAGAGTCTCGTTTGAATATCGGTCTTTTCCAATTCACTCCGGATGCCGGTGGAAATATCCAAGCATGTATTCGTGAATGGAATGTCCTTTATCCAAAATGCGGTATCTCACAAACTGCAAGTCAGTCAGAAATGATTCGCGTGTTGGGAAGTTCCTTGCAAACGTTCAATGCTTTCTGTGCAGCTGCAAAAGTCACGGGCATGTTTGCTGTGCAAGTGAATGCGCAAAAAGCGTATAACACGCATCCTTACAACGTAAATTCCAACGGCACGTTGAAAGCGCCAGCAGAGCGTTGCGTGAGCCCGCACATGGCTGTCGGCCGCTCTTACAATCACTTTGCGCCTTTCCAAAACGGATCTGGTTTTACTTTGGATAATATCTTGAGCTGCACGCTTAACGGTGAGTACTAAGATTTAGATTAAGAAACAAAAAGAAAAAGGCCCTTCTTTGAAGGGCCTTTTTTTATTCACCGATTTTGTGAATGCTTTTAATAATTCTTTCCATGAAATCGTTCAGTTTATGTTTTTCATCTTCGCTAAACGGAGACCAGAAGTGACTGATGCGTTCATGGTAAAGAGGCACGATCTCGTTGCAAAGCCGCTCGCCTTTTTCTGTTAAACGAATCACGAAAGAACGACCGTCCTTTTCGTGAGTCATTCTTTTTACCAACTCTGTTTTTTCCAGACTGTTGATCAATCCAGAAATCGTCGCTTGCGTGACGCCTACTTTTTGCGCCAGTTCTGACGGCATCAAGCCACTTTGGGTTCTTTGCAACAGCATCATCAAAGTGAAGCGTCCTGACGATAAACTAAAACGCGAAAAAAAACTGTCGAGATTGATTTCCAGATCCGTTGTGACTTTTCTCAGCAAGATGTGTGAATACAATGTGAGGTGATCTAACTCAGGATACAGAAGGGCTGCATTCTCTTGGAGTTCTTCACGAGTTGGAATCTCGGTAAAGAAGAGCTTCGCCATACTTACTCCAATCTTAATTAGGGTTCCAGACTGAAGTAGTTTATGTGAGGGGCCTAATGGAGAGCAAGAAAAAGGACGCAGCTTTACAGACAAAAAACTGTGAATGAGAGAATATCACAAATTGTGGAACGATTGTGTTATCAAGATTCAGTTAAAGAATGGATTTCAGAGCAAAAAAAAGACCTCTTTCAGCAAATTGAAAATCAATCGAAAGAGGTCTTTAAAAATTTCAGTCGCAATTACTCAAGAGTGTACAAAACAACTTTCACAGAATCTTTTGGCATCACTGCTTTTTCCAAGCAAGCGCGAGACGCTTCGAAAGTTGAAGGATTTTGTGCGCCAGAGAAAGTGATCAAAAGAACGCCGTTCATTGTCTCACCAACAACAGAGCATTTCTCGTCGATCAATTTGATCACGCGACCTTTGCTCACTGGAAGTTCTCCGTCAGTTGTGTATTTGATACCGCAAGAGAAAAAGCTTTTTGGCTTTGTTGTATCTTCCACTTTGCCAAGGCAAGTGTTGTAAAGGTCTGTGATTTCTCTTTCAACAGCGATCACGTTACCCACTTTGCGATCCGCAGCGTGAACAGTGAAAGCCATCAACATTGTAGCTAGAACAAAAAATAGTTTCATAAATCCTCCGTTATTAGACCCGTTTAGCCTTTCACCTTTTCGGCGAAGCTCAAGCCTTTAGGCAGCGTGTCTACAAAGAAAGTTAGGCCAGCCTGTTACACCATTTTCCGGAAACACTAAGGGTTTAATTTGTCTTTAATTTTATCTATGCCTGCTTGTGCACAGACTTCATCAAGAGGACCGCCCGGTGCGCCACCGACGCCAATAGCACCAATAACTGCAGTTCCAGAGCGAATAGGAAGTCCACCGCCCAAAAGCAAGAAACCATCAATCTGTCCTAGGTTTTGTGCCGTCGGATTTGTTTGCGAAGTCGTAAGCATCGCTGACGTCGCATTTTTTGCGGAGGCCGAAGTATAAGCTTTGCGTCGGCTGGCATCGATGGTGTGAGGGCCAGCACCGTCCGCACGAACTGAAACCTTCACATCACCTGCAAAATCAACAACGGTGGCTGTGACTTGGTAACCTGAATGCAAACAGTTTTCCACCGCAGCGTCGGCGGCCATCTGCGCAAGTTCCAAAGAAATATTTTTTTGGGTAAGAACTCCTCCTGCAAAAGAGTTCAATGCGAAAAGGGAGGAAACAGCGAAAACAGATAAAGATACGTGCTTCATAAGATCTCCTTCATAAAGTGGAGAAAGAATAAAGCGAAGCGCTTCGTTGAAGCAAGCGCTCGTGCAGTTAAACAGGATCAGGAATTGTCATAATCAGCGCACGGTCTTTTAAAACAACCATCGTATGCTCAAACTGAGCAGTTCTATGATTTTTTCCGGCAACTAATGTCCAATTGTCAGGCTCCTCATCGACAAAGCGGGCGCCTGTCGAAACAAAAGGCTCAATTGTGATGACTTGTCCTTCTTTGAGTTTGCGGTTGTCATTTTTATCGTAATAACCGGCAATAAATTTTGGTTCTTCGTGAAGTCCGCGACCCACACCGTGACTTCCTAAGTTCTCAATCACAGTGTAACCATTTGCATGAGCCACTTTTTCGATGTTGTAACCAATGACGTTGATAAGTTCCTTGGCTTTCACTGCCGCAATCGCCGCATCCAATGCTTGTCGAGTGACGTCGAGCAAGCGTTGATAGTCTTTGTTCACCGGAGGAACAATAAAAGACCCTCCGTTATCAGCATAATAACCGCCAAGTTCTGCCGACACATCGATATTGATCAAGTCACCTTTTTGAATGACTTTGTCTGACGGCACACCGTGCGCGACTTCGTGATTAAGACTGATGCAATTATAACCTGGAAAATTGTATGTGAGTTTCGGTCCGGAACGTGCGCCGTGCATTTCTAAAAACTCACCGCCCAGTTCATCCAGTTCGCGCGTGGTCATGCCGGGCTCCATTTTTCGAGCCATGTACTGCAAACAGTTCGCGACAACTTTGCCAATCTTTTTTAGACCTTCTAAGTCTGCTTCCGTCTTTACGATCATAGACGCTGGTTATACACTTAAAAGCATGCAAAAATCCACTGCTCCCACATTTATCTTTAAGAAACAGAGCGCTCGGAAACTTTTACCAGCCGTTTCGTCTTCGGATAACAAAGCATCACGCGGAAGAAGTCTGCTTTTAGCGGGGAGTGCGGAGTATCCGGGCGCAGGTATTCTTGCCGCCAAAGCTGCGCAACGCATGGGGAGTGGTTACGTGACCTTGGCGCAGAAAAATATTCCGGCGGCGTTATTAGAAAATCCTGATTTTTTATTGTGTGATCTTAACAAAAAATCTTGGAATGACGTGCAAAGCGATG
>NZ_CAMLDV010000032.1 GCF_946478835.1 uncultured Bdellovibrio sp. | reverse complement strand
AAAATCAAAGCTAAAAATCCTCAAGCGTCGGTTTTGATGGTGACGGCGAAAGCGGAACCTCAAGACATCGTTCAGGGCCTTGAAAAAGGTGCTGACGACTATATGACCAAACCTTTTAATCCGACAGTTTTCATTGCCCGCGTGAAAGCTCTTTTGCGTCGCCATCAAGTAGCGACTCAGGGAGCTCCGGTCGATGACGGCGAGGTCCAGGTTGCAGGACTTCGTATTAATTTTAAATCTTATGAGATTTCTTATCAGGGAGAACCTCTTCACCTGACTCCTTCCGAATTTAAGCTCTTAGGGGCTTTGGTTCAAAACCAAGGCTGTGTCCTGACTCGCGAACAGTTGATCGAAAATATCCAAGGTGAGGGGATCAATGTCGTTGGACGCACCATCGACACCCATGTTTTTGGATTACGCAAGAAGTTAGGAGGGTGGGGAGATCGCATTGAGACTATCCGTGGAGTGGGATATCGGGTTAAAGTAGATATCGCATGAAGCGATTTGTACGATTCCCTTGGCGAGTTTATTGGAGATTCTTTTTCTATCAATTGATAGCGTTCAACATTTTGTTTGTCGCGATCATCTCTGTTTTAGATGTGCGCTATCGAATGGCGCCGTTTGTTTATAACGAAGCTCTTTTAAATTTTTTCCTCTTCAGTGTGATCGTCGTCGCCGTGACATCGTATCGCTTTGCTCGTCCGATTCACCGTGTGATTTTAAAAGCTTTGCGTATCTCTAGCAAACGCACTTACGGAAATCTTGTCGACCCCAATCAAGAAGAAGATCTTTTGGACGATGAGTTGGATGATATTTCTGAGTTGGATGTGGCCTTAAATCACATTCACAGAAAAATGAAAAAGCGCAAGGCGCAGTACCTGCAAGCCGTGGAGGAGTCTCAAGCCTTTATGAGCGCCGTAGCAGAAGGCCTGGTGAGTGTGAGTCTTGATGAGAAGATTCTTTATTTCAATTCTCAGTTTGCAGCACAGTTTTTATCTCCGGATCAAATGAATGCTCCCGTTTTGCGTCTGAAAGATGCGATTCGTGCTCCCGATGTTCTTGAGGGATTTGCGAACTCAATCAAGGCTGGAAAAGTTCAGCGTTTCACTGTGAAGCTAAATACCTTGGTCGACAATACGCCAAGATACTTTGCGGTTTCGGTGAATCCGATTCGCAATGCGAAGACGAAAGAAATTTATGGTGTTGTCGGAATCTTCCACGACATCACGGAACTTAAAAAGGTCGAACAAATCCGTATCGATTTCGTTGGAAATGCATCCCATGAACTGCGCACACCACTGACTTCGATTAAAGGTTATGTTGATACTTTGAAAGAAGATGTGAAGACGGGGCAAATCCAGCAAGCCGGAAAGTTTTTGGATATCGTCTCTCGCAATATCGATCGTTTGATGGATCTCGTGAATGATTTGTTAAGCCTTAGCACTTTGGAGTCGCACGCTGAATTAAAACTTGAACAGATTCATCCTTTGCAAATTTCTGAACACATCGTGGCGGAGCTGGCGGTTCTTGCGGCTGAAAAAAATATTTCAATCCGAGTGATCGGTGAAGTCCCTCCGTTTATGGCGGATGCTCACAAGGTTGAACAAGTTTTAAGAAATCTTGTTTCTAACGCGATCAAGTTTATTCCTAATGGAAAGTCTGTTCAGATTCGTTGGGAAGGTGACAACAAAGACGCCGTGATCTTGCGTGTGATCGACGACGGTCCGGGAATTCCTGAAGAACACTTGGATCGCCTGTTTGAGCGTTTCTATCGTATCGATAAGGGCCGTACTCGCGATGCGGGCGGCACAGGCTTGGGCCTTGCCATTGTGAAGCATATTATGCAAAGCCACGGTGGAACTGTCGCAGTAAAGAGTGCTCCCGGCCAAGGCTGTGAGTTTATTTGTACGTTCCCGATCAAGTAGGGCGGCTCGTGCCGCAGGATGTGGAGCGAGTTCGGCTCGCGGAACTGGACTTAGTATGATTTCTGAATCTCATCCATTTTATAAGCATTTCGAAAAAATCTACGGGGCTCGTTGGCCGGGCCTTTTTGCGGCCTTGATGCAATCCGAGCAGCAAGTAGCTCGCCAAAACAAGTTAAGTCCTATCGAAAATCTTTCTGCAAAAAAATGGAGTTCATTTCCACAAAAATCGGAACTGCCAGGATGTTTTTGGATTCCTTCAGGCGAACACAGTCAACCTGAACGCAATGCCGATGAACTTTTAGATATTTACATCATGGACCCGGCAAGTGTGATGGTCGCACGCGCATTGGATGTTCAATCCGGAGATCGCGTTTTAGATATGTGTGCGGCTCCCGGTGGGAAAAGTCTTGTGATGATTGAATCTCTAGCTGAAGACGGCGAGATTTTTTGTAACGACCTTTCACCAGAACGTCGCGAGCGTCTTAAAAAAGTGATTCAACAATATGTTCCTCGCTCAGTGCGTGATCGCGTATGGGTGACAGGAAAAGACGGCGTGCAATTTGGTTTGAAAGAGCCTGACAGCTTTGACCGTATTTTGCTTGATGCCCCTTGCTCAGGGGAAAGACATATTCTTGAAAACAAAGCCGCTCAAGAGGAGTGGAGTCCGCGCCGAACCGAGCACTTGGCATCTCGTCAGTATTCGTTATTGGCGGCAGCCTTCTTAGCTGTGAAGTCCGGTGGGAGAATTGTTTATTCGACATGCTCCATCAGTCCTGCTGAAAATGACGACGTCGTTCGTAAATTATTGAAAAAGAAAAAAGACGCCGTTCGTTTGGTCGAAGCTCCATTGGGAGTGGGCGGGGAGCGTACGGAATGCGGCGTGATCTATCTGCCTGACCACGCTGGTTTTGGACCGCTGTATTTCTCGGTTATCGAAAAGACCTAGTTACTAAAATAGTAGCGATAGTAAATCATAAAGAGCGGATCGATTTTACCGTTGTCCGTATTTCTTAAGTTGTAGTTCACGTAATTGATTAAATCGCCGTGGTTTTGTTCGATTCTAAAACCGATGCGCCAGTGACCCTTACCCGTAGAGATATCGGCGTAAGCAGTTCCTTGATATCCTTGCGTGAAAGCTTTGGATTCGTGTCCTACTTCAGCGCGAAGAGCTAAAGATTTTCTGTGAGGCTGGCACCATAAAGTTCCACCTATTTTGGCTGCCAAATAACTGGCATCACTCAATGTGCTTCCGCGAGGGCCACCTTCTGCAAACGCGCGAGCTCGGCACGTGTTTTTGGCGTTAATATATTCTTTAGCGATACCGACATAAAGACCCAAGACCGCGCCATCGCGAACGCCTTTGCCATCGGAAATATCCTCAGGCGTTTTTGTTTGGCCCGGTTGAATGCTATTCACAAGAGCATGGAATTTTTGTTGTTGGGTGGCTCCCGACATAAAAGTCCCAGGCTTTTTGGAGTTCAACTGATGCCATCCGGCTTCGGCTCTCCAGTAAAAAGTTTTGGTACGGGCATTTTCAATATTATCTAAAACAATTTTTAGAACATTTTCGTTCGTAAAATGTTGTTCAACGTAACGGCCGCCATCAGGAAGTTTTTTAGCCGTGCCCTCAAGCGGATTTGTGTAAAGATCCGTCGTGTAATCGAGGCTTAAATAGTATCCATCAGGCAAGTGACCACCGATAGCGATATGAGCACCATGAGTATAGCCGTGATCGTCCGTTTCAGCTTTCACTCCGACAGGACGAAGCACATTGTAGTCATTCGTCAAAGCCAGATAAATACTGACCCCACGGGGGCGTTCAAAATTTTCACCGGGAATGAAAGGGCGAAATAACGTCGGCACGTCACGCACATCTGAAAAATCCATGCGCACAATTGTGCCAAGCCTTTCTTGTGGAACCATAGTCATCGCCATGGCTGCAGGGTCTTCCTCGACTTCGCGCTCATAGTAGAAAGGTCTTTGCCAGAATTCTTCAGCAGCGGCAAAAGAGCTTAAAGAAAGAAGAGAGGCAAAAGCGCAGAGAGCCTTTTTGGAAAGAAGCATGAAGCCACCTTTGTGTTGGTGGCTCCAGAGGTAAAGGACTTACATGCAAACCACAAGTGGCGCCGAAGTAATGGAATTTTTTATCCAAAGGTCGTCTAAACTTCAGGCAGTTTTTCTTGTGGAAGGTCATGGAACGCGCGTGCCACTCTGCAAATATCAAAGAAGCAATTAACTTTGCGAGGAAAAAATTCCTTAGAATAAGAATCAGCTTACAAGGAGTGCAAGATGAGATCAGTCATGGCTATTCTTGTTTTTTTGGCGGCGACGGCGTTGGTGGTCTTTTCTCAAGCGCAGGATGGCCCTGCGGATGAGCAGACGATTTCTGATACGAATCAGAATTAGTTATCGTCTTTTTGACGGAACTTATGGCGACGGTATTCTTCCAGAGTCAGGAAGCCGTAAGTCTTTTTGCGATAGATTTCGACGGCTTCTGTTTCAATATCAGTTAAAACATCATCCATAAACTCTAAGGGAATGCTTCCATTTCTCATCAACTGAAGAGTGTAAAGGTGAACAACCTTGCGGATGAAATCCGGGGTCTTTTCCTTCATATTGGAGGTTTCTTTAAGCTGGGTTTCTACAATCGTAATTAAAGTATCTGTATTCATCTGTATGACTTGTCGGATTTCTTTTTTCGAACCTGAGCATCACCCATAGAAATTTGGCCTAAGGGATGTCATACTGGCGCTATGAAAGCCCTGACTCAGCAAGAACTTCAGCAATTTGTGTCTTATTTCGCACCAATCCTTGATGGAGCACAGTTGCAGGACGTCTTGGTCAATGACCGAGGTCTGGCCTTGGGCTTTCGCAAAGACATCCATTATTGGATGATCCTGGACCTTGTGCCGAACAATCCGTTGATGCTGATTTTTGAAGAGGAATGTCCTTTTAAAAAGGGCCCGAAGACAAAACCCGTGAGTCTTTTTATGAACTCGCATGCCAGAAATCTTTATTTGACCTCAATGACGGTTGCAGAAGAGTTCGGTCGGGTTGTTCGTTTGATTTTAAAGAATTCGCAGATGGAATGTGAAATCGAAATCCGTCTGATTCCCAAGCAGTGCAATGTCATTGTCAAAGCTCACGGAAAACAAGTGGCTTGGGATCGTCCGCTGGAGTTAACGGCGGCACCCGTTGTGGAAAATCCTCCGCCTCCAAGAACTTTAGAAGAAATCCATGAAGAGTGGCTGAATGAACAGACGTCGGTGAAAAAACCGTCGCTCGATCCGGTCGCGCAATGGGAAAAGCAAAAGAAAAAAGATCTCGAAAAAAAGAACAAGGCCCTTTCGGAAATTCAGAAACAAATTGAAAGTGACAAGCATGATTTGTGGTATGAGGCGGGGCAGTTTTTAAAAACTCACGGAACTTTGCAAGTGCCGGAGCATTTGCGATCTTGCATCAACTTTCAAGAATCCCTGAGTTGGAATATTGAAAACAGTTTCAGCAAAGCCAAGCAGCTTGTCGGTAAAAAAGAAGGCGCCCGAGAGCGTTTGATCGAATTGCAGGAAGAAATCGCTCGCCTTGAAAAGTCCCGATATCAGGAAAAACCCACAAAAACAGCCCTTGTCGATCTGATGCAAAAAGCGGAAGCGCGCGGAAGAAAACTGCATTTGGACTCCGGAGCGCTGGCTTATTGTGGAAAGTCGGCTGCGGACAATCTGGCTCTGCTTCGTCAGGCGAAAGCTTGGGATTATTGGCTGCACTTGCGGGACTATCCTGGCGCGCATGCGATCATTCATCGTCAAAGAGATCAGCTCATTTCGCCAGCGGAAATTCAAGAAGTCGCCGAATGGGTGGCCAAAGAGTCTTTATCTTCAAAATCATTGATGGTCGGGCAGAAAGTCGCAGTTGTTATCGTTGAGTGTCGATTCGTTCGGCCGATCAAGGGTGATAAGCTGGGGCGTGTAACCTATCATTCAGAAAAGACTTTGAGTTTTACCTTGCGTCATTCTTAAGCCCTCTTGACTGACAACATCAGCGGTCTAAAATTTCTTCATCAACCAGATGGAGATTCACCATGATTGAAGTCAGAGATCTCACCAAAGATTATGGACAAAGACGTGCCATTGATAAACTCAATTTCTCAATTTCTAAAGGCGATGTTGTCGGTTTTCTTGGTCCCAACGGAGCGGGAAAATCAACGACGATGAAAATCATCACAGGCTTCATGGCGCCCAGCCACGGTTCGGCGTCGGTCGCAGGCTTTGATGTTTTTGAAAATCCTTTGGAAGTTAAAAAGCGCATTGGTTATTTGCCAGAAACACCTCCGGTTTATGGCGACATGTATGTGCGCGATTATCTGCGCTATGTAGCGGCGCTAAAACAGGTCCCTAACGACAAGATCGAAAAATCTGTCGATATGGCGATTGAAAAAACAAACTTAGGCGAAGTGCAAAAGCGTTTGATTCAGCATCTTTCAAAAGGTTTCAAGCAGCGTGTGGGCATTGCGCAAGCGATTGTCTCAGACCCTGAAGTTTTGATTCTGGATGAGCCGACAGTGGGGCTTGATCCAAAACAAGTGGCTGAGATCCGCGATCTTATCAAAACTCTTAAAGGCCAACACACCATCATTCTTTCCACGCACATCTTGCCTGAGGTGGAAGCGACTTGTGAAAAAGTCATTATCATCAACAAAGGCCAAATTGTTGCGGAAGACAGCATCAGCAATCTTTCGACGATGGAAAAAGGCCAGCGTCGTTTGCACGTGCGTTTGCGCAAAGACGTGCAGGATATGAAAACGGTCTTAAGCCCGATCCAAGAAGTCACGGCGGTGAGTTATGGTGCTTCCCATAAAGAATGGAGCATTGATCTTTCCGGCGGGGAAGAGGTTGTCTAAAATATCTCTTCACTACTAGTGAATAAGGGCCTGGGATTGGTGGAGCTGACTCCGGCCAAACGCGATCTTGAAGATGTCTTCTTAAAACTCACCTATGGACAAGCACAAAAAGGAGGTGAAGCATGAGCGGCACTCTCGTCATCTTTAAAAAAGAACTGAAAGGTTTTTATTTAAACCCGACTTTCTGGGTGATCTGTTTTTTAGTGAGCGTGATTTTTAGCTGGGTGTATCCGATTCAGTTGAACCTGTTCTCGCAGCTTCTAATGAACTACGTCATGCAACAAGGTGTTCCTTCCAATCAATTGAATATTCATTACGGAGTTTTCTTAAGACAGCTTTCGTATTTGAATCTGCTTTTGATTTTTGTGGTTCCGGCTTTGACGATGAAACTTTTTGCGGAAGAAAAGAAACTGCGCACGTTTGATCTTCTTTTGACGTCGCCAGTGACTTCTTTGCAAATCGTGCTGGGGAAATACTTTGCGGCTTTGGGCGCTGTTCTTGGCATTGTGGTGTTAGCACTTCTTTATCCGCTAGCGACCTCGACAATTGCAACGGTCAATTGGGCTCCGCTCTTTATCGCCTTCTTCGGAATTTTCCTGGTCGGCGGCGTTTATACGGCGATGAATCTTTTTGCGTCATCGCTCACCGAAAACAGCATCGCCGCTTATATTATTTCCGTAATGTTCAATCTTTCGATCTGGTTTATCGGAATCGGCGCAGAAGTTGTCGATGGCGAAAAGGCCCGTAAGATTTTTGAGCATGTGTCTTTAAGCTCGCATCTTTCAACATTGGTGGAGGGAACTTTGCGCACGAATGGATTGATTTTCTTTTTCAGTGTGATTGTTTTGTTCTGCTTCCTTTGTGAACGTGTTGTCGAATCATCCCGTTGGAGATAAGTATGAGTAAGTTAGGTAAAATTTCATTTCTCTTTGCCGGTATTTCACTTGTGTCTATGTCCATCACTCGCTACCTCTTGGGTGAGTGGGTTCCTTTTTGTTGGGTGGCTTTGGCACTCGCGGTGTTTTTCTTAGGCCTCGGCCTTGCGAAAGACCGCGCTTTCTTTAAAGAGTTCTTCACGATGAAGACAACCAAAGAAGGCATGAGCATGGGGGTTTTGATCCTTCTGATGCTCGCGGTTTTAATCATCGTGAACTATTTGGGAGTTAAACACTATAAAACGTGGGATTTCTCGACGGCGCAAACAAACACTTTGTCAGATCAATCTGTACAACTTGTAAAAGGTTTGGATTCGGATTTAAAAGTTCTTTTCTTCTATAAAAAAGGTGTGGAAGGAAATGAAGAAAATCGGCGCCTTTTCCGTGAGCTGATTAAAAAATACCAAGATCAAAGCCCGAAAGTGCAATTGGACTTTGTTGAAGTCAATGAACGCCCGGATCTTGCCAAAGAATATGGCGTGGACAAAGGCAGTGGTGTCGTGTTCTTGGACTACAAAGGCCGTCGCAACCGTATTGAAAGAATTGATGAGCAGGAATTCACAAGTGCTTTGGTTAAAGTCACTCGCGAACAAACGAAGACGATTTACTTCACAGTCGGTCACGGCGAAAAGGATCTTAAGGATAACCGCGAAGGTTTGGGACTTGGCTCCTTAAAGCTGATGCTAGAGAACAACCGTTACACGGTGAAAGAACTTCCACTTATTCAAAATGCAAAGATTCCCGAAGATGCGGATGTCATTATTGTGGCGGGTCCGGTTCAAGGATTCCAAGATTTCGAAATCGCGGCGTTAGAAAATTATTTGAAAAATGGCGGAAGTCTTTTCTTGGCGGTGGAGTCACAAAACACCGCGGGCCTTGAAAAACTGGTTAATAAGCTTGGTGTTCAGTTTGAAAACAACTACGTTTTGAATGTCGTGGACACTGTGATGGGCCGTGGAATCAATCAAGGTCCGACAATGGGTGCAGTGTTCTCTGAATCTAACAAGATCACAAAAGCTTTTGGTCGCAGTGAAGTGACTTTGTTCCGCTTCCCGCAAGGACTTAAGAAGGCCAACGTACCTCAAGGAATCGTGGTGGATGAGATTGTTAAAACAACTCCGAACGCGGTTGCGAGCAACAGCTTGCAAATCCGTGGTGAAGGTGTGGAGGCGACTTACACTTTGGTGGACGAAGTGACAGGGCGCTGGCCAGGCAGCGACGAAAAAGCCAAACCTTTTTCTGTGATCATTGCGGGCGACGTTGATTTTATGACAAATCAAATGCTTTACAAAAATCTCAACAGGGATTTGGTTCTCAACTCGGTGGCAGCACTCGCAAAAGAGGAAAGCTTAATCAGCATTACTCCGAAAGAGCCGCAAGCGACGAAAATGCTTATGACAGAAACCAAGTTTGCGGTTTTCTTGTTTGCTTTCATCATTCCTCTTCCTATTCTGCTTTTAGGAACTAGCATTGGTCTTTGGTTAAGAAGGAGAAATGCCTAATGAAACTCAAAGGACGGACGATTCTTGTCTTGTGCTTGCTTCTTTTTGGCGGCTACGCCCTTTATGACTTTCAACAGGATAAGAAAAAAGAAGAAATCAACATGGAAGAAGTTCGTCTTTTGACGGTGAACTTTGAACAAGTCAACTACGTGGAAGTGCAAAAGGGTGACAGCAAGATCGTTCTTGAGCGCTCCGTAGATGGTTGGAATTTGACGTCACCGATCAAAGATTTGGCGGACAATTCGGCGGTGGACGATTTCATCAAAAACACCGTTCCTGAAAGAGTGATCGAAGTCGCTAAAGAAGGCGAGGGGATTGACTGGGCCATGTATGGTTTAGATAAACCTCTGGGCACCATCACCTTTAAAACCACAGCGGGCACACAAAATGTTTTTGAGATCTCCACAAAACGCAACTTCGAAGAAAACGTTTTTGCCAGAAGAGATAAAGAAAACAAAGTTCTTGTGATCAACTCTGTATGGCAGACAAGAGCGAATAAAACGGTTTTGGATTTTAGAGACCGTCGTTTCTTGCGCAATAAAATTGCAAGTGTTGATGAAATCAAACTTAAAAATGAAAAAGGTTTGTTAGAGCTGAAGCGTGTAGACGGTCAGTGGATGGTTCCTTCCAAAAAGGATTTGAAATTAGATCAAAATAAGGTGCGCGAGCTTTTAACAACTATCGCGGATGCAAGGGCTTCCGAAATTCGCGAGGGCAATACAAAAGCAACAGGGCTTAAAAACCTTTTCACTTTAGACTTGGTTTTGGCCGACAAAAAGTGGAAGGCTGAAGTGGGGCAGGCAAAAGATCTAATGATTTTTGCCAATGTCTCTGAACCTGACTTCCAATTAAGAATGGAAGCGGGCGCCTTAGATAAGCTAATTAAAATGACGGTGGAAGATTTAAAAGAACAGCCACCTAAAAAAGAAGAAGATAAAAGTAAATCCGAAGACAAGCAGGCTTTGATGGCCAGCCCGAAAAATCAGAAAGATAAAAAATAATGCAAAAGATTGTAGTCAAATCACCAACACGCGTGGATCTTGCTGGAGGCACTCTTGATTTATGGCCTCTTTATTTGTTCATCAATGGTGCCTCCACGGTGAATGTGGCGATTGATATTTATACGACGGCAGAAATCACGCCTCACGATGATTCCACGATTGTTTTGGAATCTGCGGATTTGAAACTTAAAAAAGCCTACACAAACTTAGTCGATGCTTTGTCTGATACGGATCCAAAAATGATTTTGTTGCAAACGCAGCTGCGCTACTGGATGCCGCAAAAAGGATTCACTTTGAAAACATCCTCTGACAGCCCGGTCGGCGGGGGACTTGGCGGCAGCTCCAGTCTCACGATCAGTTTGATGAAAGCATTCTCACAGTTCTGTGGACGTCCGTTTAAAGATGTTCATCACATGGTGCAGGTGGCTCACAATATTGAAGCCGAGATTTTAAATACGCCAACAGGAACGCAAGATTATTACCCAGCGGCATCGGGTGGTTTGAATGTTCTTCGTTACGGTTATGACGGCATTCAACAAGACGTACTGAAAGTTTCAGGGACACCGATCGCTGAAAAGTTTATGTTGGTCTATACTGGTAAAGCTCATCACTCGGGTCTTAACAACTTCGAAGTGATGAAAGATTCCGTTATCAAGGACGCGACCACTTTGAAAGCTCTTCGTGACCTCAAGGTGATTGCCATTGAAACGGAGCACGCCGTGCGATCAGGCAACTGGAAAGAACTTGGCACACTTTTTAAACGTGAATTCGAAGCCCGTGTTCGTCTAGCGCCCGAGTTTTCAAGTCCTGAGATTTACAAGCTTGCGGAAGTCTCTTTGCAGAATGGGGCCGAGGCTGTTAAAATTTGTGGAGCTGGAGGCGGTGGGTGTGTTTTGGTCTGGTGTCCTCCTGATAAACGTGAGGGAGTGGCAAACGCATGCCAAAAAGCCGGCTTTCAGGTGATGGACGCAAAACCCGTCGATCCGCTGTAAAGAAAACGACGAAGAAATCCGCTGTTTCAAAGAAGACAGCGGAGGAGTCGTCGCATGCCGGAGCCGTTCACAGATTTATCGGAATTTCTTTAGGCGGCGGAAAAACAGATAAAGCCTGTGTCGCCGTTCTTGAATACTATCCCAAACATAAAAAAGTCTTCTTGTCGCGTCTGGTGGAAAAAATCAAGAGCGACGAAGTTCATTCGGCCGATTTTAAAATTCACGAAATCATCGATCAGTACGAAGACATCGATACCATCGCGTTCGATGTGCCCTTTCGCCTGCCGTATTGCTTAGAGTGCACGCGGACCTGTCCGGGCATTGAAGGGTGTCCCGAACCCCATGTTCGTTGGATGTGGGAATACACGCGTAAACTTCATAAAAAGAAAAAGCCCCGCAAACTTTTTACACCTTACACACAACGCTGTGTAGAGATGTATTTATCTACGGAGCTTGAAGAGCCCTTTATTTTACAACACGCCATGGGTGCCAACACCGCTCCGCTTTTAGCCCGAGCGATGTTTATCAAACGCCGTCTTAGCACACCTTGCATTGAGGTCTTTCCAAAGCTTTCCGTCTGGCGTGTGGGAAGATCCCTCAACGTGATGAAAAGCCATTTGCGCTTTCATAAACACTCCATCGGAGGCGATGAAAGTCGCCGCGAAATTCTGCAAGCACTCAGCACGCACAATGTGGCTTTCGTTTACGATCAAGATGTGAAACTCATGATTGAAAACAGCCACGCTTTTGAAGCGTTCATCTGTGCGCTCACAGCGTTCTTGCAATACAAAGGTCAAACCGAACCTCGCCCTGAAGGATTTCCTAAGATGGAAGATTGGGTGGAGTTCCCCAAAATTTCCATCAAGTGGGAAAGCATTTAGGCTTTCATGCGGCTGAGCAGTCGGCTCCAGGCTTCTTTGTCTTTGGGTTCAGCCCAATTTCTTCCGACTTTTAAAACGTCAGGATCTTGTTCGCTGAACCCCAAAGATTTCAAATAATCTTCGTCGGCGACAAAGAAATCTTTTTGATAGGGAACGAGAACGCCGTTTGTTTTCTCGCGAAAGGCGCAAGCCTCTTCGTAGGATTTAAACCATGGCAAAGTCTGTGGTCCCGTTCCTCCGTGGTTGAGGAGGACGTCGTTGACTTCCAATGTGTGTTTGAGGTCGCGCCAGTTTTCAAAGCCACTGAGTTGGGCAATTTTATTAAGCGCTTCTTTGAGTTGGATTTCTTCGCCGTTTTTTGCTTTGGTTTTCTGTAGCAGTTTGGCGCGAGTCTTGAGAGACTCGATTCTTGATTTGGTCATAGAACACCCTTATTTGTTCGACCGTCTACCGCAGGAAAGTCTAAGAGTATTATTTGTATGTCTTGAAGTTCGAAGTGAGATTCTCTTTGGCGGTCAAGGCGGCTTCGAGCAACCTTGAAACATAAGATCTCACGGATGTTGCGTTTTGTCAACAGGTCTAGTTTAGAACACGAAGAGGTCTGACCATTTGCCGCACAATATATTTTTGTTTGCCTCCTGTTCCGAGACACTCCACAATTTTTTAAATAACAAACCAAATCACACACGGAGGTTTTTGTGAAATTGGCTAAATTGGTAGTAGTAGCATTGTTGGTATCTGGTGTAGCTCACGCTCAAAAGAAAGGTCTTTTGGCACAAGCTTCTGGACAAGGTTATGCATCTGCAGGTTGCGGATTGGGTTCTATCGTTATGGGTGCTGACGGCAACCAAGTTCTTGCAGCAACTACAAACGGTACTTCTGGTAACCAAACTTTCGGTATCTCTACTGGTACATTGAACTGCCAACAAGATGGCATCTTCAAATCTGGTAAAGAAGTTCCAGCATTCATCGAAGTGAACAAAGTGGCTTTGGCTAACGACGCTGCTCGTGGACAAGGTGAAACTTTGGCGGGTCTTGCTAACTTGATGGGTTGTGACTCTAAAGTTATGGGTGCCACTTTGAAAAAGAACTACAACAAAATCTTTGTTGAAACAAACATGCAACCAGCAGCTATCGAAGCTAACATCAACCAAGTTGTTTCTGTTAACAACGTTTGCGGTGCTTAGTATTGATTTCTCCTTTGTGAGGAACTTTCAAAACGCAGTGGGAAACCACTGCGTTTTTTATTTGTGCTCTCACTTCTCTTTCATTTGCCTCTCACTTGAGTTCCTCTTGCAGCTCTTTTCCTTCGTGAAATTGAACTCGTTCGCCGTTCTTTGATATCACCACAGAATGAGCAAATTCATTCGTAAAATCATGTTATGGTCGCATCGCTGGCTGGGAATTATCGCCGGTCTTCATTTTGTTTTGCTGGGACTTTCTGGAAGTTATTTGATTTATTCTGACGAGATCGAATCTGTTTTTAGAAGAGACGTGAAAGTGGCCTCGGCCGCGCCTCAAAATATTGAATTGGAAAAAGCGATTCGCAACGCTCAAGCGGGATTGGGTGTTCAGGTAACTCCAATGCGTATTGGAGTGGCTTCAAAAGAAACGAACTACAACCATGAGTTGATGTTTAATATTCCGCAGGGAGAACAGAAGCGTCGTTTTGTGACGGCTTACATTGACGCCACCACTCAAGAGTTTAAAGGTGCCTCCGTTTACAAAGAAACACTCACGGGATTTTTATTCGTTTTCCATCATGATTTGTTTTCGGGACCCACTGGAAGAACTTTTGTCGCTGTGACAGGAGTTCTCTCTTTAATTCTTTTGTTCGGTGGTCTTTATCTGTGGTGGCCAAAGGGTGATAAAACTTGGAAAAGAGTTCTGCGCTATAATCAGCAGCGCACATTTTTAAGAACCAATTTGGAGCTGCATAAAGTGGTCGGTTTTTATTCTTTGATACTGATGATCATCGTCACATTCTCTGGAATTTACCTTGCGCGTTCGGATTGGTTTTTTCCACGAAAAGCAGAAGTGCAGGGATCTTCCGTGGCAAAATCTTCGGAAACGGCGGCTCCAGATTTTGGAAAACTTCAAACAAGCTTAAATCCACTTTTAGAGACGAACGCAATTGCGCAGATTCGTGTCGACGCTAAGACCGGAAATATTTTGGGGTTGGCTCGACAAAAAGATTTAGGGATCAGCGGTTGGGAGTGGGATGGTCAGACCGGAGATCTTCTTGCAACAAAGTATCTTAAAGACCGCACCTTTGAAAAACAATTCGGTGATTTGCAAAGAGACTGGCACTTTGGATGCTTCTGGGGAGAACTAGGACGTTTCTTGATTTTCCTTTCAGGGATTTTGCCCTTGTTTTTCTATGTGACAGGTTTTTATGTATGGTTTAAGAAGCGCTCCATCAAAGTGCGTTGAGGCCGTTTTGTATTGATTGTTCCGCAGAGAAACTCAAAGATAGTCCTATGCGTGGTCTATTGTTGAGTCTTCTCACTTTCAGTTCTATTTCTTCATTAGCAGCCGTGGGCCTCGAAGGTGGTGCGGCTCAAGCCACAATGCTGGCTGAATCCCGCCGTCTTTCACAGGATCGTCAATGGCTCAAGCTTTTGCATTTTGAAAAAGATTTTTTTCAAGTTCGTGAAAGTCAGATAGATAGTCCTTCCTTCTTTTTTTCTCCAAAGGGAAAAAAAGATCCTCATGCGGAGCTGATCGAAACCATCGCTGCTTTCTTTGCCGAAAAAGGCGAAGACCCGAACACGCATGCTCAATGTCGTTTTCCGGCTCGTTATAAGTGGCTCAAAGAAAAACTCAAAGATAGCAAAATTCATTGGCTCGATGTGAATTGCGACCGCTTCGACGCTTTCTTTAAAGGGCTTCAAGGCGAATCGATCTCTTTGGTTTTTTCCAGTTACTATCTGAACAATCCGTCTTCCGCCTTTGGACATACGTTTTTACGAATCAATAAAGCTCCGTCAGCAAAAGATGGACAACGCCACGAGCTTTTAGATTACGGACTTAATTACGCTGCTGAAGCCAATACCAATAATGCTTTTTTGTACGGTTTTAAGGGATTGTTTGGAATGTTCCCTGGGCAGTTCCGTTCGATTCCTTACTACTATAAAGTGCGCGAATACAACAACGCCGAATCGCGCGATCTGTGGGAGTACGAGCTGAAACTTCCCGCAACTTCGGTGGACATGGTGATTGCGCACGTATGGGAATTAGGCCCTTCGCAAATCGACTATTGGTATCTGACGGAAAATTGTTCTTATCACATGCTTTCTATTTTAGAAGCCGCAGACCCTTCGGTCGATATTTTATCAAAGCTCGATCAATATGTGATTCCTGCCGACACCGTTCGTGTTCTTTGGAATAAAACGGATTTAATCAAGAGCTACAAATACCGTCCGAGCATTCGTCAGGTTTTCTTTGAGCGACAAAAACATTTAAACCGTGATGAAAAAGAAGAGCTTACTCGGCTCATTGAACAAATTAAAAAACAAGATGAGATTATTTACTCAGAATCTTTCTTAAAAAGAACTCCCGAATCACAGGCAAAAATCTTAGATGCGTATATCGACTACATCGATTTCCGCTACTCAAAAGAAGTGCAAGAAGCGGGAAGAGAGTTTCAATTAAAAATGCGCGTTCTTACAAAGCGCAGTGAAATTCCTGTCGATGCTGAAGTGATTGTGATGGACCCGCCACCGGAAGAGCGTCCTCACTTAGCCCATCCCTCGGGACGTTGGGGCATAGGTTACTTGCACGACACTGTGGGGGGAGATTATGCAACGCTCACGCATCGTTTTGCTTTGCATGACCGTCTTGATCCGGCGTGGGGTTATCCGAGTTATTCGCAGATTACTTTTTTCGATTTGGGATTTTCCTATGGTCCTTCATATTCGGATAAAGACGAGAAAAAATTTGAGCTGGAAAACTTTGCCGCTTTCGAATTGATCTCGGCAAGTCCGTGGAGTTCTTTGATCCCCGAAAAATCGTGGCGATTTAAGTTGGGTGTTGAACGCACCCGTAATGAAAACTTTTTGCCGACCCATGAAGGTATTGTGCGCTTGGGATACGGTTGGACCTTCGAGCAAGGACCTTGGGATTTGAGTGCGCAACTGCAAGGCGAGGTTCACTACGGTCCTACACTGTACGACAACAAAGTATGGGCCGGGGCCGGGCCTCTTTTAGAGCTGCACTATCGCGTTAACTCTTGGTGGTTATGGCAGGGCAGTGTGTTTTATCGTCGCGACTCAGCATGGGATCAGAAAGACTATTTCCGCAGTCAAATTGAGACTCAATACAGTTTCTCAAAGACCTGGGGAGTAAGAGCATCGTATCGCAACGAGAGATTCCTTGAGGAAACCAGCATTCAGTTATTTAATTATTACTAGATCCTCTCTGTAAGGAGCCTAGTGATGTCTGAGACTTCAAGCTTTCCGTACCTTCATGGTTTTACACAAGATGAACAAGAACGTCTTCGCAAGCAGGCGCGTTTTGGTGAATTCACGGTTTATCAAAATATCAATCTGTCCTCCGTTCAACATTTGCTGGAAGTCGGATGCGGTGTCGGTGCACAAAGTGAAATTCTTTTGCGTCGTTTTCCCGATTTGAAAATCACAGGTATTGATCGCAGTACTAAACAACTGCAAGCTGCTAAAACTCGTTTGTCGAGTCTTCCTGGGGCCGCAGGCCGCTTTGATCTCAAAGAAATGGATGCTACGGCGATGAAGTTTTCTTCAAACTCTTTTGACGGTGCATTCTTGTGTTGGATTCTAGAACACGTTCCTGATCCCATTCGCGTTCTTTCGGAAGTCCGCCGGGTGTTGCGTCCCGGTTCCGTTATTTATATCACCGAAGTGATGAATGCTTCTTTTTTCTTAGATCCCTATTCGCCGAATGTTTGGAAATATTGGATGGCGTTTAACGAATACCAACTTGAGCAACAAGGTGATCCGTTCGTGGGAGCGAAGCTTGGAAACTTCCTCTTGCAATTAGGCTATCGCGATATTCAAACGGAAGTGAAAACATGGTTTCTGGACAATCGCTCACCGCAAGCGCGTAAAGATTGTATTGAGTACTGGACAGAGTTGCTTTTAAGTGCGAGCGATCAATTGCTTGCAGCTAAATGTGTTTCTGAAGAAGTCGTGCAAGGCATGAAAGACGAAATGGCGAAAGTGGCCAGCGATCCGAACGCGGTCTTTTACTATTCGTTCGTACAAGCCCGCGCTCACACTTAAAGTTCGTCTTTTTTTAGCCAGCCTTTTTTATAGATCCAAATCGTGATGGCAAGAACCACAAGAGCCATCACGGCCAAAGTGACGAAGTACCCGTTGTGAGTGCGTAACTCAGGCATGTTCTCAAAATTCATTCCGTAAACGCCGGCGATAAAATTGAGCGGCAAAAAGAAGATCGAGAATACCGTCAAAACGCGCATCACTTCGTTAGTACGATAAGACGCTTCATTGGTTTTTTGTGACATCAAAGACAGGTGTAAGTTTAAAAGTCCTGAGATCTCTTCTTGGATATCATCGGCATAGAAAATATGTTTTTCCAAAGGCTCTTTTACCTGAGCTAAATCGCGCAAAGAAATTTCAATTTCCGTCGGGATTTTATTGAGAATGTCGGCTGTAAATTTAAAGACTTTGCGATAAGAAGAAATTTTTCTTTTTATCATATAGCCTTCACGCAAAATGCTTCGGCGTTTAAGAGTGAATACGCGTTGCTCGATCACGTCTGTCTTTGCATCGAGTTCGTCCAAAGGTGCATCGAAGCTTTTTAAAGTTTGCAGAAAAAGGCTTTTTACCAAACCGATTTGAGTCATCTTCTCAAAAGAGGCTTTGTCTTTTTTATTGGAAACACAAGGAAGCGGTATGCGATGGATGGTTAAAACAAAGTCTTCTCCCATGAAAAACACGAGCTTCGTTGTCAGCTCCTGCATGGTGCCAGCTTTGGGTTTGGCTTCAGGGTCTTGATGGCGCAAAATTACAAACAGAGATTTTTCAAAGAACTCTGCTTTCGGCAAATGCTCGGGATCGAGACACGTTGTCACGGTCTGCAAAGGCAGAGAAAACTCTTCTGCAAGTTTGACCAAATCCTCTTGTCCAGGAGCTTCGCAGTCGACCCACTTAAAATCTTGCCATTGATGCTCAAACCGTTTCATGATTCCAGTATGACAAAGTTTTTGAAGGTACGCCGTACCTTTTTGAAATGCATTGCGTTGCTATTTCTGACAGGATGCCAGTCCTTTTTTTACTTCCCGTTGAAAGACAAACTCTTCGATCCTGCGAAAATAAAAATGCATCCCGAAGACGTGTTTTTGGAAACGCAAAAAGGAAACAAAATCCACGGTTGGTATTTTGAATCGACAGCTTCTACGCCCAGCAAAGGCACTCTGCTTTTTTTTCATGGCAATGCTGAAAATCTCACGTCACATTTTTTGATGTTTCATTGGTTGCCGGCGCAAGGTTACAACTATTTTATTTTTGATTATCCTGGCTACGGTCTTTCAACAGGAAAACCGACTCCCGAAAGCACCGTGGAAGCGGGAATGGCTGCAGCGGAATGGCTGCATCTAAAAAAAGATTCTCGGCCCTTGATTATTTATGGTCATAGTTTAGGCGGAGCTGTGGCTCTGCGAACCGTGGAAGAAATCAAAGACACGGTGCCTATTCGTAACGTGATCATCGAAGCAAGTTTTGCGTCCTACCGAGGCATGGCCCGAAACGTTTTAAGTCGTCGTTGGTGGACCTGGGCATTTCAGCCGATCACTTATCTTGTGATCAGTGATGATTATGCGCCTAAATCCTTGGCGGATATTTCTCCAATTCCGTTGTTGTTCATTCATGGAAATGAAGACGTCGCGGTTGAACTAAAAAATACGGAACGGATGTTTAAAGAGGCGAAAGAACCGAAAGAGATGTGGGTCATCCCTGGCGGACACCATGGCGACCTCTATGAGATTCGCAATGGGGAACTGCGGGAACAATTCCTGTCATACCTAGCTAAAACTTCGACAGCGTCGCACTAGCGAACGCCCATTTATTGCATTTCAGAAAGCACGGAATCTGCATAAGGAAGCTCAGGATGAAACGCTTCCTTTCTACTCTCAGTATTATAATTTCTTTCACAATCCTTGGAGCTTGTGCTCCGGACTCTCGTGACGAGGGTTCAAAAGTCAAAACGACTTATGAGCCGCAAAAACCTGTGGTTGTTAACGAAGACGGTTATCGCATTGCCCGCGGTGCCACTCGTGTTCAGGATATGTCTGTGAATTTTGATCCGCAAATCAAGTCCATGAGCTTGCGCGGAAAAATCGAATTTCTTTCCACAAAGGGCGGCGTCGTTGAGAGCCGCAATCTTGATCTCTCTGGTATTTTGAGTGCCGATGGATTTATCAACTTACAAAATCATCGCAGAGACCACCCAACAAATGAGACTGTCCGTATTGCTGCAAAAGCGACGTGCCTAAGTGAAGAAGGAACGTGTCACTCTTCTTTCATCGACATTTATGTTTATGCTGAGGGGATCGTTTATCACCACCAAATCGAATCGCACCAAGAAGTGAAAGAGGACGAAAAGACTTCGGACTCTGGCAAAGATAAAGAAGAGAAAAAAGATCAAAAAGAAGAAACTCAAACCGATGAAGACGGTTTGGAATCAGAAGGCGGCGCTGACGAAGTTGAAGGCGAGCCGGGTCCCTATATCGGAAGTGTTAAAGAAGACATCGAGTCTCTTTTGAATGTGATTCCGGAAGCTCCGAAAAAAGAGGAGCCAAAGAAGGAAGAACCTAAGAAAGAAGAGCCGAAAAAAGGTGAACCTAAAAAGGAAGAACCAAAAACAGGAACTCCGAAAAAGGATGAGCCTAAGCGCGAAGAACCTAAAAAAGAAGAACCCAAACGCGAAGAACCGAAGAAAGACGAACCTAAAAAAGACGAGCCGAAAACAGAAACTCCTGCAAAACCTGAAATCAAGAAGGTGAGTCAGGCAATTGGTCCGGTGAACAATGGTCGTCTGGAAAATGCGGCGAATATGTTGAGCTATGAACAAAATCATCAGCCAGCGGGGTTCCACATCATTCGTCCGCAACGTTTGACTCACTTTGCGACCAACGAAATGGCTTACATCATTTCGCAAATGGGAAAGCTCACACAGCAACAGATTCCAGGATATCAATTGTCTGTCGGCGATATTTCTCGCGAAGCCGGCGGAAAACTAGGTTCGCACAAGTCTCATCAAAATGGTTTGGATGCGGACGTGGCATTTTATTTCAATAATAAATCCTTCCAAGGCTACTTTGCTTCGGCCGTGGCTGTGGATAAACCACATGCCAACTGGATGCTAGAACAGCAATGGAAGCTCTTTAAGAATGTGGTCGACACACAACTGGTCGACCGTATTTTCATTCACAAGGTTTTGAAAAAGGCTTTGTGTGACCTGGCCATTAAAAATGATGAGCTGCATAGGGACAGAAATGACGGTTTGGCGCAAGAAACGCTTCGTCGTTTAATCCCGGATGCGGACCATCACAATCATTTCCATATCCGTGTGAAATGTTCTAGCGCGCAAGTTCGTTGCCGCCAAATGGCAGAGCCTGCTCAAGGTTCGGGTTGTTTTTGACCTAGAAGCTGAAGGCTGACAGAATCAGTTTATGGCTGATTGGCGCGATCGCAGTGAAATGAATGGTGATGTGGTTTTTTTCCGTTACGTCTCTGAGGGAATGGAAAAAAGTCATGACGAGGTCTTTATCTGGGACATCGATAAGACTTATTTGGACACCACCATCGATTCGCTCTCGGGTCTGATGACCACGGTTCTTGAACGCGCGCTCAATAAAAAAAACATTCCAGGCACCAACACCTTGATGCAGTCCTTGTCGGAATACCGCAAGCAGCAAAAAGGTTACATGTACTTTCCGATTTATTTTATCTCGGCGTCTCCTCCGCAAATGGAGGAAAGAATTTCGGAAAAATTCGCTCTGGATAACATCCGTCCGTTTGGCTGTTTTTATAAAGACAATCTGGCGAATCTTCGTCCCGGCCGCTTCTGGCGTTTGACGAAACAAGTGGGCTACAAGCTGCAAGCACTTTTACAACTGCGCACTCGCTTGGCGGATAACGTTCGTCAAATCTGCTGGGGAGATGACAGCGAAACAGACGCGATCATTTATAATCTCTATTCAGATATTTGTTCCCGTCGTTTGGGCGCGCACGACATTCGCACAACACTTGAAAAGTTGAACGTTACGGGCGAGCAGGTGAACACCATTCTGGAGCTTCAGGCGAATATTCCTGAAAATGATCCGGTGGAAAAAATCTATATCAATCTCGCGACGGACACAGATCCCGATTACTATTTGAAGTTCGGTCGCAGAACACTCGCAACGTACAACACGTTCCAAGTGGCGTTGGATTTATATCAAGATCATCGCTTAGGTCTTGAAGGAATTTATTCCGTCATCCAAGACATGATTTACAACTACGGTTACACACCAGAAGAGCTGATGAAAAGCTTCGACGAATTCATCCGTCGCGGCGTTTTAGGTGAAAGAGCTTTCTTAGAGGTAAAAGCGTTCTTCATCGAAAAAGGCCTCCTGCATTCTTCCTTTGAACCGTCAGTACAACCCCTCAAAGAAAAGAAAGTCGAAGACGGTCGCGTTTTCGAAATGGAAGGCGTCCACGAACCTTGGATTCCAGATCGTATCGACTATCTTCACGATTATCGCTAAAAGCCGACTTATTGGAATTACTCAAAACGTAAAGGGAAAACCGTCGAGATCGGGTCGCCGCTGAAGGCTTTGAATTCCACGCGTTTGATGGCGTCGAGCAGGCATTTTTTGAAGCCTGCATCGTTGATGCTTGAGGAAGCGATCTCGGCTTGTGTGACTTTACCTGTGCGCTCAATGGTGAAGCTGATTGAAGCTTGTCCGACAACGCCAGGAGTTTTTTGTAACAGCTGTGTGTAGCACTTAAAGAATGAACCGCGCTGAGTTTTCAAAGTGTCTTGGATAAATTCTGAAGTCAGTCCTTCCGACATCGTTGTGGCTGGTGGCGGTGTTACGCCTTCAGAAGGAGCAAGGTCCGGTAACGTTTCAGCGGGCGCTTGTTTTTTGTAATTCATTTCGTAATCAGTGGCACTCCAGCGAATGCCGTCTTTAGAAATATAAACTGTGCCTTCGCGACCGAAGTTTTCGACTTGCAGATCACCGCGCTTAATAATCAAAACAATGCGATCGTTTTCTTCATCCAAAGTGATCAAAGAATTTTCCTGAACACGAATGCGATAAGCGGAGTCAAACTCCATCGTGGCATCGCCATCAACACTGGTTTCAACAGAATCCAAAGCAAACAACGTCGCTCGTTTCGTCAAAGTTTCTTTTTGTGTGAGATTATTGCGAAGAATGAAGACCTTGCCTAAGTTCAATTCAATACGCGCCAGAGGTCTTGCACCTGGTTTTTGTTTTTCAGTTTGTGTTGCGATGAAGAGAGAAAGGGCGACGCTAAAAATGCCCAAGATTATCAATGTAGAGATCAACCAGTTGTTCTTCGCCATAGAGAAACTATAGCGAAGAACGAAACGAATATCACTAATTACTTAGTAGCAGGAGTCGCAGTGGCCGCAGGAGAAGCCGCTGGAGTTGCAGTCGCCGCTGGAGCCGCAGTCGCCGCGGCTGCATTTGCGTCAGCAGCAGGAGCCGTTGTTGCAGGCGCTGTCGCCGGAGCTGTTGGCAAAGGCAAAGTATCAACAACAGATTTTGTTTTTGAAGAAGTCAAAACTGACAAAGTTAAACAAGTCACAGCAAAAACGATCGCCGCCCATACTGTCATTTTACCAGCCAAAGTTTGCGCGCCAGTTGCACCCAACAAAGAGTTGGAACCGCTAGATCCGCCCATACCCAATGCACCGTCGCTTTTTGAGTCTTGAATCAATACAAGAACGATCAAAACAAGAGCAACGATGATATGCAGAATTCCGATGAAAGTAGCCATTTTCTAATATCTCCCAAAGATCCCTGAATATAGGGATAAACGGGGGGCTTCGTCCACCCCAAAGTGCCTGAAATCTCAACGAATGACGCATAAGGCTAAATACTGGTCTTTTCAAATAGCGCAGTCTCTATAAACTAATCTTTATGAAACAACTACTACTCGCATTGATCGGCACTTTGATTCTGACTCTTTCAGCCTGCACCTCTAAAGAAGGAAAGCTTAAAAAACAGGCAGAAGAGATTGGCAAAGCTAAATTTATGGAAGTGCTTAAGAAAGAGGCCGACGACGGCTTGGGACAATCCGATTGGCTTCGTCAGGCTTATGTGGAGTATGTGGGAAATCGTTCCGAGGTTGAGGCCGAGAACGTGAACTTTCAAGGTGAAACCGCGGCGACAGCCACTCTGGTTGTGAAAACTTACTCACCTAAAATGCGCCAGACATTGATTGCGATCGCAGCCAAAGTGGATCCCGACAAAGCCCGTCGTTTTAATTTTGGAGAAGCTCTGGTTTTAATTCGCAGGCAAACCGGTCAAAATACCGAGACAGACTATCAGCCTTTGACGGTTTTAAAATTCACGAAATCTGGAGAGAATTGGGTTGCGGAAAATCCTTAGAACATGATTCCCAACTGCAACTTTAAAAGTGAAATGCGCGGAAGATAAGCTGCGATATTCAAAGCCGTATCAACGTCGTCTTTATAGTCATCATTGGTTGCGTATTTCACATAGTCATCGTCTTTCTTCGACAGAATCACTGGTTGTGCCCACGAAAACCAATCAACGCCAAAGGTGATGTTCTTTTTAATCGTCCAGCGATTCCCCAAAGCAAAATGCACACCCCAGGATTCCATGCCCACGACTTCTGCTGAAGGATAATGACCGCTCATGTTGTTAACGAATTTATCTCCCAGGTGAACATCCAAAGAGAAGTAACTAATTCCGTAACTGATATTGAAAGTTTCATTGCCGAAAAAAGATCTTTTCGTCAGAGAAATTCTTTGCTCAGTGATACTGCCAAGATCTGCAATAAAAACCGGGACGCCGAAACTGCCGCGCAGGTATTCCAGCTCCCAAGATTTTTCTGCACCGTCGTTAAGACCCGCCGTCACGCCGATCTTGCTGGGAAGAATCAAATCTAAGGGCGCATAGTTACCAAGGACGTAGTACTTGTTTTCAGAGCGACGCTGACGGGATTCCCGCAAAGCTTCCAGAGAAATTCCAGAGGGCTTGGCAGCATTATCTTCCGTGACAGGCGGAGCTGTCGAAGCATCGTTCTGCTGAGCGAACAAAGAAGAGTGAAAACCAAGAGCGCAAACAACGACAAAAACAATTCGAGTTAATTTCATTTCAAAAACATACAATCAGTTCTCAGGACAGATCAAGGCCTTCTCTTCGGCACTGATCTGAAACTCGGGATACGGTTTAAAGTGGCGCAGCTTTTGGCGCAGGCGTGAATAACCATGGGAGTTGCCATCGGTGTTCAAGCGCCAGTAAGCTTCAGCCCGTGAACTGCTCCAACCGCAGAATTGTTTCAGTGCCATCGCGGAAATCAATCCCGAAGAATGCCATCCATTCCAGCAATGCGTATACACAGGACCATTGAGTCGCCCTTTGATGCGCTCGTAAACCAAGCGCAGAATTTTTTTGTTTTCCCCGGCGGCCGCGTACTGTTTGTAACGAAGTGAATTGTCGGTGGCTTTCACCGTATCACGACAACTCACAACCTTCGGAGCTTTCCAATAGTTTTCTGAATACAAGTAAACCGCCGTCGAAAAATCATTTTTGCAAAGGTTTTTTAATCCCGTCGTGGGCAGAGGATTGATATTGGCGCGACGTTTGTAAAAATATTTATTATTCGCCCCGCCACGGTACATAACACCGTGAAGAACTACACGGAAGTTGCGAGTCCCATAAAGTGTTTCCATTCCGTGGCCTCGGTTGTCGACAAGTTTAGTGTGTGTGTCGGCAACCTTGAAGCGGTCTTGATATTTTTTGACTTCGTCAGCAAGACTGAAATCGGACGGCGCCTCAGCGGTCTCTGTCGAGTCGTCCTCTTCTTCTGAGGAGTTCATCACGGCCAAAGAAGAATCCTCTAGCTCTTGTTCTTGCAGATCGGGCTCTTCAGGAGGTGCCTTCTCTGCGGCGTCTTCCGGCGCACAGCCAAGGATTTGCGTTGCTACAAAGAGGGCAAAAAGTTTGGTGGTAAATTTATGTGTTTCCATGTCCCTGATGGTGAGCGCTTGGAATTGTTTTTCCAACTCCGTTCCAGCCCAACAGTTTGAAGACTACGGGAATATAATCTTTTTTATGGCGAAACTCAGGGGCCAGACTGGATCTCGTCTTAGTGTCAAATGCTTATACAGATTTTGGTCGTAATATCAAATAGTTAGGCGTCAACAAGAGCGGCCCTCTGCTTGCACTTTGTCCCCCTTATATGAAAAATGCGTGGTCTTTCTTAGTGCTTGCCGTGATGTTGTTAAGCCCCCTGACATGGTCATGGGCGGAAGAATCTTCTGTTGAGACAGAAGTCGTTGAGAGCATTTTAGATAAAGCACAAATCGCAGAAAAAGAACACACGCAAATCCGTCTGTCTGACGGACGTGTTTTTGAGTTTGATAAAATTCCTGATCGCGAAGCCATGAAAGCGGCTTTGGGACTTAAACTTCCCGAAAAAGTAAAAGAACAAATTCTTGCGCGCGGTGGTTCCATTGAGGAAGCCGA
The DNA here is from genome assembly GCF_946478835.1 of uncultured Bdellovibrio sp. The sequence continues at coordinate 1,305 of NZ_CAMLDV010000032.1, read as the reverse complement.
TCCTCTGGCGCCTTACGAAAGTTTACCAGAAGATCGCAAACAAAAATTCCAGGAGATGCGTTTGTTATTTCTTTCCAGCGCCGCGCGTATTTTGAATACAACAAAGTTTGCTTTCGGAGCGGGAAGCCTTGTCGGTGATGGTCTCAGTTTCGTAAAAATCAAAGTGAAAAAAGCTTTTGGCAAAGAAACGGAAGCGACACCTGCAGTGCAAAGAACTTTCAACGAGCGCAGTCACCAGGCCGTGCAAGCAGTGCTTAAAGGTATCGACTATAAACTGTGGTCACAAGCGCCTCTCGTGATTGATTCCAATGAATTTGGCATCAGTGTTTCTGCAGGTCTTTTGGCAGAGACAGGGATTTTGCGCAAAGGTGGTGGCGGTGCTGAAGAAGTGGGACTCAGTTTTGCGTTTAATAAACAATCGCGCGCTTTTGTTTTTGAAATTTTCCACAACTCAGAAAATTTCGATAACACAAAAGCTGCTGTCACGGTTCTAGGCGTGGTTGGAAAAGCGGGCATCACGCTGGGTCGCCGCAATGGCGCTGAGACTTTAAAAGGAAGTTCATTTTATCCTCCCGCAGTTCCTGGGTTTAGCACGGCCTCACCGGATTATTTTTCTGCGGGATTGAGTTCCAGTTTAGGTCTTCCTCCGCCTCCTTTGGCGGATCTATTGACGTTCACCAATCGTTTTGAGCGCAATGCTCTGATCCGAATCACCGTTTCCCCGGTGGTCAAGGGTTTTGTGAGGGTGCAAATCGGCGATGTTAAGGGCTCAATGCGCCTTGTTGCGATGCGATTTGTTGACGTCTATCGCGCAATATCTGACAAAGTTCTTAAAGCGGGAAGACGCTCTTGCGGTCCCGTCTTTAATTAGCACTTTGCATTCAATAAAGCGGGAATAATGAAATTTTTGGTTTTTGAGGGCCTGGATGGCTCTGGAAAAAGTTCTTTGATGATGGCTTTGGAGCGTGAGCTGCAAAAACGTCAGATTTCTTTTCATCGCACTCGTGAGCCGGGTGGAACTCCTTTGGGAGATGAAATCCGCAATATGATTCTTCGCACAGAAGGACCTTCTCCTTTGGCTCGTGCGGAACTTCTTTTGTATGAAGCAAGTCGTGCGCAACACGTGGAGCAAGTGATCCGCCCAAAGCTCAACCAAGGTGTTTGGGTTTTGTGTGATCGTTTTGCTGCAAGCTCTGTCGCGTTTCAAAGTGGCGGGCGAGCGATCTCTGAGGCCGACGTGGTGATGCTGAATACCTTTGCCACCGGCAGTTTGAAAGCCGACATCACTGTTCTTTTGGATTTGTC
>NZ_CAMLDV010000031.1 GCF_946478835.1 uncultured Bdellovibrio sp. | reverse complement strand
GTTCAATTTATTTTGTGGCGCGCGGACGGGGCTGACTCACGCTACCTTAAACTCATCGATAAAAAATGGACACGCATCACGGTTGATTCTCTTGAAGAGGCCCTTAAGATTGAGGGCCCTTACTTAATCGACATCGCTTCTGATCTTTCACCCGCTGAATGGGTTGAGATCAGTGCGAAGGCTTGCTTGCAAAAAAAGATCGACGGTATTGCTACGGCTCCTCTGTCAAAAACAAGCATCAAAGAAGCGGGCTTTAAAGATCTTGGTCACACCGATATTTTAAAACGTCTTTCGAAAGCAAAACACGTGAACATGGGTTTTGTTGGCGAAAAATTTAATGTGGTTCTTGCCACGGCTCATGTGCCGGTTTCTAAAATTTCAAAGAGTTTAAATTTTACGGTTCTTGCAGAGGCTTTAAAAAACGCCGACGGGCTTCGTAAAAAGCTTCCGCCTGCGCAAAGCAAAAAACCGATTGGTGTTTTAGGATTAAATCCTCACGCCGGCGAAAAAGGTTTGATCGGTAACGAAGAACTTCTTTTGTTTCCTCAGCTTCTTAATTTTGCGAAAGAAAATAAGATTCCCATGGAGGGGCCTCTGGTTCCGGATGCGGCCTTCTTTGAATCTAATTGGAAGCGCTATTCGGTTTATTTGACTCTTTATCACGATCAGGGACTGATTCCATTTAAGATGATTCACGGGCAGGATAGTGGTGTGCATATCAGCCTTGGAATTCCTTTCGTCCGCACCAGTGTAGATCATGGGACCGCGAAGGATATTTTTGGTAAAAATATCGCAAATCCACATTCGATGATTGATTCCATTCGCTGGGCGATAAAATTAGCTCGACTCTAGAGCGCTAAAATTATATCTAAATATTTGAAATAATTGAGGTGATTTATGTTTCAACCCGTCATTTTTAGAGAATACGATATCCGCGGCGTTTACAACGGCCAATTCGACGACCACTTTGCTTATCTCTTGGGTCGCGCGTTTATCGTTTACATGAAAGACAATGCGGGCGTGACGAATCCAACAATCGCTTTGGGTCACGACGCGCGCGAAAGTTCTCCAGCTATCATCAGAAATCTTGCAAAAGGGATGATGGAATCCGGAGCAAAAGTCATTCACTTGGGCCTTGTGACAACTCCCGTTTGCTACTTCTCAACATTTGAGTTGAAAGGTGTGAATGGCGCAATCCAAGTGACAGGTTCGCACAATCCACCAGAGTACAACGGATTTAAAATCTCAGTAGGCAAAGGCACGATCTTCGGTGCAGAAATTCAAAAACTTCGTGAGATCATTCAAAAAGGTCAGTTCATCGATGGCAAAGGCTCTGAAGAGAGCTTTGATATCAAGCCAATGTACTACGAGCGCTACAAAAAAGAGTTCGGTACAATCAAAGATACAAAAGTTGTTTTGGATTGTGGAAATGGCGCCGGTGGCTCTGTGGTGCGCGGTCTTTTCAATGCTGTGGGATTAAATCCAACAATTCTTTTTGAAGAACCAGATGGCAGATTCCCGAATCATCATCCAGATCCAACTGTTGAAGAAAACTTAGTTGATCTTAAAGCACAAGTTCTTAAAGAGGGTGCTGTTTGCGGTATTGGCTTTGACGGCGACGCAGATCGTATCGGTGTTGTCGATCACACAGGTCGCATGGTTTATGGTGACGAGTTGATGGTTGTTATTTCTCGCGCGATTCTTGAGACACAAAAAGGGGCTAAGATCATCGGCGATGTGAAATGTTCTGATCGTTTATACCAAGACGTTGCAAAACACGGCGGCCAACCGATTATGTGGAAAACAGGTCACTCTTTGGTGAAAGAAAAAATCAAAGTAGAAAAAGCTCCGTTCGGTGGAGAAATGTCAGGACACGTATTCTTCGCAGATCGCAACTACGGTTACGACGATGCTCCTTACGCAGCTCTTCGTTTAGTAGAAATCTTGGCAAAAACAGGAAAGACAATTCCACAATTGTTGGAAGGTCTTCCACCAGCATTTAACACTCCTGAAATCCGCATCGACACAACAGAAGAGAAAAAAGTTTTGATCGTAGAAAAAATGATTGAGGCTTTCCCAGGCGGGCCAGGTGCAGATTACAAAGTAGACTTCACTGACGGCATTCGTTTGAGTTTCGCAGACGGGTGGGCTCTTTGCCGTTCTTCAAACACACAACCCGTTGTCGTTGTACGCTACGAATCTTCATCCCAAGCAGGTCTCGATAAGATCCGCAGCCGCGTTGAAGCTGTCGTAAATAAATATCTTTAATTAGATTTTATTTTTTTGAATTCACAAAAAAACCCACTTCAAAGAGTGGGTTTTTTACCTTCCTATCCAGATTGGACAGTCCGTTTCCCAGTCACTGGTCCTTGGACCGTGTTACTTGTCGGGAAGTAGTTGCTTTAAATTCACCAAGACTTAACTATCGTCAAGATTAGTAAAATGATCGCGAGGATCGCTTTAGCAATCTTTAAAACACGCCGAATACGCATATAAGTGTGTTTGCGCATCGGACACCTCCTGTAAGTTTTCGGACAGGAGATCCACCAAAAGCGAGTCTGGCAAAGGCCTGATTCGCTTTTGTTTCCGGCTTCCTGCCGGAAACCCCTTCGGGGCTGGCGCGAAAAAATATCATCCTGATATTTTTTTGCATTTTTTAAGCCTGTTTGTTTTTAGTTAATTTGAAGTTGCTCTTGCTCAAGGCCCACGGTCATCACTGCTCCAAGAGACGAAATCAACGCAACTTCTTCATCGAATGAAAGAATTCGACCGAACTTCAGGTGAACTCGGCTTTTCATATTGAAACCGTAGATCTCAAATTCTTCTCCGTCGCTGACGATGCCGCCAATATTTTTTATTTGTTTTTCGAGAGCACGATTTTTTGAGAAATAAAAATATCGGCTTTTCTTAATTATAGGATGAGCAACTAAAGCGACAGCTGCGCGATCGTCTGCATTGATCACAGTATTTACGTGCGGACCGACCCCTGAGAAAAGTTTTAGGTATAATTTTTCAATTTCTTCAGAGTATGTACTTAAGCTTTTGATCACAACTACGTCGGGATGAATTCTTAATACATCATCAGAATAAAGATCTCTCTCAGGAATAACTAAGACGTAAGGCTTTTCCGCTGGAAGGTCCATATTCTCTTTCCAAAGAAGAATCGGGACATCTTGATGTGCATTTTTAAAATGCTTCTGAATATACTCAGCGGTTTTTTCTAAACCATCGACACCACTAACAACAATAGAAACCTTGCCATACAAACTCATAATAACTCTCCTCTCATCAGCCTTAAGTGGCTCTGATTTTTTTTCTATGGAGGAAAGGATTGTTTCGATTTGTTTCTTTTGTTCTTTAAGAAGCTCGGCTTCTTGATTGATAAGCTCAAGTCGCGTGCGCATCGTGATTTTTAATTTTTCAGAATCTAGCGCATGATCGGACTGCAGAAGACTTTTGATTTCAGCAAGGCTAAATCCTAAGTCTTTAAATTCTTTAAGACGTTTTGCTAAAGACAATTGCGAATCATCGTAATAACGATAGCCGTTTTCACCACGAGTGTGAGACTCCAGAAGTCCCATCTTCTCATAAAGGCGCAAAGCTTTTGCCGATACACCGATTGCTTTTGAAAATTGTCCGATCGTCAGCCAGTTCTTCATCCTAACCTCTAGATGAATCTCGGGCTTGCCCTTGGGTCAAGGTCAATATGGGAAAGTGGATATTTTGAAATAAAAAAAGGCCGGGAAAATCCCAGCCTTTTTAGTTTGATCTGTCTTGTTAGACAATTACGCCAAACGAAGAGCGATGATCAACGCGTAGATAACCAATGACTCGATAAGAGCAAGACCCAAGATCATTGGGATCAAAAGCTTACCAGAAGCAGCTGGGTTACGAGCGATACCGTCAAGAGCTGTAGCAGCAGTTTTACCTTGAGCCATAGCGCCACCGAATACAGACAAAGCGATAGCGATAGCAGCAGCAATAGCTACCAAACCTTTATCAGAGTGAGCAGCAGCAGCTTCAACAGCTGGAGCAGCAGCGTCTTGTGCGAATGCAGATGCAGAAGCCAACAAAGCAACCATTGCAACGATCATTTTTTTCATGTGTGTTTCTCCTCAATATGAGTGGTTAATTTTGCTTCTTAGTGGTCGTGTGCAATCGCGAATGCCACATAAACCATTGAAAGCAATGTAAATACAAAAGCCTGAACAAAGCATACGAACAATCCCATCATGTAGAATGGAATTGGTACACCGATTGGAACGAGATCAAGGAACACAGACAAGACTGTGTGGTCACCCATCATAACGTTCGCAAGACGAAGACCCAATGAGAACGGGCGAACAAAGTGTGAAACAAGTTCGATCACGAACATCAAAGGAGCTAGGAAAATAACCGGACCCATGAAGTGCTTAAGGTAAGCCACGATGCCGTTTTCTTTGATACCTTGGAAGTTGTAGAACAAGAACATCAAGCAACCGAAACCGAATGTCGTGTTGATGTTTTCAGTCGCAGGAGTCATTCCTGGAATCATACCGATCAAGTTATTCAAAAGAATAAAGAAGAAAACAGAAGTGAAGAAAGGAACGTAGTGTTTACCGTGTTCACCGATAACCATCTCTGCAAGTCCGTCCATCATTTCAGTTAACATTTCCATGATGCCACGAAGAGAGAATTTGCTAGCAGGAAGAACAGCTACTTCACCTTTACCAAGAGAAGCGCGAGCCGCAGCTCCGTTTGCAAAAACACCGACAGTTGCAATACCCAAAGTTGCAACGTGATCGTAGTGATGACCTACTCCTGGAATAAGTTGTGTCCAGTTAAATGACATTGTCTTTTCCTTCTCTTTTCAAGGCTTCCGTCAGCGCATACACGATCGCTGAAAGAATAAAGCTCGCCACGCCTAAGGCAAACCACAAAGGGTTAAACCAAGAAAGCTTGACCAGCGTAAAGATAATAATCCCTAAAATCGCGTACTTAAATACAATGATTCCGATAGAGAGGGCAATCAGTTTCTTCTGAAAGATCCACCCAAAGCCAATTCCAAGAAGAAAAAAGCTGGAAAGAATCGTCAAAGCCCCGGCAACAAACGAAAAAGCCTGCTGTGGCGCATAAAAATAAGCCAAAAGGAGGCCACCCAGGATTGTAGTGAGAGCTTGAACGGTAAGAACTATTTTCATTTTATCGGTCGGATTTTTTAGAGCCCGCTTCTTCTTTTTCGTCTTCTTTTTGCATTCTGCGAAGAAGCCAAATTACTCTCCACAGCCACCCAATCAAAGCCGCAAACGTGAGACCCACAAAAATGAGACCCTTCGTTTGATATTTTTGATCAAGGAATTGCCCTAGGTAAAAACACCCTAAGATCAAACCGACAAGTTCAAAGCCGATGGATGCAAAAATTATATACTTTTTCATTACTTCCTAAAGCCTTTCGCTCCGGGCGCATTTTTCATGCGCTCTTGAAGTCGCTTAATACGAAGTTCTATATATTCCGGCGGACTGTATTTACTTTTATATTGCTCCAAAATCGCAATCGCACTTTTGAAATCAAAATTTTCTTCATAACAAACGGCCAAAGTCAGAGCGACGTTTTCCTGAATGGCCTTCTCTGGGAAATTCTGAATGAGGTTTTTAAATATCTCAGCGGCCTTCGCGAAATCTTTGCGCGCCACTAAGATATTTCCTTTAAGCATCAAAGCACTAAAGCGAGTGTTGTCATCACCTTTAAGTTTTAACAACGAGTCGATTTCTGATTCCGCTTGGAAAAAATTATTTTGGTAATACTGAGCACGCGCCACGTTCATTTTGTACTGAGCAGCTTCTAAATCCGTGTGAGGCATCTGCTGAAGTTTACTGTATTCAACAATCGATTCTTGATAGTTCTGAAGATTATTAAAGTAAATGGCAGCGATTTGTTTTTGCGACTCCAGACGCTCTTTTTCGTCAGGTGAATGCAAAACGATAAAATGATGATACTCAATCGCCTTATTAAAATCCTTGATTTCAAAAAAAGAAATACGAGCAGCTTCGCGAGCGGCTTCCAGAGGATACTTTGTCGGATTGTTTCTTTTAATGACTTTATCGAGATAGCTCAGGGCAATTCGGTAGTGCTCCTGAGCTATTTCTTTTTGTGCTTGCTTATAATCCGCCTCCTCTTGGGAAGAGCAGGCGGTGAGTGCCAGCACTAAGGCAACCAGAAAAACTCTGATCATCTTAGTGAGTGACTCCTGCTGGAGGAGCCGCTGCTGCCGGTGTTTCTTCAGGAGATTCATCCTCTTCAACCACCGCAACACCTGTCACTGTTTCTTCTTTTTCATCGATGTTAATCAAACGAACACCTTGAGTGTTACGTCCTAGAACAGAGATGTCCGTCACTTTCATGCGGATCACTTGTCCTTTATCTGTCGAAAGAATCAGTTCCATTTTTTCAGAAACTTTTTTCGTACCGATAACAACGCCGACCTTATCTGTCGTTTTCTGAGTGATGATACCCACACCGCCACGAGATTGGATGCGGTACTCTTCAACTTCAGAACGTTTTCCGTAACCTTTTGAAGTCACCATCAAGATAGTGTCTTTTGTGTTCTTCTCAAGAACTTCCATCGCCACAACAACGTCGTCTTTCGCAAGAGTGATAGCTTTCACGCCGCGAGCTGTACGACCCATTCCACGCACGTCTTCTTCGTTGAAACGAATCGACATACCTTCTTTGGTTGCGATGAAGATATCACTTTGGCCGTCAGAGATCTTCACGTCGATAACGCCGTCTTCAAGATCTGTGGTTAAAGCGATGATACCTGCGGTTCTTGGATTTGCGAATGAATCCAACGACGTTTTTTTGATGATCCCTTTTTCAGTGAGCATCACAACGTATTTGTTTTCGCTAAACTCATCCACCGGCAGAATCGCACGAACGCTTTCACCACTAGAAAGCTGAACCACGTTCGCGAGTGATTTTCCTTTTGAAGTTCTGCTTCCTAGAGGAAGTTTATGAACTTTACACCAGTAAACTTTACCCTTGTCCGTAAAGACAAGAAGCATTGTTTTTGTGCTGGCAGAGAATAAATCCGTGACGTAGTCTTCTTCTTTCGTCTCCATGCCTTTCAGACCTTTACCGCCACGTTTTTGCACGCGGTATTCAGCTGTCGGCATGCGCTTGATAAGACCTGTGTTTGTGACAGTCACAACCATGTCTTCATCAGCGATCAAATCTTCATCTTCGATATCATCAAGGCTTCCTTGGATTTGCGTGCGACGAGGATCTGCGTAACGTTTTTTAATGTCTTCAAGTTCGCCTACGATAATTTTGTAGATTTCACGAACGTCTGAAAGAACGAATTTCAACCAGTCGATTTGTTTCATGAGTTCTGCAAGTTCAGCGATGATTTTATCACGCTCTAAACCTGTCAAACGTTGCAAACGCATTTCAAGGATCGCAACCGCTTGTTTTTCAGAGAATTCAAATTTCGACATCAAAGCTTCGCGAGCGGCATTGGCCTCTTTAGAAGCACGGATTGTTTTAATAACCTCTTCGATATGATCGAGAGCTTTTTTCAAACCTTCCAAGATGTGCGCACGTTCTTGGGCTTTCTTAAGTTCGAAGATACAACGTTTCGTAACAACGTCACGACGGTGATCAACGAAAGCCTCAAGCATGCCTTTCAAATCAAATGTCACCGGTTGGTTTTTCGCATCAAGCGCAAGCATGATGATACCAAGAGACGTTTGCATTTGAGTGAATTTATAAAGGCGATTCAAAATCACGCTGGCATTTTCACCACGTTTTAGTTGAATCACGATACGCATACCTTCACGTGAAGACTCATCGCGGATATCAGAGATACCTTCGATTTGTTTGTCACGAACCAGGTCCGCAATCGATTCGATCAATTTTGCTTTATTCACCTGATACGGAATCTCCGTAACGATGATTTCTTCACGGTCTTTAACCTGAACAATTTCAGCAACGGCTTTCAAAGAAATGATGCCGCGGCCTTTTTTGTAAGCTTGCAAGATACCTTCGCGACCTGCGATCACGCCGTAAGACGGGAAGTCAGGGCCCTTGATATGTTGCATGAGATCTTCAAGCTGACAGTCAGGGTTGTTGATCAAGTGCACGCAGCCATCGATCACTTCGCCCAAGTTGTGCGGAGGAATATTCGTCGCCATACCAACGGCGATACCCGCGGAACCATTCACCAAAAGATTCGGGAATTTCGCAGGAAGAACTGTTGGAATTTGAAGAGAGTCATCGTAGTTCGGACCAAATGAAACAGTCTCTTTTTCAAGATCGTTCAGAAGTTCTTCGGCCAAATTTGTTAAACGGATTTCCGTGTAACGCATGGCTGCCGGGTTATCACCGTCGATAGAACCGAAGTTTCCTTGTCCATCCTCAAGCGGGTAGCGCAAAGAGAAATCTTGCGCCATACGAACCATCGTATCGTAAACAGAAGCGTCACCGTGAGGATGGTATTTACCGATGACATCCCCGACCACACGAGCCGACTTCAAGTACGGTCTGTTGTGGCGGTTGTTCATTTCATTTTGAGCGAAAAGAACGCGACGGTGCACAGGTTTCAAACCATCACGCACGTCAGGAAGAGCACGGCCTACGATTACGGACATCGAGTATTGAAGGTATGCTCCACGCATTTCCTTACTAATATCGACGCGGGTTACACCCTTTTCATCTTGATTATTTTCCATAATAAATCACCAACTTAAAAAACTAAAAATTAAACATCCAAAGAACGGGCAAGAAGAGCATTGTCGTGGATAAATTGACGACGAGGCTCAACCATTTCACCCATCAGAATCGAGAAAGTTTCATCGGCCGCAACAGCGTCGTCGATAGTCACTTTCAAAAGAGTTCTGTTTTCTTTATTGAGAGTTGTGTCCCACAACTGCTCCGGATTCATCTCTCCCAATCCCTTATAGCGTTGGATGTAGATTCCTTTTTTCGTAGATTCCATCACGTGTGTGTAGAAATCATTGTAACTTTCAAAAGGAACTTCCGTTTCGCCTTCAAGGATCGTGAGTGGCAATGTGCTGATTGCTTGGATTTCAGCCCAGATCTTACGAAGCTCGATGATTTCTGAAGAACGAAGGTTCTCAGCACCGAATTTAGTCATCATGCGATCTGCATAGCGAACTGTGTAGATGTCAGCATAAGGTTTGCCGTTTTCATCTTTCTTAACTTCGCCTTTGTATTCTGTGATTCCAAGTTTTGGATCTGAATTAATCCAAGCACCCAAATCTTTAAGAGCTGCTTCCATTTTCTTTTCATCAGCCACAAGAGATTCGAAGTCTCCCACTTTGCTAAGTAGGAAATACAAAACGTCTTTGTCGTATTTTTTGGAAGAAACACGAAGAAGGTTGTTGAATTTTTGAATGTTCAAAATCAGCTGACGAAGATCCGCCTCTTTCAAGCTTTCTTTGCCTTTGATTTTGAAGTTTCCAAGACCAGAACTCAAAAGATACTCGGTCAACGCCGCTTCATCTTTCAAGTAAGTTTCTTCTTTGCCTTTTTTCGCGCGATAAAGAGGTGGTTGCGCAATATACACATAACCACGCTCAAGAACTTCCGGCATTTGACGGTAGAAGAATGTCAAAAGCAGAGTCATGATGTGCGATCCATCGACGTCGGCATCGGTCATGATAATGATTTTGTGATAACGGATTTTATCCACGTTCACATTGTCTTTACCGATTCCAGTGCCAAGTGCTGAGATGATCACTTTGATCTCTTCAGAAGAAATAATTTTATCAAAGCGCGCTTTTTCTACGTTTAGGATTTTACCTTTCAAAGGCAAAATCGCTTGCGTGCGACGATCGCGACCTTGTTTCGCGGAACCACCGGCAGAGTCTCCCTCCACCAGGTACAATTCACAAAGTGCCGGATCACGTTCTTGGCAGTCCGCCATTTTACCTGGCAAAGATCCGCCATCTAAAGCAGTCTTACGGCGAGTGAGATCACGAGCTTTACGAGCCGCCTCACGCGCACGAGCTGATTCCACGCACTTCGAAATAATATTTTTTGAAACAGATGGGTTGCGATCCATCCAGTCCGCAAGTTTTTCATTCACCATGGACTCAACGATACCTTTAACTTCGGCGTTACCGAGTTTCGTTTTCGTTTGTCCTTCGAATTGCGGCTCACGAACTTTCACAGAGATAACGGCTGCCAAACCTTCACGGATGTCTTCACCCTCAAGGTTTGTTTTTAAATCTTTCAAAAGATTTTTTTCAGTCGCATACGCATTTGTCGTACGAGTTAAAGCCGCGCGGAAACCCACAAGGTGAGTACCACCTTCATGAGTGTTGATGTTGTTACAGTATGTGAAAATAGATTCAGAGTAAGAATCATTCCACTGCATCGCGATCTCAACATCGACATTGTCTTTTTCGCCTTTGAAATAAACAACTTCGTTGTGAAGAGATTTTTTAGATTGGTTCATGTACTTCACGAACTCAGCAACACCTTCAGCGTATTGGAAATCTTGTTTTTTTCCAGTGCGCTCATCCGTCAGCGAAATATGAAGGCCTGCATTTAAGAAAGCCAATTCACGGAAACGATTTGCCAGAGTGTTGAAATCGTAAATAACTGTTTCGTCTTTGAAGATTTCACGATCTGGTTTGAAAGTTACTTTTGTTCCTGTTTTTGAAGACGCTTCCCCTTGTTCAACAGGAGCTAGGATTTTTCCACGCTCGTAGTTTTGTCTCCAGAAATAGCCATCACGTTGAACTTCGACATTCACACGAGTTGAAAGCGCATTCACAACAGACGCACCCACACCGTGCAAACCACCGGAAACTTTGTAACCGCCACCGTCGAATTTACCTCCGGCGTGAAGAACGGTCATAACAAGTTCAAGAGCTGATTTTCCAGTTTGTTTTTGAACAGCCACAGGAATACCACGACCGTCGTCTTCGACAGTGATGGATTCATCGGCATTGATAGAAACTTTGATTGATTTGCAGTAACCGGCAAGATGTTCGTCTACCGAGTTATCCACAATCTCATACACAAGGTGGTGATAACCTTTGAAACCTGTATCACCGATATACATCCCTGGGCGTTTGCGAACGGCTTCAAGTCCCTCAAGAACCTGAATCGAATCGGCGGAATATGTTTTTTGTTCTTCAACTGACACTGGGTACCCCTCACTAGCTAGCGAGCTTTAGCGAAAACTAAAGCTGCGTTAATCAAGGATGTGACCATCCTTAATGCGCAACACGGAAAGCTGATCGAGGCTGAATGACTCAGGCAATGTGAAATCTGTGGTTGTCACAAAAATCTGCGTATTGATCTCGTGTAAGAACGTAATCAAGGCATCTCTTTTGGCTTTATCAAGCTCAGATAAAACATCATCTAGCATCAGCACGGGATAGGTTCCGTGAGCCTTCCTATGATACATTATTTGGGCCATTTTGAAAGACAATATGATGGCTCTTTGCTGCCCTTGGCTACAATAAAATCTTGAGTCTTTTTGCCCATATAGAAACACAATATCGTGCTTATGAGGACCCACTAGACTGGAACCTGAAGAGAGCTCCGCATCATGCAGTTCTTGAACGCGTTTTTGAAGTGCAAAATAGACTTCTTCTCGTGAAAAACTCACCGCATTTTGATCGGAAATCACATATTCCACCGAGATATCCACAGACGAATTGCCAGAAATGTATTGCATGGCATTATTAAACTCTTTGGAAAGCCCAGCCAATGCGGCGATGCGGGCGTATGCTAAATCGGCTCCTAAACGCAAGAATTGGGGGTTTAGAGCCTCCAAAAGGTTTTCCGTGACTACTTTGTCGTTCAGACCTTCCAAATAGTTTTTAAGGATCTTGTTACGCGTTTTCAGAGATTTCCTATAATCCGCGATCAGATCCGCATTTTTTCGATCAAAAGTAATCAGCAACTCATCAACCAATTCACGGCGGTGATCGGCACCTTCTTTGATCGAAGAAAGGCTTTCAGGACTAAACACGACGCTCGCAAATATTTTTCGAATATCGGTGGAGCTCACACGTTTTTCGTTGAGAGTTAAAACTTTGCGACTTTTTGAAAGACCGAGTTTTAGTTTGTAGTGAAGATCATTCTGAGTAATCAAAGCTTGAATAAGCGCTTCTTGATTATTGGAGTTGATCAGAGTGCGATTGTCAGAGTAGCGAAAGGAATCTCCTTGAGAGATCAGATACATGGCTTCAAGGAGATTTGTTTTACCTTGGCCGTTCTCTCCGACGAAAACATTCACTCGCGGAGAGAAGGGAATGACTACGTCCCGATAATTTCGAAAATTAACAAGACGAAGTCTTTCAAAGATCATCAGATTCTCATTGGCATCACAACGCAAGTGTAGCTTGCATCGTTGTGAGGTCTCATAAGTCCCGGAGAAAGATGATCGTTCAATTCAAAATCAATTTTGTCTTGATTTATGCTCGTCAAAATATCCGTGATGTATTTTGCATTGAAACCAATTTTGATTTCATTACCTGAATACTCAACTTCGATTTCTTCTTTCGCATCACCCAGTTCAGGATTGTTCGAAGAAATTTCCATACGGCCGTTTGAAAGATTCAAAAGAACCGCTTTTGATTTTGCATTCGCCAAAAGTGATACACGTTTGAGTGAAGTCAAAAACGCTTCTCTAGAGATCATCACTTTTTGCGTCAGCTTCTGTGGAATAAACTGTTGATAATTCGGATACTTTCCTTCGATCAAACGAATCATCAAAATTGTTGATGAATGTTTAAGTACGAATTGAGAACCTTCAATTGCGATTTCCACAGAGCCATCAATGCTCTCAAGAATTTTCTTAATTTCGTGAAGACCTTTACGAGGAATGATCACACCTTGAGTGGCGTTTACTTTCACCTCTGAAGAAGGTTTATTCACAAGACTCATACGGTGACCATCTGTTGCCACCATTTTAAATCCGCCTTGAGAGTTCAACTCAAAGAAGACACCGTTTAAATGGTAACGAGTTTCATCGTTGGATACAGAGTAAATCGTTTTATCAATCATCTCTTTCAACACTTGAGCTGAAATAGTGATGAACGCTTGAGAGTTGTAAGTCGGAAAGATGGGATATTCTTCAGCAGAGATGCCCACAATTTTAGATGTGTACTTCCCTTGTTTGATCTCCAGCCAGTTATTGTCTTTTTTGATTAAAGTGATTGGACCTTCAGAAAGTTCCTTCGCGATATCAAAAAGACTTTTAGCACTGACCGCTACTTTTCCTGCTTGATGAACTTGCGCTTTGATTTGATCAGTAAGGCTGACTTCCAAATCTGTTGCGAAAACTTTGAGAGAGTTTGAATCCGCTTCTAAAAGTACATTGATGAGGATGGGCATTGTATTGCGCTTCTCAACGATGTTCTGAGTTTTTCCGATAAGGCTTAATAAATCTCTCTTATCAATTTCAAGTTTCATGAAAACCCCTTTTACTGGATTCTTACCCCTCTCTTATTAACTATTACTTATATATATAAATACTAGTAGTAGTAGTAGGGGCGTGGAAAACCTAACAAATCTCTTAAATGCCTGTAAACACTAAAAAACAGTTGTGGATAAGGACTCTGTACAAACTCGCAGAAAGTGCCTTGAATTTGGGGGTAACTTCTATCCACATTGTGAGCCCCAAACTCTTCCACAACTCTTTCCACAGTCCACATTCACACACCTGTGATATTGTGGATCCTTGTTTCTAAATCTTCGATATCTTTAGAGATATCTTGATCCGTCGCCTGTAGATTCTTAACCCTCTCAAGCGCATTCATCACTGTTGTGTGATCTTTTCCGCCAAAAGCCTTCCCGATATCCACGAGAGATTTATCGAGAAACTTCTTAATTAAGTACATCGCAATTTGACGTGGAACGACAATCGGCTTCGCGCGAGTAGAGGATTTAAGATCCAAAACGCGCACTTTATAGTGGTCCGCCACGATCTTCATGATCTCTTCCACAGAAATCGTGGATTGAGTTTCATGATGCGAAAGAATGCGTTTCACAAGCTCATAATCAATCGGAAGACCTTGAAGTTCAGAGAACATCTTCACCTTCTTAAGGTTGCCTTCAAGCTCTCTGATCGATCTTTTGGATATTCTGGCGATGTAATTAGCGACGTCTTCAGGAAGACGCACATTAAATTTCTCAGCCTTATAACGAAGAATTGCAATACGCGTTTCTAAATCCGGCATTGTGATATCCGCAATAAGTCCACGCTCCAGGCGGGTGCGACTGCGGTCTTCAAGGCCGTGAATATCCTTCGGCATACGATCACTCGCCAAGATAACCTGCTTACGGCTATCAATGAAACTATTGATCGTGTGGAAAAACTCTTCTTGAACAGCTTCACCACGTGCGATGAACTGCACGTCATCCACTAAAAGGATGTCGGAGTTTTCGCGGTATTTCTGGCGGAACTTATCCATCTCATGACGACGAATCGCCGAGATACATTCATTCATAAAGCGTTCAGCCGAAATATAGGTAATTCTAAGTTGCTGATATTGATCACGAATATGGTTTCCAGCGGCGTGCAAAAGATGCGTTTTACCCATCCCAACCGGTCCATATATATAGAGAGGATTGTAATCGTCAGCACCCGGATTTCTCGCGACATTGTAGCAGGCGGCATGTGCAAATTCAGAGTTTTTACCCACGACGAAGGTCGAAAAAGTGAGTTCTGAATTAAGAGTATCCGGCCCCCCAGACCTTGGTTGAGTAGTCTGAGTACTCTGAGCACGAGCTAATTGCGCCTGGAGGATTTCAGTGCCACCCAATGTCTCATCTTGAGTCGATGAAGTTTCGATGTGGGTATTTACTTTGTTGCCCGTAATACTAAACTCAACCTCGAACGGTTTTCCGTAAGTATCTGAAATCTCTGTGTAAATCTTATCCTGAAGGTTCTCAATCACGAAATACTGATGTAAAGCATTTGGGACCCCAAGTATTAAACGAGGGCGTTCAATGCTTCCCGATGTACTTACGTATTCAATCGGATCAAGCCAGGTATCCAATAACTTGTTGTTATCGTTCCTGCTTTTCATCTTAGTTTTGATAAGTGTCCAAAAAGACGAGTTTAATTCCACCAGATTCCCCTCAAGTGCAGGGTCCTCTTAACAAGGGGAGCTGAAGTTTTCAACAGTTGACCTTCTTGCCGCAACGTGCTTTATTAGTGCCCCACGTATCTAGTTGTGAACAACTTTGTGGGGATACATATATAGGTGTCACTGACGTCATTTAGCGTCGTAAAAACATTCCGGGGAGAAGAGTAATGAAACGTACATACCAACCATCAAATAAACGTCGTAAAACTACACACGGTTTCCGCGCTCGTATGGCTACAAAAGCTGGCCAAGAAGTTCTTAATCGTCGTCGCGCTAAAGGAAGAAAGCGTTTGACGGTTTCTACAGGTGGAAAATAGTTCTCCACACGTAATCAAGCGAAGCTCTGAATTTCTCTCTCTAAAACAAACGGGAAAAAGATATTGGCCTACAAAATGGTTGCTTCTGAATTATCAGAAGAACTCTGTAGGTCAGTTGCGTTTTGGGATAACGGCAAGTCGAAAAATCGGCTCGGCTGTTGTTCGAAACAAACTTAAACGTTGGGTGCGAGAATATTTTAGGGCTTCTCTAGTGGCGGGAAAAACTATTGAAGCCGACATCAACATCATCTTTAAACCTATGGATGCCAACTTTTACAAAGGCCTCGCGCATGAGGAATTTGTCAAAGCTTTGGATCGGGGTTTGGAAGTTCTACGAAAAAACATTTAAGACTGTTCTTATGTTTTTCGTGGCGGCTTACCGAACCTTGGGGACTACTCATTTAGGTGGTTCTTGTCGCTTTGAACCCAGTTGTTCTGCCTACGCTGTTGAAGCTATCAAAACTCATCACACACATAAAGCTCTGTGGTTAATCACCAAAAGAGTATGCAAATGTCGTCCGGGTGGGCCTTATGGCTATGATCCGGTCCCTGGAGGGAAAATCGATGCAACAAAAGAATGACAACCCATCCTTCTTTGATCCGAAAACTATTATTGCTGTGGCTGCGGTCGCCCTCATTTATTTCGGATGGCAGACGTACTTAGGAAAAAAATATCCTAACTACAACAAACCAAAAGACGCGCAAACTCAAACAACACCGGCAACCGATGCTGCGAATCCTGCAGCCGCTTCAAGTCCAATCGAGACAAAATCTTCTGAAGTTGCTTCTGCTCCGGCTGCTCAAGAACAAAGCTTCAATTTTTCTAACGACAAAGTTTCTTTCACTCTTACAAATCGCGGAATGGGTCTTAAAAACTTCACCGTGAATAACTACCAAGATAAAGAAAAGAACAATATCAAGCTCGGTGCTTCCGATATTGATGGTCTTTTTGAAATGCGTTGGGCAGGAGACGTAAAACCTCTTCTTTTCAACGTGACTGAGCAAGCTCCAGGTCACTTTGTCGGAACAGCTCAGGTTGGTGAAACGGTTGTAAAAAGAGAATTGAAGTTTAATGCGGAAAATTCTTCTTTCACAAACACGGTGACGGTGACAAACCCAACAGAGGAATTCAAAAAAGGTTTCTCTTTGATGATTCCAGAGAAGATCCACGTAAAAGGCTCTTCTTCTATTTTCTTCCCATCTTACGAACACCAAGACTTCTTCGTGATTCATAACGGTGGAAAGCATGAAACTGTGAACTTTAGCGGTGCTAAAGAAAACATTTCTAAAGACTTCACGTCGACTTCGATCCTTTCTGTCAGCTCTCAATATTTCGCAGCTGCGATTCTTGATAAATCAGACATCATTCCTGATGTTAAAGTCGCTTCGTCTGTGAATGATAAAACAGCTTTGGCTGAGTTGGTTTATAAACCAGTGCAAGTAAAACCAGAGATGAATTTCTCTGAAGTTTTGTATGCTGGTCCTAAATCAATCGACGCTTTGAAAGCTGTTGATCCGGAACTAGCGAACATCATCGACTTTGGTTTCTTTGGATTTATCGCAAGACCATTGTTGTACGTGATGAAGGCCTGCCACTCTGTTGTTGGCAACTGGGGTCTTGCAATCATCATGTTGACTCTTCTTGTTCGTCTTTGCGTTCTTCCTTTCAACATCATGTCTTTCAAATCAATGAAAGCGATGCAAAAGGTTCAACCCATCATCCAGTCTTTGCGTGAAAAGTACAAAGACGATCCAATGCGTTTGAATCAAGAGATGATGGCTGTGATGAAGCAAAACGGAGCAAACCCGGTGGGCGGCTGCCTTCCAATGTTGCTTCAGATTCCAGTGTTTTTCGCTCTCTACCGTGTGATCGGTTCTAGTATTGAACTTTACAATTCGCCATTTGCGGGTTGGATCCATGATTTGAGCGCACACGATCCATTCTATGTATTGCCAATCTTGATGGCGGTCTTCATGTTCATCCAACAAAAGATCACTCCATCAACAATGGATCCTACACAAGCAAAAATCATGGCGTTCTTGCCAGTGGTCTTCTCATTGTTCATGTTGCAATTGCCATCAGGTCTTACACTTTACATGGTTGTGAGCACTTTGTTCGGTATCATTCAACAATACTTGATCATGAGAGAAAGAAAGCCGTCTGTACCAGTGAAGGCAGCGAAAGCTTAAGCCACCACGCGGGCAGTGTGCGCGTGAGCGCAGGATGCTGGAGCGCCTGTGACGCGCAAGCTGGACTTGTTCCGGTTTTATAAAAGACTCCAGAGTTTGATTTAATTTTAATACCTAGGAGGTAACATGGGTTTTTTCAGTAAGCTTTTCGGGGGGAAAAGCAAGGGTGCTAATAGTGAAGTAGAAGCACTTGTTCAAAAGACCTTAGAGGGGATCATCGAGAAAGCGCAATTCGACCTTACTTTCGATATCAAAACAGAGAAAGAAGAAGACGGAAGCGCAACTTTGGCTGTTGAGTTCAACGGTGCTGACGAAGAGATCTTGAAAGATAAAAAAGGTCAAATGTTGGATGCTTTCCAACTTTTCCTAAAACGCGTAATCCAACACAATTTCCCAGATGACAAAACAAACGTCACAGTGGATTGCGGTGGCTACCGCGATGAATCTGCAAATGCTTTGATTGAGCGCGCAGAAAATCTAAAAGCCATTTGCATCGAACAAGGTAAGTCTGTGTACTACCGTGCTTTGCCTCCAAAAGATCGCAAAGTTGTTCACCAATATTTGGCAAAAGATCCACGCGTAAAAAGCCGCTCACTAGGTGATGGCCTTTACAAGAAAATCAAAATTTATCCAGCAAAAGGACAATCTCAAGGAAACGCTTCCGAAGAGACAATGTCGAACGATTAGGCCGCGCACGCGGGCAGTGTGAAGGGCCGCGAGGCCCGGAACTGGAGCAGCTCCCAAACGGAGCTTATAAGGAAAGTTACTATGTATCGTGGAGATCGTGATCAAGACACTATTTGTGCGGTCTCCACTCCTCACGGAGTGGGTGGAATCTCTGTTATCAGAGTGAGTGGTCCAAAAACTCTCTCTTTCGTTTCACAAATCTGCAAATTTTTGCCTGAACATCCTGAATCTCATAGGGCGTACTTTGGATCTCTGAAAGATCTTTCGTCGCACGATGAAATTGACGAAGTTTTAGCAACGTACTTTAAGCACGGAAAATCTTTTACCGGAGAAGAAGTCATCGAGATTTCTTGTCACGGAAGTCCTGTGATTTGTCAGAGTATTTTGCATCAGCTTGTTCAATTAGGAGCGCGTCCCGCCGATCGCGGTGAGTTTACTTATCGTGCGTTCATGAATGGAAAGTTAGACCTTGTCCAGGCTGAAAGTGTTCTTTCATTGATTGAAAGTCAAAGTCAGCAAGCTGCAAAGCTCGCTCTTCGCCAGCTGAAGGGTTCCGTCTCTCAAAAATTGGAAGACATTGAAAATGATATGACTTGGATTTTAGCTCATGCTGAAGCCGGCATTGATTTTTCAACAGAAGGAATCAAGGTTGTTGAAAACGACATCGTTTTAAATCGTCTCGATAAAATCGAGAAAAGCCTGGAAGAATTAGTTGGAACTTTTAAAGTGGGTCGTCTTTTGAAAGACGGTTTCCGCGTGGTTCTCACAGGCCTTCCGAATGTAGGTAAATCGAGTCTTCTGAATTTATTCTTAGAAGATGAAAGAGCCATCGTCACGGACATCCCAGGAACCACTCGCGATGTGATCCACGGGGACACAAGTTTTAAGGGTGTGAAGTTCACATTCTTAGATACGGCCGGTCTTCGTGAATCTGTGTCAGATCTGGTTGAAAAAATCGGGATTCAAAAAAGCCGTGAAGCGACGGGGGAATCGGACTTTGTTTTCTTCGTTTTTGACGTGGAAAAGGGTCTTTCTGCTGAAGAAATCGCGATTTTAGACGGTTTAGACCCACAGAAAACGTATATATTAGCCAATAAGACAGACCGTTTACCTCAAACTCCTGAGGTTTTCGCTGTTGAAGAGGCTTTACAAAACAGTAAATTTTTCCAAAAAATCGGGGACTTAGAGAGCTTCCGTAAAAGAAGAGTGTTCTTTGTGAGCGCTCTTGATAAAAAGGTGCGTTCTCGTGTCCTTGAAGATCTAGTGAAGGAATTCGGCGATTTGCAGTTGGAAAATACCGTTCTTATTTCCAACTCTCGTCATCTTGAAAACCTTACGCGAGCTCTTGAGAACACACGTCGTTCAAAGTCTGTTGTGGAAGATGGATTGGGTGAAGAATTCTTAGCTATTGAATTCAAAGAAGCCTTGATCGCTATCCAAGAAACTTTGGGCAAACGATTCGATGATCAAATCATGGATCGTGTTTTTAAAGAGTTTTGTATCGGGAAGTAATATGAACACAAAAAAGTATGATGTGATTGTCGTCGGGGCAGGACATGCAGGCGTGGAAGCTTGTTTGGCATCCGCTCGTCTGGGCCTTCAAACTTTGATGGTGACTTCAAATATCAATCGTATTGCTTACATGAGTTGCAACCCTTCCATCGGTGGACTTGCTAAAGGCCACATGGTTCGTGAAATCGATGTGCTCGGCGGACAAATGGGTATTGCGGCCGATGAAACTTGCATTCAATATAAACGCTTAAATTCTTCCAAGGGTCCCGCGGTTCGCGGCACTCGCGTGCAAAACGATAAACATCTTTATTCGCAATTTC
This sequence comes from uncultured Bdellovibrio sp., assembly GCF_946478835.1. The sequence continues at coordinate 8,280 of NZ_CAMLDV010000031.1, read as the reverse complement.
AAACGGACGCTCTTAAAAATCAGCCGAACCTAGATTTGCTAGAGGGCGAAGTAAAACGTCTGATCTTAGAAAAAGATCTGTGCGTGGGTGTGGTTCTTCAAGATGGTTCAGAAGTTTTCGCAAAAGCGACAGTTATCACAACCGGCACTTTCATGAACGGTGTTATGCACATCGGTCTTCGCCAGGAGGCGGGTGGCCGCGTGGGTGACAAACCTTCGATCGGTTTGTCAGATCAATTGGCGCAATTTGGTTTTGAAGTAAAAAGATTAAAAACGGGAACTCCGGCGCGTCTTCATAAAGACAGCATTGATTGGTCAAAGACAATTCCTCAAGGTGGCGACGAAAAGGTTTATCCTTTTAGCTATCGTTCCTCTGAGAAGTTAAAACTTCCGCAAGTTCTTTGTTATCTCACTCGCACGTCAGAAGAAACGCATGAGATTATTCGTAACAACTTAGATAAATCACCCATGTTTTGCGGGATCATTGAAGGCACGGGTCCTCGGTATTGCCCTTCGATTGAAGATAAGATCACTCGCTTTGCTGATAAAACAAGTCATCAAACTTTTTTGGAACCTGAAGGCCTTAACACCGACTTGATTTATCTTCAGGGTATTTCGACAAGTTTGCCGGAAGAAGTTCAGGATCAATTTCTAAAAACAATTCCGGGCCTTGAGAACGTAAAAGTCGTTCGTTACGGTTATGCCGTTGAGTATGACTATATTGAGCCGACACAAATCTGGCATCGCTTAGAAACAAGAACGATTCGTCAGCTTTTCTTGGCGGGACAGATCAACGGAACTTCTGGTTATGAAGAAGCGGCTGCTCAAGGTTTTGTCGCCGGAGTAAATGCAGCTCACAGTATTTTAGGTCGTGATGAATTTATCTTGGGTCGCGATGAAGCCTATATTGGTGTGTTGATTGATGATCTTGTGACAAAAGGAACTCGCGAACCTTATCGCATGTTCACGTCTCGCGCAGAACACCGTTTGGTTTTGCGAGAAGATAATACTATCGACAGGTTAGGTGCTATCGCGCAAAGAATTGGTATTGTCTCTGAAGCTTCAATGGAAATTCTTGCGAACCTTCAGGCGAAACGTAAAAACTTGCTTGAAAGACTGCGCACAGAAAAGATTTATCCAACAAAAGATGTGCAAGAGTTGCTCGCGACAATTCCGACTCCAGAATTAACAAAGTCTTTAACATTCGAAGAGTTGCTGCGCCGACCTGAAATTTCTTGTTCACATTTAGAGATGTTTAAATTCGCAGTCGATGCGGATCCAAATATCAATGAACCTGTTGAAATTGAAGTGAAGTACTCGGGCTACGTGAAAAGACAGATGGAACTCATCAATCAATCCAAAAGATTGGAAGAAATGGTGCTTCCGGAAGATCTTATTTATGCAGATATCCGAGGTCTTTCTAATGAAGAGAGAGATAAGCTGCAACGCGTTAAGCCACGTACCTTAGGCCAAGCTCAACGCATCAGTGGTGTTAATCCTTCTGCAATTCAGGCTATAATGATCCATCTTAAAGGTCACAAAAAAATCAAGGAGATGGGGCTTGAAGGACAACAAGGAACAGGAAGCGCCGATAATATTCTACCGCATTGATGAGTGGTTCCCGGATCTAAGTCCTGAGGTCAAGACTCGACTTAAGACCTATCACGAAGATTTGATCAAATTTAACCGCACAGTGAATCTCATCACCCCAAAAACTGTTTTTGTGGCTGATGCCCTTCACTTTGCGGATTCGATTCTGGCTTCTCGCACGATTTACAAATCAAATCCTTCTATCGACAAGATTTACGATCTTGGAAGCGGCAATGGATTTCCGGGTTTGGTTTTCGCCATTCTATATCCGCAAGTGCAGGTGGTTTTAGTCGAAGTCGATCAGAAGAAGTGCGAGTTCCTCCGTCATATGGCAGGAATCCTCGATCTTAAGAATGTGACTGTCGAAAATAAAAATGCCGATGCTTTTCCTGACGGTTCACTTAAATTTGTGATGGCTCGAGGACTTGCTTCCATCTCCAAGGCGATTATGCTTGCACGCAAGACTGTCGCTAAAGGTGGTATTTTCTATCATCTTAAGGGAGAAGAGTGGGGCATTGAAGTAGGAGAGATTCCGACACAGCTTTGTTCTATTTGGAGCCCTTCGCTTGTGGGGGAATACAAACTTCCTGTGGGTGCTGTGAAGTTTGCGGTAGTGAAAACAGACAAAATTGCCTAATGTTCCACGTGGAACATCATTCATGACCCCCGGCCGGCGGTGCGGGGGTTTTTTCTTGCCCAAAACCTGTTTCTTTCATGCGTTCTTTAACATCCCAGGCTTTTTTGGCATTTCGGAGCTTTTTTTCGGTCTGATAGGACTCCCACTCTTTGGGATCGGGCCATGTTTCGCCCTTTTTGAAGGCCTGCATATAGGATTTCTTAGATAGCTTTTTACGGGCTTCAATTTTCAGTTCTAAATACTGTTTTTCTTGTTCGAGGCGAATGATTTTGGCTTTTGATTCATCGACACGCTTTTGTGCGTATTTGATTTGTCCTGTTTGAGGAACGACATCTTTTAAAGTCTGCTCGTGACCCGCGAGAGTTTTCTTTTCATTCTCAAGGGCTGAAGAAGTCGCTGCAAGTGAAGCTGTTAGATCAGAATAAATAGGATCTTTTAGCTCCGGATGTGGATCGGGCTTGTTACATGCTGTGAGTGCAAAAAGAATGATGGTTACGCTGAGTAGTCTTCTAAACATAGTTGTTCCACGTGGAACATCGGCAAATTGAGAGAAAAACATAAGGTGTGGCGCGAAAAACTAGTCTTTATTCTTGCAAGTTTTTCGAAAAAGGCAGAATTTTGAATCTCAAGGAGGAAAAATGGCAAAAACGATCTGCATAGCTAACCAAAAAGGTGGTGTTGGTAAGACAACGACGTCTGTAAACCTCTCCTCAGCGCTGGCTACTCTCGGAAAAAGAGTTCTTTTGATCGATATGGATCCTCAAGGTAACGCTTCAAGCGGCTTGGGTATCAAAAGATATGAAAGCCAAGACTCGAATAGCTACCACGTACTCATCGGCGAAAAAACATTGGCCGAGGCTACTCAAAATACGGCGAATCCAAACCTAAAAATTTCGACAGCGAATCCTGACCTTGTTGGTGCAGAGATTGAGCTTGTTGATATGCCGCAGCGTGAATATCGTCTTAAACAGGCGATTGCAACGGTGGCTGATCAATATGATTTCGTATTGATTGATTGCCCTCCATCTTTGGGTCTTTTGACTTTGAATGCATTGAATGCGGCGGACAGTTTCCTTGTGCCTCTTCAATGTGAATACTATGCCCTTGAAGGTTTGAGTCAGTTGCTCAATACAGCAGGGCTCATCAAAAAGAATTTGAATCCTCAATTACATATTGAAGGAATCGTTCTTACGATGTTTGACGTTCGTAACAACCTCAGCCACCAAGTTGTGACTGAGATTAAAAATCATTTTGGCGATAAAGTTTTTAACGCCATCATTCCAAGAAATGTACGCCTCAGTGAGGCACCAAGCCACGGTCAATCCATCCTCGAATACGACAGCAAATCCGTTGGCGCGGTTAGATACTTGGAGCTAGCAAAAGAAGTTGTGGCTCGTTCAGAGCAAAAAACAACGACGGAAGCGGCTCCGCAGACACAACAAAGCGCTTATGAAGGGGAAGTAAATGTCTGATTTTGCTGTTGAATCTTCGAACAAAAAGAAAGGTCTTGGCCGTGGATTGGGTTCGCTTTTGGGTGGACCAGCTCCGACGGAAATTCCTACGAAAGCTCCTTCACAAGCAGCAACTAATAATAATGTTAATACAGCATCGGCTCCTACTGTTTCAGCGAGCTCTCAACAAGCGACACCCGTCGCCCCTCCCGTAGACCCTGAGAGCAAAATCTGGAAAGTAGGAATCGATAAGCTTTCTCCGGGCCAATACCAGCCGCGCCGTCAATTTGATAAAGAGCCTCTTCAAGAGCTGGCTCAGTCTATTAAAGAGAACGGAATTCTTCAGCCGATCGTGGCTCGTCGTACGACTTCTGGAAAATTAGAAATCGTAGCCGGTGAACGTCGTTGGAGAGCAGCTCAGCTTGCCGGCCTTCATGAAGTTCCAGTTATCCTTAAGAGTTACGATGACAAACAAGCGTTGGAACTTGCTATTGTTGAGAATATTCAACGTGAAGATTTGAATCCGATTGAAGAGGCAGAAGGTTATTCACGCCTTATTTCTGAGTTCAAATTGTCGCAACAGCAAGTGGCTGAAAAAGTAGGTAAGGATCGTGCGACAGTGGCGAATGCTGTTCGTCTTCTTTCTTTGCCGAACGAAATCAAAGAAATGATTTCTGGAAACGAATTGTCTGTAGGTCATGCAAAAGTTCTTTTGGCTTTGCCTGAACCGAAGAAACAAATCGAGTTCGCGAAAAAAGTGATCAACGAAAAGATTGCTGTTCGTAAACTCGAAAAAATGGTGCAGGCCGTTGTAAAAGGTCAAGACGATAAAGAAGAGGAAGCAGCGGGCTTTGACTCGAATGTCACTCAACGCCTGATCTCAGGTCTAAGCGATGAGCTTCAAAAAATGCTCGGCACCAAAGTGAACATTGATTATTCCAATTCAAAGGGTAAGATCAGTATTCATTTCTATTCAGACGATGAACTTACTAATTTAGTAGATAGGCTTAAAGAAGGATGGCAGTAGCATTTCCTCCCTCATTACAAGAAGATCTCCTCTCTGGTCATGTCACAGCGATTCTTGACCAGGGGACGCATTTCGAAGGAAAGCTCAGCTTCGAAGGCACCGTGCAAATCGGCGGAGACTTTAAGGGGGAAATCTTTACTAAGGATACCATCGTTATCAATGAGGGTGCGTCTGTGACCGCCCAAATTGAAGCCGATACTATTGTTATTTCCGGCCGGGTTGAGGGAAATCTCTTTGCCCGCCGCAGAGTTATCATGCACCCACCTGCTGTGTTTAAAGGCACAGTAACATCTCCTAGTTTACGTATCGATGAAGGAGTTGTCTTCGAGGGTGCGTCCTACATGCCTAAGTCTTAGGCAGCAACATTATCAACTAGAAATTCGCCTTGACCGTCCATTGCCCAGCAGGTAAATCCGAAGCTCAAAAACTAGTAGGGATTTCAACTAAATGGACATTTTTGGACAATTAGGTATTAATACCACCGCAGCCTTTCAGTTCGTACTATTTGCTATCGCTTTGATCTTTTTGAGCAAAGTTGTATTCGCACCATATGCGCATGCACTCGATGAGAGACAAAGAAGAACTAAAGGGGGCGAAGATCTCGCTCTTGAATATCAAAATAAATCCGTAGAGTTGCACAGTGAATACGAGGTTAAAACTCGTGAACTCAACAGCCAAATTAAAACGGTTGTTGATACTGCAAAGTCTCAAGCTAATAAAGATTATGAAGCGATGGTTTCTAAGGCTCGCACTGAGGCTGAGAAACTTGTTCAAGACAATCGCACAAAAATCACTTCTGCAGTTCAAGCAGCATCTGCTGATTTGAAATCTCAAACAAATGCAGTTGCAATGGCGATCACAACTAAGTTGTTAAAATAAGAGAGTAAGACATGAAGTTGCTTTTGAATCTATTTATTATCTTGGCTCCTGCGCTTGTGATGGCGGCAGGTGGTGAGCATGGTGCTGCACACGGTGAAGCCGGTGTTCCTAAAGTTGTTCTATATCAATTGATCAACGTAACAATTCTTGTTGTTGGTCTTGTGTACTTCACAAAAGACAGCATCGTTGCTTTCTTCTCTGGAAGAAAAGCGGCTTACCTTGAAGCGGCTCAAAAATCAGCGTTTGCTCGTGAGCAAGCAGAAAAAGAATTCGTCGACATCAAACAAAAGATTTCGAATCTTGATGCCACTCGTGAAGAAGCTTTGAAGAAAGCTCATGCACACGCGGAAGACATGAAAAAACAAATCATGGATGAAGCTCAAGACGTGACAAAACGTATTCGTGAAGACGCTGAATTGACGGCGAAGCTTGAAGTTCAACGTGCACAAAAAGAATTGCGCGCGCAACTTTTGAAAGACTCAATGGAAGCCGCTCGCATCGTGATGACGAAAGATCTTGGCTCTGCTGATCAACAAAAACTTCAAAAAGATTTCGTAAACAACGTGGGAGTGTAGGCCATGGTAAGTGAAGTTTCTAAAAGATACGCGAAGGCCCTTCTTGCTGTAACAAAACAAAAAGGCATCCACGCAAAAGCATTTGCTGAATTGCAAACTCTTGCAAAAGGTTTCTCTGAAGATGCCTCTGTAAAAAATTATTTTGCTAATCCAATGATTTCTCCAGACCAAAAAGTAGCGGCTGTAAAAGCGGCTCTGACTGGTAAAGGGGTTTCTGAAGAAGTTCTTAATACATTGGTTCTTCTTGGTGAAAAAGGTCGTTTGGAAATCCTCGATCAAGTTGCTCATGCTTTCAGAGATCTTTTGGATCTTGAAGAAGGTGTAACTCGTGGAGTGGTTCGCTCTGCTCAGCCTCTGTCAGCTGATGCGCAAAAAGAGATCGAACAAAAGATCAATAAGGTTTTAAACAAGAAGATCGTATTGACTTACGAACAAGATCCGAAACTTTTGGGCGGCGTTGTTGCTCAAGTGGGCGGATGGACTTTCGATGACAGCATCGATACGCACTTGAAAAAATTGAATGAAGAATTAAACAGGAGAGCCAACTAACAATGGAAACACAAATTCGTGCTGACGAAATCAGTCGTGTTCTCAAAGAACAAATCAATCAATACAACAAAAAGATTGAAGTAAGCGAAACAGGAAGCGTTCTTTCCGTAGGGGACGGTGTTGCCCGTATTTACGGTCTTGAAAATGCAATGGCGGGTGAGCTCGTTGAGTTCCCAGGCGAAGTATTCGGTATGGTATTGAACCTTGAAGAAGGTCACGTGGGCGTGGTTATCTTCGGTGAAGACCGTCACATTAAAGAAGGCGACACTGTTAAGAGAACAAAGAAAATCGTTCAAGTTCCAGTTGGTGAAGCTCTTCTTGGTCGCGTAGTTGACGCTCTTGGAAACGCAATCGACGGTCGTGGTGCTATCAACACTCCTCACAGCCGCGTCGTTGAATTGAAAGCTCCTGGTATCGTTTACCGTCATCCAGTTGAAGAACCTCTTCAAACAGGTATCAAAGCGATCGACGCTCTTGTACCAATCGGTCGTGGCCAACGTGAGTTGATCATCGGTGACCGTCAAACTGGTAAAACTGCTATCGCGGTTGACACTATCATCAATCAAAAAGGTCAAGGCGTTCATTGCTTCTACGTAGCTATCGGTCAAAAACAATCGACTGTAGCTCTAGTAGTTGAAAAATTGCGTGCAGCTGGTGCTCTTGAGTACACAACTGTTATCGCAGCGAATGCATCTGACCCAGCTCCACTTCAATTCTTGGCTGCATACTCTGGAACAGCTATGGCTGAATACTTCCGTGATACTGGCAGACATGCATTGATCGTATACGATGATTTGACGAAACAAGCTCAAGCTTACCGTCAAGTTTCCTTGCTTCTTCGCCGTCCTCCAGGACGTGAAGCGTATCCAGGGGACGTATTCTATCTTCACAGCCGTTTGCTAGAGCGTGCATCTAAATTGTCTGCTGATAAAGGTGGCGGTTCATTGACGGCCCTTCCAATCATCGAGACTCAAGCGGGTGATATCTCTGCTTACATCCCTACAAACGTGATCTCTATTACTGACGGTCAGATCTTCCTTGAATCAGACTTGTTCTATAAAGGTATCCGTCCAGCGATCTCTGTAGGTAAATCAGTATCGCGCGTAGGTGGTGCAGCTCAAATCAAAGCGATGAAACAAGTTGCCGGTTCAATGAAACTTGAACTTGCTCAGTTCCGCGCGATGGAAGCTTTCGCAGCGTTTGCTTCTGACTTGGATAAAGCAACTCAACAACAGTTGGCGCGTGGTCGTCGTTTGGTTGAAGTTCTTAAACAAGGTCAATACTCTCCTGTAAAAGTTGAAGAGCAAATCGCGATGATCTTCGCAGCTTCTAACGGTTTTGTTGATGCTTACCCAGAGACAGACGTTAAGAAATACGAAAAAGAAATGATCGAGTTCTTGAAGAACAAGCACTCTGAAATTCTTAAAACTATTTCTGAGAAAAAAGCGATTGCTGACGATACTAAAAAGGCGCTTTTGGCGGCTCTTGAAGAGTTTAAAGCTGTATTCCAACCTTCTACTAAGAAGTAATTTGGTGCTAAATGGCTAGCTTAAAGGATATCCGGGCTCGAATT